>JAJRTX010000082.1 GCA_021545665.1 Zetaproteobacteria bacterium
ACGATAGGTTTTTTGAAAGGAAAGTCAGCGATACGGATATTTCGAGAATATTTGCAAGTAAAGCGGAATTTCACAGGGCGCCATTTTTGGGCGAGAGGATATTGTGTGAGTACGGTTGGATTAGATGAAGGAAATACATAAAGAACCAAGAGGCGGAAGAGAAGCGCCAGGAACAGATGAGGCTGGCAGGACTCTGAGGCTGTGTGTTATAGCCCCCTCCGGGGGCTTTCATCATACCACCCGCTCTGCGGGTGGTTGCTGATTGGGATAAATTTATTATACTGGCATTTAAGAATGAAGTTATTCCAATGCTATATCCAGCATTAAAAGATTATGGAAGATACAATATACCAACCGATATCCTCAATTTTATTCGTAATCGATATGAGCGCAATGCAAGACGTAATGAGGTCTTGTGCCGTGAGTTGTTACGATTAAATGAGTTATTTATAATTAATGGTATTCAGATTATTAACTATAAGGGGCCTGAAACAGCCTGTAGAACCAGGGTGGATACCAAAAAGTGCCAGTTTAATGATTTGGATTTTTTGATTCATAGGGGGCAGGAAAAAAATGTAAAGGAATTATTGCAAGTAGCAGGATATCGGCAGGTGGGTGAGGAGAATAAGTATAGCAAGGACTATAAATTTATACTGGAGAAAGACAAGAATGGAAAGCCTCCTCTCGTGTCATTACCGCAGGATGTTGAAGAATACAGGGAGATTATAGTTGAACCCCATTTGTATCTAACAGAATACAGACTGCCAATATCGATTGATTACGAAGCGTTTTGGCAACGGAGACAATATCATTATTTTATGGGGAAGTTTCTGCCATCATTTTCTGAAAATGACCTTTTGTTTATTCTTTGTATCGCTGGGTGTAAATCAAACTGGAAGAACTTGAAGCTTATCAACCATGTTGCAAGGCTGGTTAGGTACATCCCTGAAATAAACATTGATCTTTGCATGAAGTTTGCGCGTGATTCTGGTGGTGAGAGAATGTTAATGATGGGGATATTGCTTGCCAGAGAATTATTAAAGGTAGATGTTTTTCCTGATGTGTTATCTTATGCGAAATCTGATGTTGAATTGGCAAAGCAGGCTGAGATAATTGTTAGAAATCGTTCGCGGAGTATTTCCAGGCAGTCTGAATCGTATTCATTTGCCTGGAAATACTCTGCTCAGATTAAAGAAACTCTGGACCATCCAAAAGACAGAATCATATATGTATGGAGAACAGTAACATTACCTTATCCTATACATAGAAAGCACATTCCTTTGCCGCAGTTCCTGCATGTATTGTATTTCATCATAGTCCCAATGCACGACTATTTATTGATGCCAGCAGTAAAGTTATGTAAGAAGATATTCTATGGTGAAAGTATGAGGGAAAATCCTATCCAGTTAGCGTTACAGAAGTACAGGGAAAATAACAAGTAGAGAAGATGGTTCTGAAAGCTTATATTAAGAAAAATATTAGAATTAGCTTCTCTTGATAATAGCCTAAAGAAACCGCGTGGTTTGAATTGTTCCGTGTTGATTCATAGTGACCTGCTTTGTTATCTTCCAAAATGATCATGATAGGTATATTAGTTTGTATGGAAGCACGATCTATAGTTAGATTAAGTGGTCATTGCTATAGCAAAGAAGATGGTGTGTGATAGCAGGATATATTGCGAATAGAAGTCAGTGATCCCTTGGGATGCTGAAAAATACTTGGTTGTTAAAAGAATTATAAATAATATTGCTGTGATAAATTCAATGAATATTACATATCTTCTGGATACTTTTCCTGTCATCTCGGAGACCTTTATTGTTAGAGAAATAATGGAATTAAAAAAACAGGGGTACAGGGTAAATATATTTTCCAAATCCAGGCGCGAAGACGAGATTGTTCATTCTGATTCGAAAAGTATCATGCAGGATGTATGCTACCTGTCGTCTCTAAAGCTAGAGACATCAAAACTAAAGTTGATATCATATCATCTATACTGTTTATTAATACGCCCTGCTAAGTATATTTCGGCTGCTTATATTGCAGTTAAGGGCGGCCGTAGAATATTCCATATGTTTTCATGGTCTGCCTGTTACGCTTATAAATTAAAGGCCCTAAATACTAAGCATATTCATGCTCATTTTGCTCTGGATGGTTGTACATATGCCATGTTTTCTTCTCTGCTTTCTGGAATCCCGTATAGCTTCACAGTCCATGCCCATGATATATTTTTACCAGAAAAATCGCTGGTTGAAGAAGAGAAGTTTTATAGAGCAAAATTTATAGCTTCTATTTCTCTCTACAATAAAAATTACTTGTTAAGAAAATATAATGATCTGGACGCAAATAAAATAAAAATCATTCATTGTGGTGTTGATGTTGCAACAATAGCTGCGCCAATCAGGGTTAAGAATAGCAAATTCAAGATAGTGGCTACCGGGAGGCTGGTTGAGCAAAAAGGTTTTATTTATCTTGTTCAGGCTTGCAGGATATTATCCGAGAAGACAGGTGTTGCTTTTACCTGTGAAATAATAGGTGATGGTGAAAGGCGCCAAGAATTATCCAGCGCAATAAAAGATTATGGGCTGGAAAAATTTGTGTTCTTACTAGGCGCTCTGGAGCAGAGTGCTGTTATGAGAAATCTCAATAGTGCAGATGTCTTTGTCTTGCCATGTATCGTTGAGAAGCGCGGAACAATGGATGGGATTCCAGTCGCATTAATGGAGGCAATGGCGATGAAAATCCCCGTTATTTCAACGAAGGTATCTGGCATACCAGAGTTGATAAATGATGGTGGTGGTTTGTTAGTAGAGCCAGAGGATTCAGGTGGTTTGGCAGCAGCAATAGAGGAGATTATGACCTTATCTGAAAGTGAGAGGACAGAGCAGGGAATGCAGGGCCGAAAAACTATTGAGACTGCTTTTAATCTTGGAAAAGAGGTGAGAAAACTTGCGCTTCTATTTAATGCTATATAAATATGTAGTAATGATACTTCCATTCCTGAAATATATTATGTGGAGCCGATTTAGTGGGGCGAAGTGGTTGTCAGGAGTTATGTCTGTGCCCACAAGGTTGGAAAGAAGCAGGAAAAGTATATGAAGCCCATATTATTAATATGGCATGTTGGGCGACTTCCCGCCCTATTGAAAGGGAGCTTCCACAAAATTTCCACGATGTATAGGTCCCATATGGTGGGCATTGGCACAGTCCTGTATTTATCTCAGGCAGGGGCGTAAGCATAAAATGTCGAGACCGCTAATATCAATAGTTATCTGTAGCTATAACAGATCGAAACTATTGCCACAAACTCTAGCCACTGTATTAGAGCAGACATACCAACCTGTTGAAATAGTTTTTCTTGATGACGGATCGACAGACGATACTGCTCAATTGATTGCCTCCTATGGCGATAAAATACGTTATTACCGACAGGATAATCAGGGTATTGCAATCAGCAGAACCAATGCCTGCAAAGTTGCAAAAGGTGAGTACATAGCTTTTCTAGATGATGATGATCTTATGCCGCCTGATAGAATTTCTGTGCTTTATCAATCTCTACGTGATTTTCCCAGTGCTGTTTTAGCAGTAGGGAATTTTTCTGTTATTAGTGTCGATGACATGCTGGAAGATGTCAGGGAATTATTTTTTGATGCGAATGAAAAAAAGAAGGTACCATGTCTTATTGAAGACGGATACGCAGCCATACTGTGGCCAAGGGTACCTGCAGCACCACATACAACCCTCTTCAAAAAAGTAGATGGAGATAAAATTGGTTGGTTTGATCATCATTTTCGCTATGGTGGGGAAGATAAAGATTTTTTTTCAAGGCTTGCGAAGTTAGGCCCCATAGTGCATGTGCCTCAGACTATCTCCCTGTACCGTCGTGGACATGATTCTATAACTGCAAATAATTCAAGCCTGGAATTTGCAAAGATTATGCTATTCGAAAAGCATATAAAGTTACTAAGTGCTAGTGATGGAAAATTATACAGGAGATTACAGCAGCGCATATTAAAATCACTATTAGACATCAGTTGCCATAGAGCGTTGGGTGAGCCATTGCCTGTATTTATCCCAGAAGACTATGAGCAAGAAACCCTGTTATTACTAAACCCTAAGTACAAAATAAAGTACCTGTATAACCGATTGATCAAGCTTCCCATTTTGGAGAAGCTAATGAAATTATAATAGAGTACCAGGTTCAATGATATGCAGTACGTATTCCTTTTTATGAGCGCGCCATGATAAAAGAAAAACAGCCACTTATTACTATTGCAATACCCACTTATAACAGGGGAGGTTCCTTTCTTAGGGATGCGCTATCATGTGCCCTGAATCAATCCTACAAGAACATTGAAATATTAGTAGCAGATAATTGTTCTCCTGATAATACAGAAGAAATTATGCGGGGCATATCTGATCCAAGATTACGGTATATTAGGCATAAAAAAAACATCGGGGCAAACAACAATTTTAATTATTGCATTAATGAAGCACGGGGAGATTATTTGCTCCTGTTGCTTGATGATGATTTAATTGATGATGATTTTATTGTGACATGTCTAGAGGCAGTTAACTACGAAACTCATTATGGCATTATTAGGACGGGCACACGAATTATCAATAAACAGGGAGATATCATTGTCGAAAGAGAAAACTCTGCGCAAGGACTATCAACTAAAGAACTTTATCTGGCATGGTTTGACAATAGAATAACCATGTATGTATGTAGCACGTTATTCAATACAAAAAATCTGCGTGAAGTAGGTGGGTTTTTGTCTGGACATAACCTGTTTCAGGATGTCATTGCTGAAACAAAAATCATCACAAAGTTTGAGCGATTTGATATCAAATCAGTTAAAGCCAGCTTTAGGTTACATGATACAAATATGGGTGGTAGTGCCGAAGTAGTCGCATGGTGTGAAGATAGCCTGGAGTTATTGAGTTGCATATTATATGCAGTCGGTGAAGATGATGCTGTCTTTAAAATGCGTGCTAAGTCCTTTCTATGCAGGATGAACTATACTCATGCAGCCAAAATAGATTCGCATATAAAACGTATATATACATACATGAAAGTAGCCTGGATGTTCGACTATAGCCACTCAGTACTGCAATTTATTTATAAGAACGATATACGACCATTCTTACGTAACACAAAGAAACGTTTCAGGTCAGTATTGCCCAGCTCTACTTATCTTTAGAGGGCTATAATAGTCATCTAGCGCTTGATAAAAAGTGCGCTCACTTGTATACGTAGTATTGTCTTATTGTGCCGCTGTCAGATCAGCCCTCATTTTTACTACGCGTGCTGGGTTTCCGACTGCAATCCCTCCAGGGGGAATGTTCTTTGTAACTACTGCACCTGCTCCTACCACTGCGCCAGTACCAATTCGGACTCCACTAAGAATGATTGCACCCGTGCCAATCCATGCCTCGTCTTCAATTATGATTGGGCCACGTGAATTTAGTGGCTGTGATCGTATCGGTATGTCTGCTGATATGCCATGATCGTAGGAGTAAAAGGAGCAGTTCGCTGCGATCATAACATGGTGTCCAATCTCAATAGGCTCCATATATGCGTTGAACTGGCAGCGTGGGTGGATGCTGGAATAATTACCTATGCTGAAGCCCGCACCTTCTCCTGTTTCGATAATCGTATCACGATAGATGCGGACATTATCTCCAATATTGACTGGTCCGCCGGCATGGTTCCTGAATATCAGGCAGCGGTCATCGATGAATACATTATTACCTAACTCCATTGCATCATGATAAACTTCCGTTTTTGCGGAGATGTAGCCCTTCTTAAAGATCGTTGCGAGACGTTCACGGAGGTAATGGGGGGGGGTAGATAATGCGGCTATGTGCGTAGCAATGCGGCCCAGTATAGAGCGGCCGGAAAGTCGCATCCAGAAACGTATCCAGCGCTTTTTCAATCGACCGCCATTTGATGGCGAATATTTTAAGGATTCTTTCGTCATTTTGTGCTGCTGAGGCTTATCTTTAGACCCCTGTTTCCTGTTCTTAAATTTCCCTGGTATCTGCCGATAAGATAGACAATGCAATTGGGTTTTTCTAGGCAAAACCTATTTAAATGAACTGCATTACCATGCCAATGACTAATATGTTTTATAATATGAAAAGAGTCAAGGCCCGGAAGCCTGTGCTTTCAATATTTATTCCCATTTATATATGTTTTTGAGCTCGTATAGCAACCGATGGAAAAAGCTAAAGATGCATGGAGCAACATGGTCATATACTTGATGATTAGCAAAGAAAAGCATCGTCTCAACAACCGAGTAAGGATGCTACCATCGTTGATTAGAGAATATGGAAAGGGTGTGCTTGTTTGCTCAGGGAATGATGATGTTGATCCTGACTGCATCACCATCAAGCCTTATCCAAATCCTGCTGGAATATTAAGGGTGATTGGCTTAAATAATCTCAAGAGAGATTTGGAAAAATATCTCTTTTTTCCCTCGACAAAAATTCTCTATGTGCTTAAGGCTAACAAGAAATTAGAGAGGTCAATCTCAAAAGATTTTCAGACATGTAATAAAGTACTATTGATTTCATGTGTTCCTAGACACGATATATGCCTGACAGGATTGTATCTAAAACAACGTTTCCCTGCGCTTAAGTGGATAATTGACTGGCAGGATCTATGGAGTTATGACGAGAGCTATTTTAATCGTATACCTGCAGTGCACAAGCAGCGCCTTTTGAAGTTAGAACAAAAAATTCTTAAGACAGCAGACGTAAATATTACGACAAATGAACCCGCACGAAGAGTTATGATTGAAAAATATGGGGCTGAGCCAAATAGGGTGGTTGCGATAAATCATTATTATCTAGAAGAGGATTTTGACTTTAAGGGCCAGACAGTACAGAGAAAAGAGGGGCGCAGTAGGTCGTCAGTTATTAGATTAGGTTTTCTAGGGACAATGTTTAAGCCTCCTAAAGTACCGGGGCAAAGACTTATTGAGGCTGTTTATCATGCCAGAAAGAAGGGTATTGACGTCGAACTACATGTCTATGGTGATTCCTCTCCGGCAGCAAGAGAGTTAATGGAAAGTAATGATAATGAATGGTTGATATTCCATAGTGCTACATCTCATGAAGAAAGTCTGAGAGCTGTCGAGCAGTGCGATTATTTAGTTTTGCTTCTTGAAGATCTTCCAAATTCAAGGATTATCGTGCACCAAAAACTGCCCCATTATCTGCGGATGAGGAAGCCGATTCTGGCAATTGTCCCACAGGAATCTGCAGTAGCTCAAATTATAAGAGAAACTGGATCAGGATACGTGATTCCTTCGGAGGATGATTGGAATTTATATCTGGAAAAGATATTGCTGGACTATCAAGATGGCCGTGATGACCTGGAACGACAGGAGGATCGTATTGAAGGGTTCTCATGGGGGAGTACATCACGTAAATGGAAGAGTTTAATTCAAGGGATCTGGGGGCAGGGGTAGAGTGTTAAATATTTCCTCTGCAGTGAAAAATAGTAGTGGACAACCCCAGTGTGGTTAAGAGTGCTACCAAGTGATATGTGGCAGAGTGTCGTAATGGTGCAGGCACCTATCTGCTGTTTATTAAATAGGTTTATCTTAATTCATAATAATTATTAGCTAAAACAACCTGCAATATTATTGATAAGAATCATGTTACGTGTCCTGATAATTGTTGAGAATCTTCCTCTGCCCCTGGATAGGCGTGTATGGCAAGAAGCGATAGCATTAAAGGATGCAGGATATCTGGTTACTATTATATCTCCAAAAGGTAAAGGGTATGATAAATCACATGAGGTTATCGACGGTATTCACATTTACAGGCATGCGCTTCCATTTGAGGCTGATGGCGCTTTTGGCTATTTGATTGAATATTCGTCGGCACTATTCTGGGAATTTTTCCTTGCATGTAAAGTATCCCTTGGGAGGGGATTTGACGTGATTCATGGATGCAATCCGCCTGATACAATATTTTTGATTGCTTTATTTTTTAAATTGTTTGGAAAGAAATATATATTTGATCATCACGATCTGAACCCGGAGTTGTACGTGGAGAAATTTAAACGAAAAGATAAACTATACAATCTATTGTTGGTTTTGGAGAAATGGACATATAAAACTGCAGACGTTGCTATCGTAACAAATGATTCCTATAAGGAAATAGCTGTCACACGTAACAGCATGAAACCAGAGAATGTTTTTATTGTTCGCAGCGGGCCTGATCTAAGTAAGATATGCAATAAATCAACTGAATCATCTCTAAGAAAGGGGCGAAAATATCTGGTTGGATATGTAGGGATTATGGGAGCGCAAGATGGGATTGATTGTTTATTGCGTGTAATTAAGAATATTATTTTCGTTCTGGATAGAACTGATATTCAATTTATTTTGATAGGAGATGGGACAGAGCTTGCATCCATGAAAAAATATGCATCGGACTTGCAGATTGATGATTATGTAACTTTTACTGGTTATCTTACAGGAAGTGCTTTGTCTACGGCATTAAATAGTATCGATATTGGCATTTGCCCGGATGTCTATAACGAATATACAGATAAATGCACAATGAATAAGATTATGGAATATATGGCTATGGGTAAACCTGTTGTGCAGTTTGACCTGGCTGAAGGTAGATTTTCCGCTCAGGAAGCGTCCCTTTATGTCCAACCGGGAGATGAGGTAGGTATGTCCAATAGTATTTGTCTACTATTGGACGATCCATGTTTGAGGACTCAAATGGGAGAGTATGGTCGTCAGCGTATAGAAAATGTTTTGGACTGGAAATATGAAGTCCCTAATTTATTAGCCGCTTATAAAACTGCACTTGGCTTGAATTACGAGAATCCAAACTGATTGTTTGAACGCGGAATTATAATTGGCTAACAGCAACATAATTAAAGTATTAATCTTATCAAAGGACTTCTCTGCACAGGGCGGTGTTGTTAATTATGTCTCGTCACTAATAGAGTATTCTACTGCGAGAATCGAGTACAAGCATTTGGTTATCGGGCGTAATATACCTGGCAAGTGGAAGGTGCATGATGCCTTAGCCCCTATGATAGACAATTTCAAGCTGGCTAAGAATGTATTTCATGATGATTTCGATTGTGTTCATATAAACCCTTCTTTTAATTTTAATTCTTTATTGAGAGATGGCTCATTTTTATTAACTCTGCGCTGTCTTGGGTATCGCAGAATTGTTGTGTTCTTCCATGGATGGGATCATGAGTATGTAAAAAAAATAAGGCGTAGTAAATTTATTCATAAGCTCTTTCTTGCCCTTATAAATAAGAGTGCATTTATATTAGTTCTTGCATCAAAGTTTAAAAATGACTTGGTAGGCCTTGGTGTAGATGAGAGTAAAATAGAAGTAACCACAACTATGTATGATGGCGGGTTGTTTCAGGATGTGAGTACAAAACCCGGTGATGACAAAAAAAAATTACTATTTCTTTCCCGGTTTGTGAAAGAAAAAGGTGTTTATGAGCTGCTTGGCGCATTCAGAAATATCATCTCAAAACATCCTGAAACTAAATTAATTATGGCAGGCGATGGACCCGAGAGAAAGAAGATGGAGAAATGGGTGCGTGAAAACCTTCCTGCTGGTTGTGTAGAGTTTCCTGGTTATCTACGAGGGGAAGAAAAGGCGAGATGCCTGCTTGAAAGCAATATATTTGTTTTTCCCACATATTATGGTGAAGGTTGCCCAGTAGCATTGCTTGAGGCAATGGCTGCCGGGCTTGCAGTAGTAACGCATTCGGTTGGTGGAATTCCTGATGTTTTCGTGAATGGGGAGAATGGAATTCTTCTGGATAGAATCAATGAGAATAGTATTTATGTTGCTGTATCAGGGTTGCTTGAGGATGTGTCTTACTGTATGCGTATAGGAGATAATAATAAGATCAAGGCTATTAAATATTTTGAATCTTCTGTAGTTACAAGAGAAATTGAGTCTTTATACGAAAAGGTGTCTGGGAATTAATATGGAAAATATTAGGTCCAGTGAGTCGCCAATATTTATAGTTGGAACGCCACGGTCAGGTACCACGCTTACTGCTAATATTCTAGATAGGCATCCTAGAATATTTATGAAGGGAGAAAATCATTTCTTTGAAACTATATATTCCAAGAATTATGATTTGGAAAAAGAAGAAATCAAGGAGAGTGTGATTGATTCGTTGTTGAATATTTATGGGAAGTCTAACCAGTCTGAAGACCAGGAAAGAGTTGGTCAGCTATTTTCAGATCCTGAGAATATGCGGCGGCTTCGAAATTCTGCTGTAGATCCTATGGCTCTATTTAGAACTTTTATGGACATACAGAAAGAAGCCGCTGGTATGATGCGTTGGGGAAATAATACACCAAAGGATCTTTTCTTCATAAATGATATAGTGAAGCATTTCCCGGATGCCAGAATTCTGGTGTGTGTACGTGATCCACGTGATTTCATCCTGTCCTACAAAAACAGGTGGAAGGTAACGACAGCGGGTCATGCTTCTCGACTGAGGAGTTTATACCATCCAATCCTTACTTCCTTATTATGGAAGTCAAGTATGAAAAAAATATCAAAGCTGGAGCAAATAGTCCCCAGTGAAAATTATATGGTTATCTGCTATGAAGACTTAGTCCAACAACCTGAGCAGGTTATACGAAAAGTGTGTGGAGTTATCGGTGAGGAGTACGATAGCCAGATGTTGCAGATTGATTCTCATAATAGTTCAGACAGGATTAGCAGTCGGGGTATATTTTCTACTTCAGTAGGTAAATGGAGAAAAAACCTGGAAAGTGATGAAATTTATGTCGCCCAGGTAATTACTGCTAGAGAGTTGAAGAAATTTGGGTATAAGCTAGAGAAAACTGATGCTAATATTTCTGAAATTATAAAGATAATACTTTGCTTCCCATTGGCTGTATATGCAGCTCTCAATGCCAATAAGGAAATGAGAGGCCCGTTGATCCAGTACCTGGTGAGGAGATTAACCTCCCTGGTTCGATAAAAAGATAAAATAGAAGCATACCTACTATTGCCTGATTCTCTTTCTACCCGCGTATCATCCTAAATTATATACCGAAATATGTTATTTAAAGACAAGATAGCATGGTACCAGAATAGATTAAGATGCATGTCTTTCTCTGAGGTTGGTTATCGTGTAAAGAAGAATATTTTATCGCATATGGAAAAGATTGGGTTCTTTGTAGTACCCAGCCCATCTTCTCCGTGCTTTGACAGCATGCCTGAAAATATATTGCCACGTCTCCATAAGATTGATTATGCGGAATATTGTCGTGAAGCAGATCGTATCATGCTTGGACGCCTGGATGTATTTTCACTAAATGATGTTGATTTGGGCGTGGTTCCAAACTGGAATCGTAATGTAAAAACTGGACATATTGTTCCTCTGTTATTTGGGAAAATGATAGATTATCGTGACCAGAATATTGTTGGAGACATTAAATACATATGGGGACAGAATCGTCATTTACATCTGGTGACAATTGCACAAGCTTACTATCTCTCTAAAAACCAGTCTTACCTGGATTTTATTAACAAACAGCTAAGCTCATGGTTTGATCAATGTCCCTATATGTTAGGCCCAAACTGGACAAGTTCTCTGGAACTTTCGATACGGCTTATTAACTGGTGCTTTGTCTGGCATCTTATTGGAGGAACTGCTTCACCAATGTTTGAGGGTGAAGATGGTAGGCGATTGAGGAACAGATGGCTGACAGTGATCTATCAGCATGTCCATTTTATACGCGGACATTTTTCAAGATACTCTTCAGCTAATAATCATCTAATAGGAGAGTTGGCAGGGGTATATGTAGCGACAACATGCTGGCCTTGCTGGGAAGAGTTTAAGGGATGGCAACAGTCGTCATTCGATGAGCTGGTCAGAGAGTCACTCGTCCAGAATGGACGTGATGGTGTTAATCTTGAGCAGTCAATATTTTATCAGCATTTTGTGCTGGATTTTATGCTTATTTCCGGGCTGATAGGAAAGTATAGTAATTTTAGCTTTCCAGCCAGTTACTGGAACAGGATAGAAAAAATGCTGGAATATCTGTCATCAGTAATGGATGTTGCGGGTAATATGCCTATGATAGGTGATTCAGACGATGGCCTGGTTATCAAGCTAAGTTGTGAAAAGGAATTTTGCATCTATAAATCACTATTGTCGACAGGCGCCATAATATTTTCACGTGGTGAATTCAAGAAAAAATCCAGATATTTAGACCATAAAACGAAATGGTTATTAGGTGATACAGCTTCAAGTGAGTATGACAAATTGAGCTTAGATGGTATTCAGTTACCAGTCAGCAGGTCATTTCCTGAGGGAGGGTATTATATTCTTGGTGCGGACTTTGAGGCGGAAAGAGAAGTTAAAATGATTGTCGATGCTGGTGCCCTGGGCTATTTATCAATAGCAGCACATGGGCATGCTGATGCGCTTTCATTTACGCTATCAATTGCAGGTGTAGAGATGCTGATCGATCCTGGCACCTATGTCTATCAATCAGATAAGGAATGGCGAAATTATTTCCGTGGTACATCTGCACATAATACAGTGCGTATTGATGGGGCGGACCAATCTTTGATTGGTGGAAACTTTATGTGGCTAACAGCGGCTGAGTCAAAGTGCGAGTTATGGGCATTTGATGAAAATCAGGATCACTTTGTTGGTGTTCAAAATGGTTATATGAGGCTGGATGATCCTGTACTGCATCGCCGGGATATTAAGTTTTATAAAAAATCTCAGAACAGAATTCTTGTGACTGATTCTATTGTGTGTTCAGAAGAACATATTGTTGAACAATGCTGGAATTTTTCAGAATCATGTGAGGTATCATTGCAGGACAGGACAATAGTGGTGGAATCAAAAAAATTTATTGCCAGATTAGAAGTAGACAGTAAGGATAGTGAAATATTGATTTTTAAAGGTAATCAACAGCCACGTTGTGGTTGGGTTTCACGGAAGTTCAATATAAAGTCTCCAGTAAGTGCTGTCGTCATAACTAATAAAATTTACGGGACGAGTGCTATAACTACGGAGATTAGTTTTGATTTCGTTTGATATATATTTATTCCCATATGTGGAACAGGATGTTCTGCGATATGTTTATGGTAATACTACTATCATATAGTTAAATGAGTTTTTTATGACAGTACCCAATTTTCTGATCATCGGTGATATAAAAGCAGGTTCTACTTCACTATATTTCTACCTGAAACAACATCCCAATGTGTATATGCCTGCTGATTTAAAAGAACTTAGATATTTTAGTTTTGATAAGGATAACCCATATCATATTCGTGCTAAATCAACGCGGGTAAGGACATTTAAAGAATATCAGAGTTATTTCGGAAAATGCGTGGATGAAAAAGCAATAGGTGAAGCATCGCCTAGCTATTTGAGAAGCCCAATAGCAGCCAAGAAAATCGTAAAGAAACTGCCAGATGTTAAATTAATTGTCAGTCTTAGGAATCCAGCAGATAGATTATATTCGTCGTATATGATGTCAAGCCGCACAGCCCCTACCAAGGGTTTTGATGAACACTGTTTTAGTGCAGATGCAGCCTGGATCAAGGCAAATTACTACTGGTCTGATTTAAAACGATATTACGATATCTTCGATAAGGAGAAGATTAAAGTCATCCTTTTTGATGAGTTAAAGGAAAATACGTTGGAAACCATAGCAGATTTATTCCGGTTCTTGAATGTTGATGATACCTTTGTGCCAAATATAAGCGTACACAACAAGGGCGGAATACCTAGAAACCAACTTTACTTTAAATTATTGCTGACTCTTAAAAATAATCTGAAAAATTATATTAGGCCATCGCCCAGGAATAAGAGAATATGGACATATCTGAGAAGCAATTCATTAACTGAGTCAAAAATAGACCCCCATATCAGAAAGAAAATTCTTGAAATATGTGAGGACGATATACTTAGGACGCAAGAGCTGGTAAATAGAGATCTCTCATCCTGGCTCCCAAAAAATATTTCCTGACTAGCTCAGGAAATATTTAAATAGGCGCCAGTCGAGGGCCAGTTCTAAAATGCCCAGCTAAATCTTACCAGGTTAAAATGGATTGTCTCCTCTCCTCTGTGCGCATAACTATGTACACATCCATGTGTTCTTCAGTAATCCGCTTTCTCTATTCAACTGTTATGCGAAGCCCTGAGGGGGGAGGAGGTGACTGGGATGCTGGTGGCGCTGACGGTGGCGCTGATGGCGGTGTATTAGTAGTGGTTGCATTAGAATCACAATTAGGGGCTACATCCTTAAACGATTCTCCAATACGGAGGTCATCATGATAGACCGTTCTGTTGCTAACCTCAAAGACACCTCCATATGTGGTTTTAGGGTGCCAGCTTGGCTTGTAGATTCCCATTTTCAGGTATGGGCTTTTAGCATCATTAAACGCTGTTGGTCCCTCATGACGAAATTCTTTTTTTCCATCTTTCCAGACTTCCAGCACTCCATCGCCTTCATAAGAAAAAACAATATGGAAGACAAACTCTGTCCATTTATTCGTTTCAAATGGGCCTAAATCAAAAGACCTATCTTTTCGCGGAGGGTTATTGTCTACAGAAATTCTTCTTGGGTCGGATCTGCTTTTTAGTTTCCATGTGCCAGTGCCATTGTGTGGGAATAGCGCCAATATTGGGTTTCTCCATTTCTCACCTAGATCGAGGTCTGGAGACCCATGCCATTGGACTAAAGTTTCAGAAAATTTATCTGGCGCCCAAGGACCAGGAAGATATATGGCGAAGCCAACCCAGTAATCCTTCCTAAATTTAAATCCTGGAAAACCACCATTCTTTGTTAGTGATACTTCTGTACGATAGCTTGCGGGGCTTTCATAATAGTCCAGTACAGATTTTAAAGAATTATTTCCTGTGCAAGTAGGTCCAGATGAAGTTACGGAAGGTGGATTACCACTCAATCTCCACCCATATTGTTCAAAGTTGCCAGATTCAAAATTACTATCTAAAAGTATAGCTGCTGTAGCTGGAGTCACTATGAAGGATAGCAATGTTAATAATGTGGTGTAGGTAAATAGATTAAATTGATGTTTACTCATTGCGATTAGGACTCTCTCTTTCTTATGTTCCAGGTATTAGAAGCGTTTACAGTTTATCTGGCTAGATGAACTAGTGTGAACTTTATCTGATGTAATTTAGTTGTTGAAGTTCAGTATGGAATAATTCGTATAGATTATAATGCTGTGCAAATTGGCTCTGAAAAACTGGATTGGCCGGCATCGTTATAGCTTCTTATTTTGAAGCACGCATTATCTCCTGCAGACAAGAGGTTTAGTATATCAGACCTCATATAACTCATGGATGGAGCCATCGGGTCGAAGTCGACTGTATCTGCCGGGATATTTGATAATTGCCTGTTGATGTTATCGGCAGAAGCGCCGAAAAATATAGTGTATCCTAACACATCTTCTGGACTGGAATTCCAGCTCAGAGTCAGTTTGGGATTATTTGCAGTTTCAACGATACTATTACCATAAATTTCTATTTCATTGATAGTTGCCCATCCAGAATTGCTTGCCGCGTTCAGGGTTATCCTAAGGAATCTGGCCCTCACTGCGCCAAAGGTTTCTTCTGTCCATAGGTTGGCGCTGGATTCAATGTTAGATTTCAGGGTTATCCAGTTTCCATCGACTGCCGCCGCCTCAATAGTGTAATTATAAAGCCTGTTCTGATTATATCCAAAAAAAGATATTCTGGTTTTGCTGACAGAATATTCAGCGCCAAGATCGATGGTAATCCACTGCGGCATTCCAGAGCTTGCCCAGACAGTTGAAAGGTCTCCATCAAACACATTGCCAGGAATGCGGCCGGTATCGGCTTTAAAAGCTGATGCTGTTGCTGATGCGATATTAATACGAGTTAGTTGGCTCACGGCTGTTGTGTTGGCTGTGTTATTAATATTGTCCCCATTTATATTATGACTAGAGATTATTATGTTGTTGCCGCTGCCAGTATTCCCTGTGTTCTCATTAGAAGTCCCTGCAGGAGATTGAGGGGTTATGTCAGATGTTGTCGCGTTATCAGTGACCAGGTTTTCATTGTCAGATGATATAGGGGCTATATCAATAATATCATTGATATAGCTTATCGTGTCGGGCTCATTCTCAGGTGAATCATCAATTATATTGACAGTGATGGATGCGCTGGCTTCCTGGCCGCTTTCATTTATGCAGGTAAGTACGAAAGTTGAGTTAATACTCAAGGGGCCTACGTCTATTAGGCCTGAGTGGTTGCCCGCAGCATTCCAATCAATTGGCCCGGAGGATTCGCAGGAGCTGATATTTTTCGTTGCCCACGTAAGGGTTGTAAAATCACCTTTTGTGATAGTGGATGGGGATGCCATCAGGCTGACCGCAGGCGATGTGCTGGTTGCGAGTAAGTCTTTTGCTGCTGTGTTAATCATTTCTAACTCGTTGTCATTCGATAGGCCAACAGTTATAAGTACACTGCTAATATCTGCACTTCGTTCAGGGGGCAGAAGGGCTGCAATTTCGTCAGGATTTATGTTGGCTGGTATGCTATTCAGTAACGATGCAATATCTGTAATAGTTCCATCTGGTGAGATTGTCTGTGCAGATCCTAATGAGATACGAGTTTGATTGAGCATTTTATCATTGATTGCTGCATTTGCAGTAGTTTCATCTGTACCTGGTAAGGAAATCCTGATTGCATTGTCCATGAGCCCTGTTGCCAGGATCCCGTTTACATAGAGATTATTACTTAATGCTTCGACAAGTACCTCGCCTGCTGCAATATGAGCTGCTGCAGAAAACAGAGGATTAGCATTTCCTTTCGCATCTGAGCCATCCAGTAAACCATCAACCAGGTCGGCTGCCAGCGAGTCAATCAATTCGTCTTTGTCAATCGTATTTCCAGTTATAATCAATGCGTTATGTGCACGACGGATCATTTCTCCAGCAACTTCACTGGATTTGACAATCGTTGCAATGTTTTGTTCCGTTATTACTGTCGTTATGGGGTTTTCTATAATTGTGGAATCCAGGCCAAAATTCATATTATTCATGACAATCTGATTGGCTAGATCCAGGTTGGTTGGATTTGCTCCTCCCTCCATATTTTTTGCTGTTTTGACGATAAATGTAGAGAACGGGTTGATATTAGCATTGGTTTCCGTCGAAGTTGCTGCCATTGTTACCATGGTAAAGTCGGGGGCAGTGCCCGTGACAAGGTCCAGACCTTCAGTCGCCGTAATTGTGATGGGAAATATAGCATCTGCCGGAACCGTTGCTTTATATTGCGCCTTGTCATCGCTTACTGTGTTGGCTAGTACTGTTCCATTGGCATCAGTTATGGTGATGAGTGCGCCAGTAACAGGGCCATCTCCTACGCTACCACTGAGTATGATAGATGTGACTGCATTGGTGCTTTCAGAAGCAGTACCACTTGATCCGCCGCCGCAGGCTGCCAATAATAAAACATAAATGATAAGAAAAAATCGATATAGGTAAAAAGAGGGGGCAAAGCATTTCGACATAAACCTGTAACCTCGCTACGCTGCAATACAGGTATCATCGTTTTAATTGCATGATTTCTCCGTGTGGTAGATCACTAAATCTCCGTGATGGTGTTCACACTATCCGGGAATTAGGTGACATGATTCTCAAATACGGAATATTCAATAGTTTTTATGAGAGCTGCCAGGGTAGTCCTGGTTGGTTGAAACAGCGGGGAAAGTCTACAGCCTGGAAAACGTAGACGAGGAAAAATAAAATGTCAGTCAGAAGGTGGTTTAAAAGAGTAAAGGCAGGACTGAGAAGATAGCTTCCTTAAGAGCAGTTAGTAAAGTGAAGAATTTTATGTTTCTATGAATATGTAGGCAAACAGTGGTGAGGCAGATAATTATCTGCAATGAAGACATGACGTATTTGGTCGATCACAAGGCTGTATATTCCGTTTGTGATGACTCAATGGAGAACCTACCTCAGGATGAATGCATAAGTAATGTTCAGATTCACTGTGTTATTATCTACTGACCGATTGTCAGTCTTTCGTTTCTGGCGGCGATAGCTATAAGAACCATCGATTTTCCAGTTGCGTGTCATATTTTTAGTCAATCCTGGCCCTATAGAGTAATACCATCGATCGCTCCTGGTTGTTCCATCCCCCCCAATTGTTTCATTGTTAAAGTATCGACCCCTTAATGAAAAGAGCAGGGTTGGTTTAATTCGATGTCGCAGACGGATGTCAATACGGTCACTTTCAACTACATTGCCGGAACTGGCCGGCAGTAGTCGCCTTTCTAACAGCAGCTGATAGCTGGTTGCCTCAAAAACATTTTGTGTGATTCTGGCTTTAAAGGTGGTGCTTGTTGACTTGTTTTTAGAAAATGCTGTTTTAGCTTCTGTTTTTCGAACGCCAATTTGAAAGGAGCTGCTCAATGTTTTGGAAAAGTCGTGGTCTAAAATCCCTATAAAGGAATAATTTGTCGTTTTGTTATCTACATCTTGTGCTTCGTATTCAGCATATCGGCCAGTAATACCTGCTACAGTTTGCTTGGTCATGTCCCGTCTCAGAGAAACACCGGCGCTCTGTGTTGTATTATCTACCCTGGTATCTTCTCCTCTATCCCCTGAGTAGGAGACATCATAGTATGTATAGTCCACACCCATAGAGCTTCTTTGAGTTAATCTGCGGCTCCAGGATGGTGTCAGGCGTAGCCGGTTACGGCGCACATCCGCTTCATCTCCTCGGTCTGTGTCTGGGATGGTATCGCCAGTATTTTGAGCACTACTGTCCAGCCCCGCTGGCAAATCACCGCTACCACTTGAAACAGGGGTTAATACAGTGTCGCGAAACAAATTTCCTCTCAGGCTCCACGTAGATCGGGAAGCTTGCTGATATCGCGATAATATCGTGTATTTCTGACGATTTCTGTCTCTGGCCTCTTCCTCTTTTGTATAGTCGATATAACTAATGCTAGCGCCCAGTCGTGTTTCACTTAAGCGAGTTATTGCCTTTATATCTACTTCTGGAGTAACAGACCGGCCCCAAACAGAATCATGCTCAACAGTAGTCATGCGAATATTGTCATTGTATGACAATCCTGTGCGTATTGAAGGGGCAAAAGTCCATTCTGCTGCAGCATTAGTGGTTTGCGTTAGACCTAACAGGATGCAGAAGAGAATTATCCTGTTTGTCTGTAGTGTCGTCATGTCAGTTTAAAATATGTCAAAATTTTCAATCTTTAACAGTTTTCCGGCCGACATCAGATAGTTATAATCAGTAAGTTAAATTTAAGGTACAAGTACTACATCACCGCTTCTGAGCAAAATATTTTGTTCCAGCTTTTTACCTTTCTTAAAAGCACCATATTCGAAGGGGATGATAATGTTTTTACCATTTTTCCGTCTAAGAATCTTGATATCATTTTCAGATGCAAAAGAGGTTAATCCGCCGGCAAGTGCCAGGGCCTGGATGACATCCATCTGTCTTCCAATGGTATATTCCCCAGCCTTGTTGACTTCACCAATCATGTAAATTTTCAGTGCAGCGACCTTTGAGACAACGACTGTTACGACGGGGTCAGGGATATATTTTCTCAACCATTCAGTAATTTCTCTTCGGATCTGCCCCGGTGTTTTGCCTCCAGCCTGAATGTCGCCGATCAGAGGAAAGGATAATTTGCCATCAGGCCTGATGAGGACTGATAAGCTTAGGTCTTCTTCTTTCCATACTGAGATATCCAGTGTGTCCTCAGGTCCGACCAGGTAACCATCAGGCCCAACGTTCCCTCCAGAAAGGCCCGCCGCGACCGAAATTGCATTGGATGACATAAACAATGCCATTGAAATCAAGAAGTAAGTTCGCATACGCATATTATCATCTCTTGTTTGACCTGCTTTCCTCTGCCTTTAGGCTAAGGCAGTCAGTCTTTACCAACTAACAATATAAAATTCGCTCAATTGTAACCCTTATACAGTGCTGACTCAAACTCATTGGGAAGCCCTGAGTGTATACTGGCTGATATGCTGGGTAGGGCGGCGTAGGGTATTAAGGGACTGTCTTTCGTGGTTTATTTCTTCCATTTCTCTATGGCAATAGTAAGTGCATTCAAGATTAACATATCAGGTTTTACATAATTTTTATAATATTCAAAATTTCTCGTTATGATTTGTTTTAATAGATTGTGGTCATCCAAAAGCTTTATTGATTGTTGAGCACATTCTTCTGGAGAAGAGAATTCCAGATAATTTTTATTTTTTAGGAAAGGCCCGGGAACTTTATATTGCAGTCTTTCTGTTATAATTGCTTTTGAAAAGGCTACATACTCTGCAAGCTTCCATCCTATTGAGCCATGCAACCCTGTTGTTGCAATGCAGATCGGAAATTTACCCAGCATCTCCAGATAATTTTCTTTTTTTGCATTGGAGGCATTGTCAATTAAGACATCTTTGTGCTTTTCTAGGGTGTATTTATTGTGAATGAACCCGCCATAAAATCTTGACCCGAGTTCTTTCCGTAATATGCGAATGCAGTTTGCTCTGAACTCATTATTATGAATTCGTTCTTCTATTTTTTCTTTTGGTCTGTCAGTCGTGTCGTAAGGGTCGTGTGCCGTGGCCATAAATAAAACTTTTGGCTCAAGTGTATATTCTGGGAGCGATTGAATATTCCTCAATCTTGGCCTGAAAGCCAGCTTATTTCTCGTGTCAATTGATGTGAGTACATTTCTGATTTTTTTATTTATTGAGCTTGAAAAGTGAAATCCACGTTTTATAGCGTGCAGGTCAATGCCGTTGTAAAGTACGAGATAATTTAGGCCAAGAGGGAAAATATTCCCTTTTTTCTCGGGGTGAAATTCTGAAATATAGTCGCATGAAAATGAACGCTTAAAGTATATATCGCAGCTGTTGAGATGTTGTTCATTTATCTCTTTTGCATCATGATTGTCGAAATAAACCTTGAATCTCTGGTTGTGATTGTCGCTTAGCTCGACCTGCAAATGAGCATGTGTTGCCCTTCTGAGGAACTGGGGGTTTTCAGTATGATCTTTATGCCCCCTGGAAAATTCTTGTATAACCTCTATGAGTCCTGTATCTCCAAGCATTTTAAAACCTGTAAATAGTTGCTGGATATGTGGGCTGTTAGAATGGCTCAAGAGCTTGCATTTTATAGAGGGCATAATTGTCCTTGTCTTGATTAAATCAGATATTGTAAAAATAATGTATTTGAACGTTTGGCGTACTATGCTCAGGCAAGAGTTAAGACCACTTGTTATGAGCAATGGCCGGCGACTTTCTTCAAAAATGTATTTTATATGAATAATGTTATATCTGAGCTGCTCATTGTCTATGCTGTGGCATACCGAGCATACAAATTGTGCGTATAAATACAGGCTGTTTTTTCAGGCCCTGATGCAGGTAGATCAGGGGTAACCCAGATATACATAAAGTTAATAAGCCAGAAGATTCTCAAATGCAGGTTGATTCCGGTAGCAGTTTGCCGTATTTGAACATGGTAATGTTACAAATGCAGGCGTTCCTCAATCTCAGCTTTTTTCGTTTTGGGTGATGTTGTTATAACTGAAGTAAAATCAATCAGTAACAATTATTTTTGCGCCTGTTTATCCCCGTATTTTTATTGATGGGCTGAGGGCAGTTACAGCCATTATCCTCAAGGCATGCCTGCTTTTGCAGCTTATTCAAGTGCTTCATATCAAAATATTTCTATTCCTAATGTTTGGAGGTAGATTAAAGCAGGTGCCCGGGCGTGTCGATGAAATTAAGAGTACAATACTTGCTGTTTATGTCAAGTCAGCTAGAATTTCCCGTTTATTGTCTCTATAACCAAGAAAAGTAGTGAATTGATACTGTGGCATACAATATATTTCAATTAGTCCTGGACTTTCAACGCGATCCTTCTCACTTTGAGGAGCTGATTGGCCAGGAGAAACCTTTGCCGAAAGATACAGGCAAACTGCTAGAAGAAGTCGCAGGAAAGGTTGTGCCTGGTGCAGATAGCGATAATCCTGGCGATGAGTTATTCCTGGCTACAGTTTTTTTTGTTGAAAGAGTTTTATTTGTGTCTGGAGGAGATCTATATAGGCAGCTGGGGCTTGATCAAAACGCACCACAGGAACAGATTCGCAAGCATTATCATCTTTTAATGCATCTTTTTATGCTGGACAGGGAGGATATGGCTGCAAATTGGAGTGTGGAGTATGCGGACTGTATCAACCGGGCATATTCCATATTAAGGGACCCAGTGAAACGCCGGGCCTATGATGCTGGCCTGGCTACACAGGAAGTCGGGGTGAATGGGCAGGTAGCACATAGCGAGCCCAGTAAGTCATATGCAAATTCAATTGTTTCCTTCGCTAAAAACCGTGAGCAGGATCAGGTTGGTCACAGGGTGGATGGTGAGAAAGGACAGCGTGCCTATGAACAATTGTCCGGTGGTTCTGTTGCCAGTTCTGCTGTAGACCCATCTGGCAATGTGGCCGCTCAACCTGGGGCGGTTCGGGTTACCGAGGAAAATTCTTTTATTGCGGATAGTATTGAGCGGGCTTACGGGGATATTGGCGCACATATAGATCCATTTGATGATGGGAAAGAGCCTCATCTTGATGTGAGGGGATTTGTATCGGATAGGTTGCATAATGGTGCCCATGGTGGCCTGGAGAAAATAAGAGCTGAAGATGATTCTGATCAGACAGTAGAGGGGGCTTATCGCCGGCGATCCCGAGGTAGATCATCCTCCAGAACCACGATCTATCTGGTTGCAGCTATTGTAGTATTTGGCGTCGTGGCTGCTGTTTATGAGTATCGGAAACCAGCAGACTCATTGACTGCTGTTATTATACCGAAGCCGGAAATTGCTGTTACTTCTGAAATTACTGGGGACCAGCAGCAGCTTATGACGCAGAGGTCAGAAGATACTATTGTAGATGTTACAGAGGCAGAGAAGAAACAAACGGTAGGAGTGGGTGCAGCCAAGGTTTCCGATGACACAACTGTTGAACCAATCTTCAAAGAGGGCAATCTACGGGGGGTAGTGACGAGAAACTCTACTGTTGAAAATATGCAGCAGCAGGAAAGCCAGATTGTAGAAAAAACTGCTCAACCCCACCAGACAGTTGTTGCAGATGTCACTGTCAAAGAAAGTCAGGAAGGTTCGGCAGCAACAATGTTAATCGAGGGAGATGACCCGCTTCAGCCACTGCATGATCAGGAGGTTATTGAAAGTACTACATCGAACCAGGCACCGGTTACTATTCGTCAACAAATAAAGGATCCTGTTGAAACTGTCGTGGATGAAGGGAAAGATGTAAATCCTGTCGTTAAGGAAAACGACATAGTTATTGTGTCACAAACCAAGGCGCCACCCCTTGAAAAAGCAGAAGTTTTCCCACCCCCAGTGATGGGAGAAATTAATCCAGAGGTAAAAACCCCACCGCCTGAGCCTGGTACCAAAACCGTGGTGAGCTTATTGCCAGAGCCGAAGCAATCTCGGAGTGTGGTTGAGAAAACGATTGCCCTTATTCCGGATGAAGATCTCAAGAAAATGATGAATATTTTTGTTCATAGTTATGAAGAGGGAGATCTGGCAAGGTTGTTGAGTGTTTTTGCGCAAGATGCTCGTACAAATGACCGTAGCAACAGAGATGGTATTGCTGAAGACTACAGAGATCTTTTCGGGATGACAGAAAAACGCCAGTTTATTTTTGATGATCTCAAATGGACTCAGAAAGATGAAGGCCGCGCAAGAGGGGAGGGGGATTTTGAGGTCAAGTTATTGTTGAAAGGAGAGACATCTGTTACCACCGTCAAGGGTCGGGTGACGATTGATGTTGAAAAGCGTGGTAACGACCTGCTTATTACGCGTTTTTTTCATTCCTACAAGTAGCCTGGCAAGCGACCTTTCTTTTTTGCCGCCTGTATTTGAAGTATCCGGGGTGCGCAGGATAGCCTGAGGGGGAAAAAGGGTATACAATTCCGCCATTCATTGATCACAACTGGAATCGGGCTGACGGGGAGAGACAGGGGAATGAATATCCGGACAAGATTGTATAAATGCTGCGCCACTGGCATCGTACTGGTATTTGTGACCAGCAATGTTGTCGCTCAGGCCATACCCGGGCAGCCTGCCCAGGCTGCTGGTGAAACCAGCAAACAGACAAATGATACTTCTCTCGCCCATCAGCCTGGCGCTGTTCAACTGGCTGCAGCAATTGGTATTGTAAAGCCAAAGCCTGTGGAGAAACCTGAGGTTGCTACGCCTGAAGAGCCACCAGTACAGCAGACCCCGCCGCCCGCTGTCGTAGAGGAGCCCATCGCCGTAGAGCAAACCCAGGAAGAGGCACCGCAGACAGCCACCAAGGGTGTATCAAAAGTTGCAATCGGTATTGGCGTTGGTCTTGCTGCCCTCCTGGCCGCAGTGGCCGGTGGTGGTGGCGGTGGTGGCTCAACCCCCCCTTCTCATAGTACACCCTGATCAAAAATCTACAGCAGTCTGCTGAGAATTGGCCACATGGTGCGGTAGAAAACTGTCAGTATTACTCGTCCTGACGGGTGTGCTGATCTTCTCTCCTTTTCAATATCTCATGGCCCAGGTCTCCAGCACCGGCCAGACCGGGCTGATCAATATGCCCGATGCCAGAATCGCTGCTGAAGGCACGCTGCGTTTCGGTGCCAGTTATAACGATCCTTATACCACGCTATGGAGCAGTATCGCGTTTTTCTCGCGCGTGGAGTTGTCGGCACGTTATACCATTATTGACGATGCCCCGGCCTTCCAGAATAACCCGGATGCTGATTTTGGGTCCTATAAGGACAAGGCATTTGATGCCAAATTAATGTTGCTGCGGGAATCGCGGTTTTTCCCGGAAGTTACGGTGGGTACCCAGGATTTTACCGGCACTCAGGTCTTCGAAGCAGATTTCATAACCCTGAACAAGAAGTTTTTTAATGACTTCGACATGACGCTGGGTTATGGCTCAGATCGTATCGATGGCCTGTTTGGTGGTTTGCGCTACAATCCTGCCTGGCATAGAAATCTGGGGCTGGTGCTGGAATATGATGCCTATGACTATCAGGCTGATATCTCATCACGAGAAACCGGTGCTGATAAAAAAGACGGCGGCATGACTTATGGGCTTGAATACAAGCTGGGCTGGTTTGGTACGCAGGTTTCCTATAACAGTGGTGATGTAGGCGGTAATCTGTTTGTCTCCATCCCTTTGAATCGAAAGGAATATATCCCCAAGCTCGATGAGCCGGCGCCTTTTAGTCGGCAAAGGGAGCAGCAGTCCCTCGACGCATGGCGTAACGATTCTCGCTATGCCGGCGTCATGCTTCGGGACCTGGAGGCGCAGGGTTACAAGAATGTCCGGGTTGAAATTAGCCACAATGTGATCGATGTCAGCCTGACTCACCCGCGCATATTCCTGATGGGGCGGGCAGTTGGGCGAGCAGCCCGTACGGTCCTGTTAGCGGGGCCTGCTGATATGGATACGATCAATATCACCTACACGCGCAACGACCTGGCACTGTTGACCTACCGTTTCAGTGATCTCCAGCTATTGAGAGATTACTTCAAGGGTGTCGCTTCAGATGAACAACTGAACAAGTCTGTCGAGATTGCCTATGCATCTCCCGGGTATACCGGGAGAAAACCTGGTGAGAGGGTGACGGTCGATGACGATCAACACCAGCAGGAAGTAACAACTTTACAGACAGCGGAAGACAATGAAGGTCATTTGCTCGGGTTTAAATGGGAAGACCGGAAATTGTCCAGTCTGCATGTGGTGCCATTCAATGCGCGCCTGTTTGTAAATGATCCCAGTGGTGCCTTTCATTATGACATTTACGCCCTGGCCCAGTACCGCAAACACTTCGGACGGGGTTTTTTCCTGGATAGCGGGGCCCGTTTTACCCTGTTTGAAGATGTCAGCAAGGTCAAGCAGAAGTCCAATAGTGAGCTGCCTCATGTACGTTCGGATGTCGCTGACTACTTGCAGGGAGATCGCCTGAGAATGGATAAGCTATTGTTAAACAAGTACAGCCTGCTGGGTGAACGCATCTACAGCCGGGTATCTACCGGGTATTATGAGGAAATGTTTGGTGGTGCCGGGGGGCAGCTTTTGTATTTGCCGCAGACGGGGGACTGGGCAGTGGATCTGACAGTCGACTGGCTCAGGCAGCGCTCGGCAAGCGATAGTTTCGCGTTCAGGGATTATACCGTCGTGACAGCCCTGGGCGCACTGCATTATCGTCTGCCGACACTGGGCCTGACAGCGACTGCGAGGGCGGGACGTTTCCTGGCCAAAGACAAAGGGGTGCGTTTTGAACTAAAACGCCGTTTTCGTTCCGGTGTAGAGCTTGGGGCCTGGTATACCGTTACGGATGGTGACGATAGCACGCCCCCGGGAAGTCCGGGAGACCCTTATTATGATAAAGGGATCTATATGCTGGTCTACCTGAATGCCATGCTGACCAAAGACACTCAGGCCTTCGCCAGCATGTCTATTTCACCCTGGACCCGGGATGTGGGGCAGATGGTGGCTTCCCCCGGAGATCTGTACAACCTGCTGGAGCGTCCGCTGATGCTGGATAGTAGCGAGATTTCACCAATGACGGATTTCGGAAAATAGCCATTTGCAGGCCAGCTGATCATCCGCTTTTTGCCCCGATGTGGTATTCTCATGTGCCGTATTTTTTGAGGAACGGCCGCACATATTTCTGTCAATCGCATTGACTGTTTGATGTCTGAACCGTATGAATATGCCTGACTTAGCAAATAAATGGAGACTGGTAACAGCGTTTGCAGCCCTGTTGTGGTTTGCCTGTGGCGTAGCTGCAGCCGAGATTGACCCCCTGTTACTCCAGCAGTTGCAGAAAACGCAGGGTTTTCCCGGTCAGGTCAGCAGCATGACCATGGGTGAGCAGGTGATGGATCGTGACAATCCTGAATCCCTGTCGCCGTTTGAGGATCGCATGACACGGCGAGACCAAGTTGCTCCATTTGCTTCAGATATTCCCGAAATACCCCGCATCACTGGTGGTGAGACAATCCTGCTGAGGTTCACTGTGAAAGCAGCAGAAGATGAATTGGTTGAAACAGATGAAAAGCGTGATGTGCGTATCCCCGAGCGTACCCTGTTTGTGCTGGACAACGGCGGTGGATTGACGCTCAACAATATTGGCAGGATTGTGCTGACGGGCCTCAGCGAGGAGGAGGCTGAGGAGCGTATCGAGGCCGAGCCGGCTCTTGCCGGCTTGCAGGTTACCCTCAAGATACTGCCTGTAGAGCATGAACTAAAGCCTTTCGGCTATGACCTGTTCTCCGGTGAGCAGGAGGCCTTCAAATCTGTTTCTGATATCCCGATCCCTGACAATTATGTCCTGGGACCCGGTGATGTCGTGTTGCTGCAGCTGTTTGGCAAGGAAAACGTCGAGTATGAGCTACAGGTCACCCGCAATGGCATGCTGTTGCTCCCCAGCATTGGCCCCGTCCCGGTGGCTGGCCTGACGTTCCCCCGGCTCCAGCAGGAAATCCGCAACCGTGTCTCAACCCAGTTGATCGGTATCAAGGCCTCGGTCACCATGGGCAAGCTGCGTTCTATCCGGGTTTTTGCCCTGGGTGATGTGGAGCGGCCGGGCTCCTATGTGGTGAGTGGACTTTCCACCATGACCAATGCCCTGTTTGCCAGTGGCGGGGTCAAGCCGATTGGCAGCTTGCGTAACATCGAACTCAAGCGCAATGGCAGAACAGTATCGCAGCTGGATCTCTATGATCTGCTGCTGAAGGGTGATATCAGCAACAATATGCGGTTGCTACCGGGCGACGTAATATTCATCCCGCCGGTTGGCAAGACTGTCACGGTGACCGGGCAGGTGCGGCGTCCGGCCATCTATGAACTTAAAAAAGAAAGAACAGTGACAGATCTGATCGCTATGGCAGGGGGCTATTCCCCGGGTGCCATGCTCCAGGAAACCCGTATCGAGCGTTTTTCCAGTGCCGGCGTGCGCACTATGCTGGAGATTGATCTGAGCCAGCCCGGGGGGCGGGAGATGGCAGTGCAGGATGGTGATATTGTCACTGTGCCATCGGTATCAGAGCGACTGGAAAACGTTATCAGCCTGTTCGGTCATGTGCAACGCCCGGGAATCAGACAGTGGATGAGAGGGGTGCGCATGACCGATCTGATTCCTTCCATACGCGCATTGCTGCCTGGTGCAGATACCCGCTATGTGATTATCAAGCGGGAAAATCCTCATGATCGCAGGATAGAGCTGTTATCCACTGATCTGGTAATGGCCCTGGCAGAAAAAGGCGCAGAGGCGGATACGTTGTTGCAGCCAGGCGACGAGGTTTATGTGTTCGATAATCATAGCGACCGCAGCACGATTATCGATCCGATACTGGAGATGATGCGTTTTCAGGCCCGACCTGGCAGTTTGTACAAGGAGGCGGTGATCAATGGCATGGTACATCACCCCGGGCGCTACCCTGTCTCCACGGGTATGAAGGTCAGTACCTTGCTGAAAGCGGCCGGTGGCCTGACCGACAATGCCTATATCCTGAAGGCGGAATTGACCCGCTTTGTGGTCGAGGATGGAGAACGCAGGGTACAGCAGCGCAAGGAGGTTGATATCAGCGCCGTGATCAAGGGTGAGGAAGGGAGCGATATTGAGATAAAACCCTATGATCAGCTGGTGGTTCGGCGTATACCCGACTGGGTTGATCAGGGCGATTTCATGATTACAGGGGAAGTAAGATTTCCAGGCAACTACCCTATTGAGCGGGGTGAAAAACTCAGTGAACTCCTCAAGCGAGCTGGTGGTTTGACTGCTGATGCCTATTCCAGAGGGGCGGTTTTTGTGCGTGAGTCAGTACGCTTGCGTGAACAGAATCAGATAGAAACCCTTGCCGCACGTCTGGAACAGGATCTGGCAGCCATGAGTGTGGAGGGGCGGGATTTTGGCAAGGAGAAGGACAAGGCACTCATGGAAGGGCAGGTGCTGCTTGAGCAGATGCGGGGGGCAAAGGCCCTGGGCCGCATGGTCATCAAGCTGGATGCGATCCTGGATGACCCGGAGGCGCATAATATTACCCTTCAACCGGGAGACAAGCTGTACATACCCCCGCAATATGAAGATGTCGTCGTGATGGGTGAAATTTATCACCCCACATCACATCTATATAACAAGAAATTCGATGTGAAGGACTATATTCGTCTGAGTGGTGGTGTTAACGAGAAGGGGAATAAAAAGGCCATCTATGTTGTCCATGTAGATGGTGCTGTGCAGCAAAGTAAAAATGTCAGGATTGGCCCGGGAGATGTTATTGTCGTACCCTACAAGCTGGACCGCATCAGTACCCACCAGTTGGTGGTCGATGTCAGCCAGATACTCTACCAATTGGCGCTTACTGCAGCCAGTCTGAAGGTGATCAATGTATTCTAGACGGGTATACCGCAGTGAAACGATCACTCTATAAAATCGGGGAGGCGCGCGCCAGGAATGCTGAAACGGGCCGGCAGGACAGGATGCGCCCGGATGAACCCGGGGAACCGGAGCGACGGCCTGAGCAGCAGATACCCCCCCCGGCAGCTATGCCCCCCGTCTATCATTATTACCCCGACGATGAAATCGATCTTGTCGAGTACTGGCAGGTCTTGCTCAAGTATAAAAGGCTCATCCTGTTGCTGACACTGGCCAGCACCTTGCTGGCCCTGGCGGCTGCATTTCTGATGACGCCGGTCTATCGGGCCGAGGTCCTACTGGCGCCGGTCTCCCATGATAAAGATGACGGAAAACTGTCTTCACTTGGGGCTGGCCAATTCGGCGAATTGCTGGCGCGTAGCGGTATACCGATGGGTTCCGGGGGAAACCAGGTTGCACGGCATATCGCCACCCTGCGTTCGCGCTCACTGACCACGACCTTTATTGAGGCAGAGAACCTGATGCCCATACTGTTCCCTGAAACCCGGAAAGCTGATGGGGAAGAAGAGCAAGGCTGGTTTAATCTCTTCAGTTATAAAGAGCCAACCCTGTGGGATGCCTATAACCTATTTGATAAAGAAATACGCTCCATTGACCTCGACCGATCAACAAGTCTGTTGACCCTGACTATCGAGTGGCAGGACCCGGAACTGACCACGGCATGGGCGAACAGCCTTGTTAAGCGGGTAAACAATCAGCTCAGTAGTCAGGCTATCGAGGAGGCCAGGACCAGGATCAGTTACCTGGAGAAACAGCTTCTGGCAACCAGTTCTGTGGAGGTGCAGCAGGCCATTTACCGCCTGATTGAGACAGAAACCAAGGAAATCATGCTGGCGAGTGTTCAGGACGAGTATGCCTTCAAGGTGATTGATCCAGCTGTGGTGCCCCAGGAGCCTTTTAAACCACGCCGCATGCTAATTGTTGTGCTCGGTCTGCTGTTTGGGTTAATTGCCGCCTTGTTCATTTCGTTTTTTCACAGTGCGATCACTAGGCATAAAACAAAGCAGCCGGTGGAAATCCAGTAGAATATTAGCCCTCCCAGTTCGATCCCTGATTGTTGAGATGTATCATAACTGCATGATATATATGTATTTAAAGTGTAAATCTTGACTGTGAGAGTGGCTGTCAGCCGGTACAGCATTCTGACAGCCTTTTACCGTTTTTGTCAGGTATGGGTCTCAACAGGAGTCAGTCCCGATTAAGTGTCAGCACGAACACCAGTTGACGATCGATGATTGATTGTCAGCGTGATATCGGCTTAAAATAGGATGGCTTGTGGTTGCTATGACAATCAGGGTGGGATGTCCCGCCAACAATAGCAGAGAACAAATATAAAAGGGTGCATCTATGATCAAGAAACTATCTGTTTTGACAGCAATTTTGGTGGGGTCGGTATTTATATTCAGTAATGCCCAGGCAGCATTTGAAGGGGGAGATGCGGCTGCGGGTGAGGCTAAATCAGCATTATGTGCTGGTTGCCACGGAGGGGATGGTAACAGCGCGACAGCAGATTTCCCGCGTCTGGCCGGGCAGTATTCAGGTTATATCGTAAAGCAGATCCGGGATTTTCAGAAGGGGATTCGTGCCAATAACGATACCATGGCAGGCATGGCCGCAACGGTGGCCAGTGTCCAGGATGCCAAGGATATCGCCAGCTATTTCTCCAAGCAGAAAATGGCCAAGAAGCCCCTGGAGCCGATCAACAAGTCACTGGCTTCCAGGGGCGAAAAAATCTTCAAGGAAGGTGTCCCGCAAAGTGGTGTCTACGGATGCATCAACTGTCACGGTCCACGGGGCAAGGGAAAATCAGAAAAGATTACCCAGTTTCCCAGGATCGGCGGTCAGCATCGCGACTATATCATCAAGGAACTGAAAGATTTCAAATCAGGCCTGCGCGGCAATGATCCTGGTGGCATGATGCAGGATATCGCCAAGCGCCTGAAGGAAGATGAGATCAAGGCCGTGGCTGAATACCTGGCGGCACAGCTTCCCTGATTTTTACAGCGCTCCTGTATGACGGCCAGCCTGATAACAGGCTGGCCGTTTTTATATGTGCTGCCTTGTGCTAATAAATTACCCCGCAGCGTGCTGCGTAGAAATATTGTTGGCGCTGAGGCACGAAGCCCAACGACTGAACGTCATGCCGTACTTGATACGGCATCCATCTCGTCGGGGTGACAATACGAGCAGCCAGCTGCAGGGAATCATACCCCCAGAGATTAAATTCCACCTTCGTACTCTTCGTGAACCTCGGCGTGAATGATAAGCAATTATTCTGTTGAAGGAGAGCTGGAGCCAGGAAAGGCAACCAGGTGATCAGCCGCAATGCGGATGCCCACTGTTTCGCCGATCGTATGATGATAGTGGCTGGGAAACAGGGAAAGAACCTTGCTGCCTGTGGTGAGTTGCAGCGTATACAATATTTCAGCGCCCTTGAATGCCTTCTGGATGATCTCTCCGCGCAGGTTGCTCTGTGGGTCGGGTAAAATATCATCGGGACGTAACAGGATATCCACCTCGCTACCCGGGGGCCAGGGATAGGCGCGGTCACCCTGGATGATGCCGATTTCGGTTTTGACCGTATCTGATGTAATCAGCGTGCCTTTCAGGAATACACCCTGGCCGATAAAGTCCGCAATGAAGCGATTGGCGGGTTCGTGGTAAATGTTGAACGGGGTGTCCCATTGCAGGATTTTCCCTCCATTCATGATGCCGACCTGATCGCCCAGCGCAAAGGCCTCATGCTGGTCATGGGTGACCAGCAGAGTGGTAATTCCTCGCTCCTTGAGCAGATCGCGGATTTCCACACCCAGGCGCTCACGCAGGTCGATATCCAGGTTGGAAAACGGTTCGTCTAGCAGCACCATGGTGGGCTGAGCAGCCAGTGCACGCGCCAGGGCAATTCTCTGTTGCTGGCCGCCTGACAGTTCATGAGGATAGCGCTTGCCAAACTCGCTCATCCCGACCGTTTCCAGCAATTGAGCCGCGATAGTCGTTTTCTCACGGCGTGATTTGCCGCGTATACCGAAGCAAATATTCTCGTTCACATCCATATGAGGGAAAAGTGCGTAGTCCTGGAATACCATACCCAGGTGGCGCTTGTGGGGTGGCATCATGAAGCCCTGACGTGAAAGGGTCTTGTTGTTTAAAAGGATTTCCCCTTTGATGACTGGCTCAAATCCTGCGATGGCGCGTAGCACTGTCGTCTTCCCGCATCCACTGGGGCCGAGCAGACAGGCGATATTCCCCTTGTTGACATGGAATGTAAGGTCATTGACGATGACCTGCCGTTGATACCGGCACTCGATATCCTTGATGTCGAGAAGCGTTTCCATAGATGCCTGCTCAGCTCAGGAGAAACTCCAGCAGGGCCTTCTGGGCATGAAGACGATTCTCGGCCTCATCCCATACGACACTGCTCGGGGCATCAATTACCTCTGCACTGACTTCCTCGCCACGATGGGCCGGGAGACAGTGCATGAACAGGGTCTCCGGACTGGCATTGTCCATCAGTTGCTGGTTGACCTGGTAGTTCTGGAAGGCCTTGCTGCGGAGCTGATTTTCCTCCTCCTGGCCCATGCTGGCCCACACATCGGTTACCACGAGATCAGCATCCCGGGCGGCCTCGGCAGGGTCTGTAAATATTTCTACCTGTGCCCGAGTACTTTGTAGCAGGTGTTGCTGGGGTTCATATCCGGGCGGTGCGGCAATATGGAGTCGGAAGCCCAGTAGGTGAGCGGCATTGATGTAGGAATGACACATATTGTTTCCGTCACCGATCCAGGTCACTGTCTTTCCTTTGATGTCACCGCGGTGTTCGAAAAAAGTCTGCATATCCGCCAGTAACTGGCAGGGATGAAAAAGATCAGACAGGCCGTTGATTACCGGAACCCGTGAGTGGGCTGCGAACAATTCAAGGGTTTCATGGGCGTAGGTTCGCACCATGATGACATCGACCATACGAGATAACACCCTGGCGGAGTCTTCAACCGGTTCACCTCGACCCAGTTGGGTGTCCCGGGGTGACAGGAAAATAGCACTGCCACCAAACTGCACCATGCCGGTTTCAAATGATACGCGTGTGCGTGTGGAGGACTTCTCAAAGACCATCCCCAACGTCCTGTTTTTCAGGGGCTCATAGATCGTATTGGCGCGCTGCATGTCCTTGAGTTCGATGGCACGCTTGATCAGGTCCCGGAACTCCCGGGCGCTGATATCCAGTAAAGATAAAAAGTGACGAGGTTGTTTCATGAGGCTATGTCAAAAAAATAATGATTGCGGGTTCAGACTCAGGCTCAGGCTCAGGCGTTAGCCGCTGTGAAGTCCTTGATAATGGTGCTGGTGATATTGACGATCTGGTAGGCCTCCTCGTCGCTGATGATCAGGGGAGGCAGCAGGCGAACCACACGCTCTGCCTGGACACTGATGAGCAGGCCATGTTCCAGTGCGGTGTTGATCAGCCCGGTGCAGGGCCGGTCCAGCTCGATACCAATCATCAGGCCAACGCCGCGAATCTCTCTGACGGCATCGCAGCCATCCAGGGCCTTTCTCAAGCCATCACAAATGTGACTGCCCAGTTCAGTGGCGCGCGCAACCAGTTGCTGTGTTTCCAGGGTATCGGTGACGGCCAGCGCTGCATAGCATGCCAACGGGTTACCGCCAAAGGTTGAGCCATGATTGCCGGGCTTGAAGGTCTCTGCGGCCTTGCCTCGGGCCAGGCAGGCGCCAATGGGCAGGCCATTGCCCAGCCCCTTGGCCAGACTGATAACATCGGGCACACATGCATTGTGCTGGTAGGCAAACCACGCACCGGTACGGCCCATACCCGTCTGTATTTCATCGAGCATCATCAGCCAGCCATGGTCATCACACAGGGCGCGAATGTCGGTGAGGTAATCCTTGTGCGGGATATTGATACCGCCTTCACCCTGGATCGGTTCCACCAGGATAGCCTCTACATTGGGGCTGTTCTGTGCAATCGCCCTGAGTGCCTCGATATCGTTATAGGGGGCGCGAATAAAACCCTGCACCAGGGGCTCGAAACCGGCCTGTACCTTGCGGTTGCCTGTGGCAGAGAGCGTGGCCAGGGTGCGGCCATGGAAGCTGTTCTCTGTCACGATAATGGTTGGTTGGGCGATCTTGTTCTGGTGGCCATAGAGCCGTGCCAGTTTGATCGCTGCCTCGACCGCTTCCGCACCGGAATTACAGAAAGAAGCATTGTCCATGCCTGATAGCTGGCACAGCTTCTCCGCCAGCTGTTGCTGAGGTTCAATATGATAGAGGTTGCTGGTGTGCAGCAGTTTCTTCGCCTGCGTGCAGATGGCCTCGGTCACGGCCGGGTGGGTGTGACCCAGCCCGCACACACCGATACCACTCAGGGCATCCAGGTAGATATTGTCCTGACTGTCCCACAACCAGGCACCTTCACCGCGCTCGAAAGTGATGGGCAGGCGCGCATAAGTTGTCATCAAGTTATCCGGCATGTTGTGATTCCGCTGTCCTTAGAAAGAAAAAAGCAGCTCCTGGCTGCAATAAACTCTATTATAGCGGTTTTTCGGGATTCGCAAACCTGCTTTCGTCGCCGGCATATCTCACCGGCACGGTGAGATATGCCGGCTAGCACCAGCTGGCCTGATGGACAGGGCGCTCGAGCAGTTCATGAATATTCGCTTCGATGATCTTGTAGCCGATATTACCATAGAGAATCTGACGCCCTTCATTGAGGATCAGGGTCGGGCTGCCCTTGACCAGGTGGCGTTCCTTGCTCTCGATGTCGGCACTCAGGGCCGCGCAGGCCTCACCATTTTTCAGCAGGTTCTTGATCTTGTTGGTAGGCAGATCCAGTGCAGCTGCGATTTCCATCTGGCAGTCGAGGTGAGCGATATTTCTCAGGTCCCTGAAGAAGGCCAGGCGGCACTGCCAGACCGTTTCCTCGTAAAGATTTCTGTCCTGCCAGCGCGCTTCAGGTGAGCTGGAGATCTGTCCTTGCAGTTGCAATAATTCAACCGCCTTCAGAAACAGGTGGCAACTCAGTGACGATGCCGGGCGGTTGCTTGTCCAGATTTCCGGGTGTATTTCGATATAGTCAAAATCCTCTCCGACGTGTTTAACATGCTCGCAGTAGGCATTCACGCCACCTTTGTCTTTCCAGCCCTCGACGACGCGTGAAGCGGTATGGCCAAAGATCGTCAGGTAGCGGTATTCCAGGCTGATACTGTCACCAAACTGAGCCTTCAGCTGGTCCAGCTTGATCTGGGCTACATAGGCCCACACGCAAAGCACATCAGAATAATAAGTGATCTTCACCTGCGCTGCTGAATGATTCATGATGCATATGCCCTCATTTTTTCCACCATGCGGTTGATGGATGGGCCTTCATTCAGGGCAATGATTTCCTGCGGGCTGAACCAGCGAACATCCCGTGATTCACTGGATACCCTGGGTTGCGCGGCATCCTCTGTCATCAACAGAAAACGAATATCATAGTGCAGGTGTCCGGCTTCGTCTTTGCGGGTAGGGATGAAGTGCACGTCCACATCAAAAATAGCATCGGAGACAGTGTGCAGTTTATCTATACCACATTCTTCCTGGGCTTCACGCAGGGCAGTGGCCAGAACAGACAGGTCATCTTCGATATGCCCCCCGGGCTGCAGCCAGCGATCAAGTTTTTTGTGGTGGAGTAAAAGGGCGTGGGTGCGACTGTTGTTAATAACCCACGCCGATCCCGTGACATGACCCGGTGGGTAGTTGCGGTCATAGCAGCGCTCATGCTCAGTAACGAACGTGATGATTTCCCGGTGGAAGAGGGATTCCTCCTGGTCTGCCGGCCGGTATTCAGCCAGCCTGGCCAGTAACCAGTCCTGGTTCATCGAGTTGCCAGTAGCCTGCGGCTTTAGCCTGCAAAGTTTTTGGCAACAAAATCCCAGTTGACCATGTTCCAGAAGTTTTCCACGTACTTTGGGCGTGCATTACGATAGTCGATGTAGTAGGCATGTTCCCACACGTCGCAGGTCAGCAGCGGCGTTTGACCATCGGTCAGAGGGCAGCCTGCATTACTGGTGCTGACCAGGGCCAGGGAACCATCGGTATTTTTGACCAGCCATCCCCATCCGGAGCCAAAGGTCGTGATCGAGGTCTGGCTGAATTTGTTTTTGAATTCATCAAATGAGCCGAAAGCCTTGTTGATGGCATCGGCCAGTGCACCACTTGGCTCACCGCCACCATTGGGGCTGAGGCAGTTCCAGTAGAAGGTGTGATTCCAGATCTGTGCTGCGTTATTGAAAATGCCGCCACTGGATTTGGTAATGATGTCCTCCAGTGACATATCCTCGAATTCCGTGCCAGGAATGAGGTTGTTCAGGTTGGTGATATAGGTCTGGTGATGCTTGCCATGGTGATATTCCAGGGTTTCGGCTGAAATATGCGGTTCCAGCGCATCTTTGCTATAGGGCAGTTCGGGTAGTTTATGTTCCATCTCAATTCTCCATGTTCATATTGAATATTGATTGTGAATCAGGCCAACGCCGGTGACGTGCAGGCATTGCCCTGCTGGTATTCGGGTTATTATATCTGACTGAAATACTGGGGCAGAGTTTATAGCACCCCCGTGTCTGGTTCAACTTGCAGGAGTGCTAGCCATTGTCTGCTAAGATACATAACTGGTTTCCATCCAAAAAGAATCACTCTCGCAAAGACGCAAAGATCGCAAGGTTCTGACTTATTCTCAGTAAGAGCATCAGAAATACTTCCCTGGCGTCTTTGCGAGAGAAATATTTTCGTTTGTAGACGACACTAACTATGAATGCCATCGAACTGAGTATCTTTGCCAGCCGCATCAATGCTATTTGCGATGAGATGGGTGCTGTCCTGCAGCGCGCGGCACTGTCTCCCAATATCAAGGATCGGCTGGATTTCTCGTGTGCGGTGTTCGATACCGCGGGCAGGCTGTGTGCCCAGGCAGCCCATATCCCGGTACACCTTGGCAGCATGGCCTATGCCATGGAAGGCATCGTGCGCAGGATGGACTGGCAGCCGGGTGATACCGTGATCGTCAACGAC
>JAJRTX010000083.1 GCA_021545665.1 Zetaproteobacteria bacterium
ATTCACCGTGATACTGAAATGCGAGGGTATTCTCCAGAAGCTGTAGTAGAAAATATTCTGACACGCATGCATGACTATGTTCATTTTATCACACCGCAGTTTACCAATACAGACATTAACTTTCAGCGTGTTCCATTGGTGGATACTTCCAATCCTTTTATAGCTCGTGATGTACCAACCCCCGATGAAAGTTTAATGGTTATCCGTATTCGTCAGCCTGATAAGTGGAACATCGATTTCCCATGGCTGACATCTATGTTACACGATTCGTTCATGTCTCGTCGAAATACAATCGTAGTTCCTGCTGCCAAGATGGTTTTGGCGATGGAGTTAATACTTTCTCCGATTATTCATGAGTTGCTGGAGCGCAAGAGAAAAACAGCCTGATTTCTCCCATTTAGAATAAAGGGTGGCTTAGGCCGCCCTTTTTTATGGCTTTGATCGCCGCCTGCCCTTACGATTACGCACCTTATGAATAGTATGTTTCACGTGAAACACCCCGATCATATAGATGTTCTGATAATTGGTGCCGGACATGCAGGCTGTGAAGCTGCATGGGCTGCTGCCAACAGGGGTGCGCGCGTTCGTCTGCTGACGCAAAATCTGGATACGATAGCCAAAATGTCATGTAATCCTGCAATTGGAGGTATAGGCAAAGGACACCTAGTTCATGAAGTTGATGCTTTAGGTGGTATTATGGGCATTGCAGCAGATCAGTCTGCCTTGCAGTTTCGCAAACTGAATCGACGCAAAGGGCCCGCTGTTCAGGCAACACGAGCGCAATGTGATCGTCGTATCTATCATATGTGTATGCGACAACTCTTAGACAGCAATAAAAATATTCATTTACATCAGGGCACTGCCCAAAAGCTGTTGTTTGAAAAGGATTGTGTTGTCGGGGCTGTGGATGAGTTAGGAATTGCTCACCGGGCAAGGGCGGTGGTTTTGACAACAGGCACTTTTCTTAACGGTTTGATTCATGTGGGAGAGCATATGCACCCGGCGGGGCGCTCTGGAGATGCCATGGTTCATGGCCTGACAGATGAGCTGTACCAGCGCGAATTCCGATTAGGAAGGCTAAAGACAGGTACGCCACCCCGGCTTGATAAGCGTTCGATAGATTGGGATGCCCTTGAATTACAGCCAGGGGAAACTGATCTATTCCCATTCTCCATGCTTCATGAATCCGTGCTTAAGAATCAGTTGTCATGCGCAATTACCCGGACAACAGAAGAAACGCATGACATTATACGCCGGAATTTGCTTCGATCTCCCATGTATAGTGGAAAAATAGAAAGCTCCGGGCCTCGTTACTGCCCAAGTATAGAGGATAAGGTTGTACGTTTTGCCGATAAGGATAGCCATCAGATTTTTTTAGAACCTGAGGGACGTGATCATGCGGAAATCTATCCTAATGGTATTTCAACATCATTACCGATAGATGTTCAATGGGCTTTTGTGCGCGCTATTCCCGGTTTGCAACGAGCTGTAATTATCCGGCCTGGTTATGCCATAGAATATGATTATGTGGACCCGACAGAGTTGAAATCAACGTTGGAAAGCAAAAGAGTTTCCGGCCTCTTTCATGCTGGCCAGATTAATGGCACGACAGGTTATGAAGAGGCTGCAGCACAGGGCTTGTTGGCAGGAATTAATGCCGCTGCTGTGGCTTTAGATGTAGAAGAATGGGTTCCTGACCGTTCGGAGGCCTATCTAGCTGTAATGATTGATGATTTGGTAAATAAAGGGGTATCAGAGCCCTACCGGATGTTTACTTCCCGAGCAGAGTTTCGCTTGCAATTGCGTCAGGATAATGCTGATTTTCGCTTGGGCGAAAAAGCCATACATCTTGGTTTATATGGGTATAGCAGAGTGGCCCAATATGAAGCGCGCCGTAAACGACTGACCACAGGCATGGAGGCTATTCGTAACACAACCATTGGAACGGGTTCAGCATGGCGGGCACGATTGGCAAAGGCAAATTTGCCTGAGGCGTCTCAGGCCATGAAATTGACCTCCTATTGTAGTCGTGATGATGTTCGCCCAGATTTGGCCCTTGATTTGTTGGATGAAACTAAGGGTATGGGCGACCGTGATCTCGACTCCCTGCTGGCATGGATTCATTACGATGGCTATTTGGAGAAGCAAAAAACCGAAGTGGAGCGCTTTAAGCATCTAGAAAATCAGATTATTTCAGGGCATTTTGATTATACACGAGTACGTGGCCTTAGTGTCGAATGTTGTCAGCGTTTGATGCAGGCGCAGCCTCGGACTCTCGGTCAGGCATCTCGTTTGTCAGGGGTCACTCCGGCAGCATTGACCAGTCTTATCATGCACTTAAAGCAGAAAAACCATGTCGGATAAATGCTATCAAGCTTATGCTCAAGAGGTGCTGAAATTCCGCAAAGCTTTAAATTTAACCTCGATCAACAATGAAGAAGTTTTTTTCGCTCGTTTTATTGAGCCTTCATTAACTATGGCTGAATGGATGCCTGAAAAAGGACGGTTGCTGGACATTGGCAGTGGCATGGGCGTCCCTGGCGTACCGTTGCTGATTGCCAAGCCTGGCTTGGTTGGTGTATTGGTTGAGCGTCGGAAGAAACGAGCTGAATTTCTCAGACATGTGGTGCGTAAGCTAAAGCTGAATGCGGAAGTCTATGATGCGGACATCAATCAGTTGCCCAAGCTGCATGTTGATATATGCGTGGCTAGGGCGGTTGCCAATGAGAGGCACCTGCTTGAAATGTGTAGCCCACATGCTAATAAAGGCGCGGTTGCAGTTTTACCAGTGCCTCGATCTTCCGAATGCGCGCACATTGCCAGTTGGTCAATGAGAGGAGAATATACGGTGCCCGTCAGCAGCAGTGATAGCGAAAGGCAGATAATTCGCTGCTATTATTATGCTTGAAGAAAAAAGGGGAGGTTTCACGTGAAACATCATGCTTTTGGTCCGGTATTGGCGATCGCCAACCAGAAGGGAGGCGTAGGCAAGACTACTACAAGTATAAATCTGGCTGCCTCTCTGCCAGCCTTGGATAAGCGGGTATTATTGATTGATCTTGACTCTCAGGGGAATACGACTTCCGGTCTTGGTATAGATAAACAAAGCGTTGAGAGTGGCACATATGATGTGCTAATGCAGGATAGTCTGCTACATGATTCTATACTGCCAACACCGTATAATCACATGTTTTTGCTTCCAGCCAGTATGGATTTGGCCGGAGCAGAGGTAGAACTTGTGAATGAGGATGCGCGGGAGCAGCGCTTACAGGCAGCATTTTCTAATTATAAGGGGGTTCCTTTTGATCACATCTTGATTGATTGCCCACCGGCATTAAGTTTGTTAACAGTCAATGCTTTGACTGCTGCCGATCAAGTGATGATAACACTACAGACCGAGTATTATGCGATGGAAGGTCTTACACAGTTAATGGATACAATTCGGCGAGTGCGCCAGAATCTGAATCCTGATTTGAATATGGATGGAATTTTGCTGACCATGGTTGACAGGCGAAATAACTTGTCCGTTCAAGTGGAACAGGATGTGCGGGAATATTTTGGTTCACAAGTATATAGCAATACAATTCCAAGAAATGTACGTTTGTCGGAGGCACCAAGCTTTGGGTTGCCAGTGATGTATCATGATATTCGGTCGAAAGGCGCGCAAGCTTATCTGGCTGTAGCACAAGAATTGATAAGCAGAAATCCAGCAGAAGGGAGTGGGAAATGACACAGATAAAGAAACGGGCATTGGGACGTGGGTTAAATGCACTGTTATCAGACACACCTTCAGCTGAGGTTATGAAACAGAGCAGGTTTATACCAATTTCAAAAATTCAGCCTAATGCTTATCAACCCAGGACTAATTTCAATAGCGATGATTTGCTTGCATTGACAGACTCTATTCGACGTGAAGGAGTACTAATGCCGATTTTATTGCGGCCCAAAGGTACAAATTATGAACTTATAGCGGGTGAACGCCGCTGGCGTGCATCCCAAGCGGCAGGGTTACAGGAAATACCAGCTGTAATACGAGATGTAGATAATTTGCAAGCTCTGGAACTGGCTATTATTGAAAATGAGCAGAGAGATGATCTGACGGCCATAGAATCGGCGCGGGCATATCGCATGATGATCGATGAGTTTAATTGCACGCAACAACAGGTGGCTGAAAAGATCGGCATTTCCAGGGTACAGGTAAGCAACTTGATCAGATTACTTCAGTTGCCTATAAATATTCAAAATATGATTGAAAATCGCGTACTTAGCATGGGTCAAGCGCGACCATTAGTAGGTTTGTCGGCACATATTGGAGCAAATCTCGCTAGACAATGTGTGGCAAATTCCTGGAGTGCCAGACAGATGGAGAAAGAGGCGAAAAAAGCAGCCAGGGAACCAACTACAGCAAAGAAGACAGTTGTAGATGCAGATGTGGCTGCATTACAGGATGAATTGACGCGAAAGCTTGGTTTGCCAACCGAGGTGATTTGCAAAGCAAATGGTTCGGGTGAACTGAGAATTTACTATACTCGGGCTGCCGAGTTAGATGGAGTGTTAAGAAAATTAAGAGGTTAGATATAATAAAATACTTTGTATATCAATATGTTGCATAATTTTTTATAGTCTATTCAAGGGGTTGGTGATGAAGGTGAATGGAAAAAGCTACCGCGCTGTCAGCTGGTATTCAGGCGGAAGCAAAGAAGCAGGCGGTGTGCAATGGATTGAACAGCGTTTGTTGCCGCACCGTTTTGAGCAGGTTATCAGTCACAATCCGGAGGATGTTGCCGTAGCGATTGAAAGCATGCAGGTACGTGGTGCCCCGGCAATTGGCGCAACTGCGGCTTATGGTTTGGCACTGGCCTGGTCAACGAATCAACATCTGTTTTTCGAGCACTGGTTGCCACGATTCCGAGCCACACGTCCAACTGCTGTAAACCTTTTTCATGCCTGTGATGCCATGCGGGCATGTGCGGAAAGCTCACCAACATCTATTGAAATGATTGATTGCGCTGATAGTTATGCCGATGCCGAGGTGGCAGCAAATAAGAAAATGGGAGAATACATGGCCGAACTGCTGGCTGTGGGGCAACGTCGAATTCTGACCCATTGCAATGCCGGTTGGTTGGCTACGGTCGATTGGGGTACGGCAACCTCCGGCATATATCATCTGGCCCAGGCCGGCGAAGCGCCTTTTGTCTGGGTAGATGAGACCAGACCTCGCCTGCAGGGGGCAAGGTTGACAGCCTGGGAATTGAATCAGGAAGGCATTGACTGCCGCATTCAGGCCGATGGTGCAGCAGCCTGGATGATGGCACAGGGCAAAGTTGATGCTATTGTTGTGGGAGCGGATCGTATTGCCGCAAATGGAGATGTGGCCAATAAAATTGGTACCTATGCACTATCTCTTGCCGCGCAAGCACATAATGTGCCGATGTATGTGGCGGCACCTTCAAGCACTTTTGATAAGGCTTGCCCAACCGGAAGTGATATTCCAATTGAAAACCGTGAGGATGATGAAGTGCTGAGAGTCGATGGAATGAATGCTGCCGGGCAATTACAATATATTCAGATTGCTGCTTCAGGTGTGGAGGCAAATAATCCGGCTTTTGATGTAACCCCCAATATAAACCTGACAGCAGTTGTGAATGAATATGGTATTTGGCACCCTGAAGCGCAAAAGATTTGAAACCATGGCAAGGCTGAAGCACTGTTATTGCTTATTAACCCGGCTTACTCATGAATAAGCCGGGTTAAATATCTGAACTTGAGGAACAAATGAAAAGAACCGCAATTTATCCCGGCACCTTTGATCCAATTTCTCTTGGCCATGTTGATGTGGTTATAAGGGGATTGAAGCTCTTTGAACGTATTATTGTCGGTATTGCCGATAATCCAGCCAAAGCTCCGATGTTTGATGTGGAAACAAGAGTTGAAATGGTACGTAAGACATTCGGGCAGGAACAAAATGTTGAAGTAATCAGATTTTCACGTTTGCTGGTCGATCTTGTTCATGAGTATAAGGCATGTGCCATCTTGAGAGGTCTTCGTGCTGCCTCGGATTTTGAGTACGAGTTTCAGATGGCTACTATGAACCGTAGGCTGGATGAGCAGATTGAAACGGTTTTTGTTATGGCCAGGGAGGATTACACCTTTGTTTCTTCCCGCTTTATACGCGAAATTTCAAGTATGGGAGGCGATGTATCTGAACTCGTCCCCGCAGCTGTCATTCCGTACCTTGCTGCCACTCCGGTGTAACTCGCACAATTCACCGAGATTTGTTTATAAAAGCTTGCCGCAGGCTTTTACATACTATGATGTGCTTGATCAACTTTTATGGCTAATCCTTTGTCATTCAAGGCAAAAAATTTATTCAATTGCATTCCATCCTTGAGTTTGGTTTTTTGCTGGGTAGGGTGCGCCACCCTTGCCGGCATAGCTCAGTTGGTAGAGCACCTCACTTGTAATGAGGATGTCACGGGTTCGACTCCTGTTGCCGGCTCCAGATTAACGCTCTTTCAAGGTGTGCTTGACTATACGTCTTGAAAAGGCATACTCGCGCGCCCTTTTGGCCGGACTGCTTCAGGCTGTTGCTATCGGGAGTGTGAAAAGGAGAGGTTCCCGAGTGGCTAAAGGGGGCAGACTGTAAATCTGCTGGCTCAGCCTACGTTGGTTCGAATCCAGCCCTCTCCACCAGTTGACTGAAGATAGCTCCCCTGAGCTTCTTCGGGTATGCGGGTGTGGTACAATGGTAGCACCTCAGCCTTCCAAGCTGATGACGCGGGTTCGATTCCCGCCACCCGCTCCATCTGCCTGTGTTGGCATTGGAGTTTGG
>JAJRTX010000084.1 GCA_021545665.1 Zetaproteobacteria bacterium
GACCAACACCCTCGAAGAAGCGGCGAAAAAGTCCGAATCCCTGCTTGGTCTGGCCAAACTGATTTCAGACGAAGGCGATGCCGCCAGCCATATCAAGCGTGATGAACCGGTGATGGTGGTGCTCGGCAATCCGCCTTATGCAAATTTTGGGCAGCAGAACAAAAGCAAATGGATTCTTAACCTCCTTAAAGACTACAAAAAGAGCCTAAACGAAAAGAAAATTAATCTCGATGATGATTTCATCAAGTTCATTCGTTTTGGACAGTGGCGAATTGACCAAACAGGGCAAGGCATTCTTGCCTTTATCACTAGCAATACATTTATCGACGGCATAACCCATCGCCGTATGCGTGAATCTTTAATGGAAACGTTTACGGATATCTACATTCTAGACCTGCACGGAAGCGCTAATAAAAAAGAGAAATGCCCGGATGATTCCAAAGATGAAAACGTTTTTGATATTATGCAGGGGGTTTCCATCAATCTATTTATAAAAGACCCTGCCAAACAGGGGGTGGCCAATGTTTATCATGCTGACTTATGGGGATTGCGGAAAAAGAAATATGAAAAGTTAGAAATTGAGGATGTTTCAACTATTGAATGGAACACACTTGAACCTCGAAGTGATCAGTTCTTTTTTGTTCCAAAGGATTTGTTACTTGAGACTGAATATGAACAAGGTTGGAAAATATCTGATATTGCGAATGGAGTATCTGGCATAGAAACAAAACGCGATCATTTTGCTATTGATTTTGATCAAGATCAATTATCGCATCGGATTAACGATTGCGTTTATGGGGATTATTCAGACTCGGAAAGAAAACTAAAATTTAATTTACGCGATAACGAATGGATTGTTGATAATGCGATAAAACATCTTAGACAAGATTCCTCATGGAGCAACTCCTTTGTACCTTGCCTTCACAGACCGTTTGATCAACGGTGGATCATATATTCAAGCATCATTCTTTCCCGTGATCGTGGTCAATTAATGGAGGGGATGAATTATGGAAACCTTGGGCTAGTTGCTGCTCGCCAAACAAAGGAAGACTTTGCAGTGCTGGCAAGTGATGCTGTTTGCACTCATAAAATAGTTACCGTATATGATAGAAGCTTTTTATTTCCATTATACGTATATCCGATCAATCAGGAAGCCCAAGGCAATTTGCTGGCTGCAAAAGAAAAAGAGCCGAATCTTGCGCCGGAGTTTGTCGAGGCGTTGTCTGCAAAGCTGGGGGTGAAATTTGATGCGGCGGCGCATCGCGGCATACATCTGGAAACAGCAGCGCAGACCAGTGACGAAGCTTGGAACCCCGAAGATTTGTTCTGCTATGCCTATGCCGTATTCCATTCACCGACCTATCGGCAAAGGTATGCCGAATTCCTGAAAATTGATTTCCCGCGCCTGCCGCTGACATCCGATAAGGCACTATTCTTCAAGCTTGCCGATCTGGGCGAGGAGCTTGTGTTGCTGCATTTGATGCGCTCGTCGAAATTGAATGTGTTCATCAGCGGGTTTGCACATTCAGGCAGCAATGACGTTGAGCAACTGCGTTATGCAGATGGCAATGTCTGGTTCAATGCGGATCAGTGTTTTTCAGGTATCGAGGAAGATGACTGGAATTTCCACATCGGCGGCTATCAGGTGCTCAATAAATGGCTGAAAGACCGCAAAGGGCGCACACTTTCATTTGACGACATCGAGCATTATCAGAAGGTCGTTGTCGCCATCCACGAAACCCGTCGATTGATGGGTGAAATTGATGCAGTAATTTCAGAATGGCCAATGCATATAAAGCATGATAAAAAGAGGGAACGCATGAAAAATACCCGCTATCAAGTCAAGATAACACTGGAAAACATTCATCCATCAATCTGGCGCAGGCTGCTGGTTCCAGCTGATTGCACCATGGATGCGCTGCACTGCGCAATTCAAACGACGATGGGCTGGAACGATGTCCATCTGTATGCTTTTCGGACACAAAACAGGCGTATCGAAATCCCCGATCCGGACAAGTGGGACACAAGTTTTTCAAACGGCCCCGAAGCCGAGGATTCGGCTAAAATATGCTTCAGCGAGGTTGCCGGAGTTGGGGATGAATTGAGTTACGACTACGACTTCGGCGATGGCTGGAAACACACCATCATCATCGAAAAAGCCATTAAAACCGATGATATTTCAGCGCGCAAAGCTGAATGCTTGGAAGGCAAGCGCGCCTGCCCGCCGGAGGATTGCGGCGGCCCGTGGAGTTATCAGCACCTTGTGGATATTCTAAACGGCCCGCAACCACCCGAAAACGAAGAAGATAAAGCACAACTCGAATGGATTGGCAGCAAATGGGATGCCGAAGCATTTGATAAAGATGAGATCAATCAGGCGCTGGCAAAGTGGAAGCCGAATAAGGTCAGCTTTATGTACGAGGGAATTTGTGGATAGAACAGGCATTATCAGACATATCGCCGGGAGAGGCATGTGAAACGAACCCATCAACAAATCGCCCTGTTCGCACTGCTGCTGACTGCCGATCAGCTCAGCAAATGGTGGATTGAACAGCAGATTCCGTTTTTTCATATGACGGTGATCGACGGTTTTTTTAACATCGTGCGCGCACATAATTTCGGCGTTGCATTTTCACTGCTTGCCGATTGGGGGCATCAGTGGCGAACGGCATTGTTGCTTGGCGTAACCATCGGCATTGCCACTGTGGTTAGTGTATGGTGGTGGCGAGAGCGGGCAGCACCGGGCAATATTTCATGGTTGTTAATCCTGATTCTGACTGGAGCC
>JAJRTX010000085.1 GCA_021545665.1 Zetaproteobacteria bacterium
AGCCCCGGATGCAAACCTGACCGGCAAGACGTTTTTACAGCGTGCACGACTGGCCGCATCCAGCTGCGCTCAAGCTGCGAAGGCTTTGAAATCAGCAGATTTAATCTATCAACAGAAGGATGGCGCATGGGCGATTCTCGATCCCCTGATGGAAGCTGCCCTGATCAACAGTTTCTCTCGATAAAAGGATTATTACGCCGTCTGAATTCCAGATCAGCCCCAAAGGTTTCCAGCCCAATGCCTCCCCAAATATCATGGTTGGCATCTTTGTGGGGATACGGGCGGAAGGACGCGTAAAAGGCATCCTCATGCAGGGTGAGCATTTCAGGCTGTTCGTTATGCATGGTCTACAAACACCGCTTCTCGATGTTGTTTCAAAAAGCCAATATCCGGAATGAAACGTTCAGGTAGCGTGATGGGCTGCCCGGCCAGTGGTAGAAAAACTCACGAACAAAGGCTTCATCTCTTTGCTCCAGTTCTCTTGAAAGCATCACACGGAAATCATCATCCAGAGAAATCAGCCCACGATTTGCACCTTGTCATGCAAAGTTAACACTTCTATTTTGCAGTGACTGGCATGGACATTTGCTAAATATGAGGTAAGAATTGCAAGTAAGAATTAAACTGCGAGAGGTATTGTCATGAGAATCACATCGAAAGGTCAGGTTACGATTCCCAAAGAAATGCGTGATCGTTTTGGCCTTCAGCCGGAAACTGAGGTCGAATTTATCGCCGAAGATAATACGCTACGACTGGTGCATTCCCCCGGCTCCGGGAGAGGGCGTAAGCTGATCAAAAAATTAAGAGGCATGGCAACCACCGGCATGAGTACCGATGAAATCATGGAACTGACGAGAGGCTGATTCCGTGAATGGTTTTTTGATCGACAGTAATGTGCTGCTTGATATTGCCACCAATGATCCAAACTGGGCTGACTGGTCGGCGGATCAGCTATCGGCATGCGCTGATCGGGGAGCTCTCATCATTAACCCCATTATTTATGCCGAAGTATCTGTTGGTTTTCAATGCATTGAAGAGGTCGAAAGTTTTCTGGATCCTCAGGTATTTCTGCGCAACCCGTTGCCCTATGATGCAGGGTTTCTTGCCGGCAAGGCCTTCCTTGCTTATCGCCGTCGCGGCGGCACAAAAACATCCGTGCTACCGGATTTTTACATTGGCGCGCATGCTGCTGTTTCCGGCGCGACACTGCTTACGCGTGATACCGCCCGCTATCGAACTGCCTACCCAAAGCTCACGTTAATTTCCCCGGATCGTTGTTAACCGTTTGGATTCCAGACATCAATCTGCTGATTTTATTGGTTTGCCGCACATTTCAGGCAGTTTGTTATGCACGGTCTACAAACACCGCTTGCCGGTGCCGTTCTAAAAAGCCAATATCCGGAATGAAACGTTCGGGTAGCGTGATGGGCTGCCCGGCCAACGGATGAAAAAACTCACGAACAAAGGCTTCATCTCTTTGCTCCAGTTCTTTTGAAAGCATCACACGGAAATCATCATCCAGAGAAATCAGGCCACGATCAAACGCCTTGTCATGCAAAGCGGACAGACAGAGGCCATTGCGCGGATTGAGGCGATTATGCCGATCCTTACTCCACGGCACGATATGGCTTGCGATTAACAGTCGCGGTTCCGACAACCCGGACATGCAGCAGCGATCATGATAGCTGCTCAATACAGCCCTGCGAAAAAAGTTCTGCCGAATCCGCTGCTCCGTTACAACGCGCCTTGTTTCTCCGGTGAAATCTTCGATGCTCTCCAACCCATCATCTGTTTGTACCGCTTCCGATGACAAACCCTTTTCTGCTCGAAGGCGCTCATGGATATGCAGGCATTCCGTAGCTAGCTTATCCCAATCAGCATGGAACTCGTCCCAAACCTCCCGATCAAGCGCCGAAGCATTACCCAAGCCTTTGCGCCCGGAACTGGTGATTGCAGGATCAATACTGGCGATATTGCACAGCTTCATCGCCAAAGCAGAAGGCGTGCGCCCAATCAAACCGGCCAGTTCAATGATCTCTTTATTGCCCTTGTGCAGCTTTCCGAACGGAAGCTGGCAATACAGATTAAAGGCAAGCTTGAGTTGCTCTTTTGTCCAACGATTGACTGTCATAACATCGTTTGATGTATCATTACTATTTGCATCAGGTTACTCCCCGTAAGCGGATAGCTTACGTCAACATTGAGAATGTTTCACCTGTCTGCCTGATTCACAGTCAAGGATAACCGCACGCTTGCCTCTTCTCAAACACCCAATTGTCAAGCCAGGCACCTGCTCATTCAAACACCCAATTGTCAAGCCAGGCACCTGCTCATTCGCTCTTAAAGAGGCAATCCGGGGTTCGAGTCATCCATGGCAGGCTACGTTAAGGATCGGGCTCTACGGCTCCAAAATATAGCGCAGTCTTTAACCGCCACCTTCCGCATGAGGAAGCATACAACATTTCATCATGCGGGGCGGCGACTCGCGCGATGAGCGTTAAGGCCAAATCCGGATTGTCAGTGGACGTAAGATGATTATGTATTGACTCCAGAGTTCGAGTAGTAACGAAACGATGGTACTCTGTACTTAGTAAGTGAACCTGAGTTAGGTTCTCCCACTGAACCGTTTATTATTACCAGTCATTGAGTTGAGGGGATAGATTTCTATGGATATTATTACCAAAAAATTGCTTGAAGACTTTGTAAAGGCACAGGAGCTAGAGCGTCTAAACGAGGCTGATAGTTTCGAGTCCTTCTGTAATTATTCTATTGTATCCAATGAATACAATAAAAGCTTTGAAATCGAGTCGATTAATGCTGGTAGTGGTCATGATACGGGAATAGATGGTATTGCCATAATCGTTAATGGCCATATTGTTGAGGATACTGACGAAATTGATGACCTATTAACAACTAATGGCAGCCTTGATGTAAGCTACATCTTCATTCAAGCCAAAACTTCTTCAAGTTTTGATACTGCAGAAATGCATAAGTTTTACTTTGGCGTAAAAGACTTTTTTGCAGATAAGCCTAGCCTTCCTCGAAATGACAATATCCAACTCTTTGCATCCCTTTCGGAACATATCATATCACATGCTCCTGATTTTAAGTCAAACCCAAATTGTAAAATGTATTATGTGACAACAGGGGTATTTAATGATGAAGATCAGAACCTGAAGGCAGTTAATGACGCGGCAGTGCGAGATTTACAGGCACTGAACCTATTTGAACATGTAGATTCAGTTTTGTTTGGTGCAAATGAAATCGGTAAATCTTATAGGAAAACCAAGACCCCAATATCTTCTACTTTTGTGTTTTCAAATAAAGTTACATTAGATGACATTGAAGGAATTGATGAATCACACTTTGGGATGTTACCATTTTCAGAGTTCAAAAAGTTTCTTATTGACGATAATGATAACATTCACTGTGTATTTGATGATAATGTTAGAGATTTTCAAGGGCCTAGCAACGTGGTTAAAGGACAAAGGGTCAGGCATGAGTTGTTGAGTTATTATGTGAGGTGCCAGACGTGACTCGTTTAGGATCCGGGCAGGCAGGACTGGTTTTTGCACATTTAAATCAGATGATAATCATTTTTATTCAGAAGCAACCGGGCAGCCATATTGACCATCCTCACCGATAAAATCCTTTAACCAGGCAGACTTGAACAGGGCGATGAAAATCAACTTCTGCAACGCGAGGAAGCCAATCACCGCTCACGCACTGCACTGGCTCAAAGCTTCTCAAAATATTTTACATGTTCCACATCCTTAAAGTCAGAATCCTGAGTCCATAGCGGTG
>JAJRTX010000086.1 GCA_021545665.1 Zetaproteobacteria bacterium
AGGTCTGCCAGGATTTTAGGAACAAGGCAGATAAAATACAAAAAACTCATATATCCTAACCAAAATTAAGTTCCCTCAGACAATATCTCAACTTAACGTATCAAAAATGATTTTCCGACAGACCCATTTCTGAAGGTTTATCGGGCAGTGACGGGACTCACTTGTTTTTTCTTCTAAAAGGCTTATAAAACTGGTATGACTGAGATGATGCAGAGTTTACACGGACAGGCAGATCGCCTGGGGGCGGCTACGTTGCATATAGCCGGTGATATCTGCCAGATTTACAGGTTGATGATATCGGTACTTTCAGTGGGTTTACGTATGCGCTGGCTGACAAAGCCAGCTGTAGTCAATGTTGTCATCAGGCAAGTTTATTTCACAGGTATTCAGAGCCTGCCATGGGTTTTACTGCTCGCCGTCGGTGTCGGTGTTCTTGCAGTTTACAATATTGTCGAGTTTTCAAAAAGTATTCAGGATCTGTCACTCATTGGGCAGTTGACCTCAAATTTGCTGGTCCTGGAATTAGCACCTTTGCTTGTCACCATGCTGTTGCTGGCAAGATCTGGCGTTGCTGTTGTTACCGAACTGGGCACGATGCATGTGCGCGGTGAGGATCTGACTTTACACAGCCTGGGCATCAGCATTGATGAATATCTGTTTTGGCCGCGCTTGATGGCTTTTACACTTTGCGGATTGATATTAACCTTTTTGTTTGTAATTGTATCCATATGGCTTGGTGGACTTGTTGCTGACTGGAGTGATGCAATTAATTTCGTCGATTTCTTATATGAAGTGCGACGTGGCACCAGCATGGAGGAAGTCGGTCTGCTCATTATTAAAGGGACGCTATACCCCATGTTCAGTGCTGTTATGTTGCTGTATCAGGGTTGCCGGGTAGGGCGCGAACCCAATTTGATTCCCGTACATGCAACTTATGGCATTCTGGGCTCGTTGATGTTGGTTATTATGTCTGATGCTATCATAGCTCTTATACGTGAGATATTATGAAAAACACACTGTTCTGGCGCGAATTACAACTTGGATCCTTTGTTGTTCCGGCATCCCATGTTGATGTTGGCGAGCATGTACGGCTGGTGATGGATTCCCAGTGTCAATATGCCTTTATGCAACATTTGTTTGCTATGGCTGATGCCCCGGATGAGCGCGCATGGGATATATGGCTGGAAACAGAATCAGCCAGTTACCATGCCGGGGTTGCTGAATTTATCACCCGACTTGGCAGCGTGATTCGTCATCAGGGGCTATTGTCTAACTTAAGCCTGCGAGAAAACCTGCTACTGCCTTTTTTATACCGGGGAGATCAGGAACTTCTTGAGCGGGCCATGGATGAGTTGGATGAAGTCGCTAACTGGCTGGGTCTGTCCGCCATGCTGGATCAACAGGCAGGTGAGCGTACAACATATATTCATGCGCTGGTTAGTCTGGGGCGTTGTTTGCTTATGAAGCCGCCTGTTATCGTTGCCCAGGAAGCTCATTTCGGTATGTCTCCGGATCATCTTAATCATTTCAGGAACTTAAGCATGGCAGCTTTTGAAAGACTGGGATCCGGATTATTATATTTGACTGCCAGCCCTGATGAAGGCTCGGGCCTTGATTTTTCAAGAACATTGACCGCTGGATCGGATCATGAAAGCCTTTAAAGTCAGAATATCTAACGTGCATTGTTTGTTGCATGGTTAAAGGAGAATAAGTGCGAGAGCAGGTTTCAGATATACGCCGCCAGGTTGGCTGGTTCGTTATAATAGGCATTGCCGCTATCGCGCTGATACTGCTGATGGTCGGCCTGCAATCAGATATGCTGGCAAAAAAATTCCGACTTTCATTTTCACCACCGTCTGCATCTGCATTTTATGTCGGTCAGCCTGTTAATTTTCAGGGCTTTACCATAGGGCGCATTGGTAAAATGAGTTTAAAGGCCAATGGTCAGGTTCATATTAGTCTGCTGCTGCTGGAACGTTATCATACCATGTTGCATCAAGGCAGTAATATACACCTTGTCAGGGATGGCTTGATTGGTGAACAGACGGTTGAGATTACGGCAGGCGATATCAGTAAAGCTATAATTCTGGATGGTCAGATCATCAAGTTTAAAGCCACTCCATCAATTGAACAATTATTACAGAACATCAATCCGGCTATAGATAATGCCAATACCCTGCTTGGTGAACTGGTGTTGCTGGCCAGATGGCTGAATGATCCGCAAAGTGATATCCGATAGGTAACTGCTCGCATGAATGAAGTCAGTATAGATTTGAACCGTCAGAATGTCAGGAAAATGGTACAGAGTTTTGCTGATGTGCTGGAAGATCTGCAATCGTTAACAGCGACCTTGCAGGAACATCATATTGCTGAAGAATTGTCTGCTTCACTGCAGGCAACAACACAAATTCTCAAAGACATAAGGCCATTTTCAGAAGGGTTTGCCAAACAGGGGCCAAAAAGTCTGGAACTGATGAACAGCCTGCTGACGCATGTTGATAAATTATCCAGATCGCTGGATAAAGTTGCAGCGGATTTATCTGAATTAACGCCGGAATTACCCGGTCTGGCTCGGGAATCAAAGAGCACCATTCATGAAATGCAGGATTTGCTGAAGCAAATGCAGGGTTCATGGCTGCTGGGTAATGGTGGTGGAGTGAAAGAGGGTGCAGATCCTGTAGCACCACCGGTGCTGGATTTGCACCCATGAGGTTGGCTGACAAATTGCAGGTTATTTTTGTACAGTTGATGCTTGTACTTATGTTGATCATGACGATGACATCATGCGGTGGCGGACACCATAAACCAGTAACTATCGAGAATCCTTATGCATCACGTGCACAGGGTTTTATCAACAATGGAAAGACTGCCATGCAGCAGGAGCACTGGCAGGCCGCAGAACAAAGCTTCTCGCGTGCCTTGATGGCGGCGCAGTTGGCCGACAATACACCTCTGATTAGTCAATCATGGTATAATACAGGTATGGCGCATGCGGCCATGGGGCATTATTTGAAAGCTAAACATGCATACAGCAGAACTATCAGGCTGGCGGAACAGCATAAGTATGATGTGATAGAGATGCGAGCCCGTCTTGCCTTAACATTGCTTAACTTACATTCCAATATGCCGGTTTCAGATATGGCACTAAATGAGTTGTTTAGCAAGAGAAAGTGGCCTGTCGATATTTACTTGCAGGTAGCACGTATCGCACAACTGCAAAAACAACCTGTACAGGCAAAATATGCATATAACGCAGTTTTGAATTTCAGGGATGAAGGAAAAGTCGCCCTGAAAATGAAAGCAGAAGCTCATATGGGACTGGCTCTGCTGGCAAAATCATCTGGTGAATGGATTAAGGCACATGATCAGGCTGACAAAACGCTGGCTATTTGCCATCGTATCGGAGCAGCCAGACTGACGGCCCATGCTCTTTTGCTGAAGGGGCAATTGCCGGGTGACTCCGATACATATGATGTTCGCCGGGATCAGTTGGTACGTGCTCTGGATATTTATTTGGTATTAGAAGATATTCGTGGACAGAAACAGAGTTTAATTCATCTTGGTAATCTGGCAGCGGCGGCAGAGGACAAGCAGGCAGTAGAGCGGATACAGTTGCGTTTAAAAGCGTTAGACGACAAGCTTGTGCAATGAAGTCTATATGGGTGAGATGATGAGTGATCCGTGTGAACAGGAAGCTGTGTTCTCAGAGTGCGGAAGCGGCCACATGGGCAAGCTTTGTCTGCAACTGAATTGCAACAGCGACTGTGTCCATGTGCTGCGCTCCATGGTTACTGTGATGACAGCTCGTGCAGGCATGGATGAATTACAAAGCAACCGGGTGGCTATTGCCGTGGACGAAGTCTTTGCCAATATTGCTGCACATGCCTATGCAGGGAATCCCGGACGGGTGGAATTGGAAACACAGATCATTCAAGGTGATGGCAAGCATAAGGAACTGGTTTTTTACTTCAGGGATTATGCCTCCGTGTGCTGGACAGGAAGTCTTGAGGGTATCACAGCAGAGGTTCCGGATGTGGAAACACTCTGCCCTGGTGGACTTGGGCTGAAATTAATCTGCTCAGTTGCAGATTATTGTAAACATGAAATTCTCGACGATGGTAATTGCTGGCAACTTGGTTTTATAATTTAGGATAGTAACAAGGGGTTTTTGATGAGGGAAGCAGATATGAAATTGATGTTCGAGCTTGAAGATCAGGGAGAAAACCACGTTTTGTTACGCGTCAAAGGTGATGTCACGATTCATACATCACCGCGTCTGAGGGAGCAGCTTAAACCTTTATTCTCAGCCCAGATGAAAGAGGTTCATGTGGCATTGGATGGTGTGGATTTTATGGATTCTTCAGGTATTGCCACCCTGGTGGAAGGTCTGCAATGGGGGCGATTGACCGGAGGTCATTTTGTGCTGTCCGGACTGAGAAGGAATGTCCGTGATGTTTTTTCTCTGGCAAAACTGGACATGGTATTTGAAATTGTAGACTCTACTGTATGAGCTATCCCGATCTGCGTACATTTGTAGCTGATCTTGAACAAAGGGATTTATTAAAACGTATTCAACAGGAAATCAGTACAGAACTGGAGATGACTGAAATTTCGGATCGTGTGCTACGGGCTGCCGGGCCTGCACTGCTGTTTGAAAATGTAAAAGGCCACACTATGCCTGTTTTGACCAATCTGTTTGGCACTGCTGAGCGTATTGCACTGGGCATGGGACGTGAGTCAGCCGATGAACTGCGTGGAATCGGTGAATTGCTGGCATATTTGAAAGAACCCGAGCCGCCCAAAGGTCTGAAAGATGCCTGGGAAAGATTCCCTATGCTAAAAAAAGTCTTACATATGAACCCTAAAATAGTCAAAAAAGCGGCATGGCGGGAACTGGTACTGACAGGAGATGATGTTGATCTGACTAAACTGCCGATCCAGTTGTGCTGGCCGCAGGACGCTGCACCTTTACTCACCTGGGGACTGGTAGTTACCAAAGGTCCCAACAAGGATCGTCAGAATATCGGTATTTATCGCCAGCAACTGATCGGCAAAAATAAACTGATTATGCGTTGGCTTAAACACCGTGGCGGCGCACAGGATCACCGTGAGGCTAAACAGGCCGGAGCAACTTCGTTCCCGTGTGCTGTCGTCATTGGTGCTGATCCAGCCACTATACTGGCCGCTGTCACCCCCATTCCTGATACATTATCAGAATACCAGTTTGCCGGCCTGTTGCGCGGAAAAAAAACAGTCCTGACAGATTGCCAGAGTGTGCCTTTGCAGGTGCCTGCCAACGCGGAGATTGTGTTGGAAGGCCATGTTTCACTCGATGAATATGCCGAGGAAGGGCCATTTGGTGATCACACTGGTTATTACAATGAAACGGATATGTTTCCGGTATTTACGGTTGAAACCATCAGCATGCGCAAAGATGCAATCTATCACTCTACCCATACCGGCAAACCACCGGATGAACCTGCTGTGCTGGGTCTGGCTTTCAATGAAGTATTTGTGCCGATTCTGCAAAAGCAGTTCCCTGAGATTGTCGACTTCTATCTACCCATGGAGGGTTGCTCCTATCGCGTGGCGGTTGTTTCCATTCGCAAGGGCTATGCCGGGCATGCCAAGCGGGTCATGTTCGGGATATGGTCTTATCTCAGACAGTTTATGTATACCAAGTTTATTATCATCGTTGATGAAGATATCGATTGTCGCTCATGGCCGGAAGTCATTTGGGCTATATCAACCCGCTGTGATCCGGTTCGTGATTTCACTATGACTGAGAATACCCCCATTGATTATCTTGATTTTGCCTCACCTGTGGCCGGCCTTGGCTCCAAAGTCGGTATCGATGCAACCAATAAATATGATGGAGAAACATCCCGTGAATGGGGTATTCCGATAGCTATGGATGAACAGGTGAAAGCCCGTATCGATACCATCTGGACAGCATTGGATCTGTGAAGCAGTGGGATCCCAGGAGATGCCATTCTAATAGTTTCATAAATAAAGCACATGCAGAGTTGGGGCGCCTGTGGGGTTCCATTCGCAGCGTTGCACCGGCTTACCATAGCCATACTATGCCTACGCCGATGCGCCTTGCGGAAGACTGCACAGTGGATCGCTGTATATGGCCTTATTTATGAAGGTATTAGTATCTTCCATATGAAGCGGATTCAGATATCCAGACTAAGGATGCCATTGTTGTTGACGGCACTCATTCTGACCTGTGCGGGCGCTGCCTATTTTTTTCTGTATGAAAATAATTATGACATAGTCGATGGCAACAGTTTCGCCAAAGGCACGCTTGCTTATCAGCAGGGACGATTTAATGAAGCTGCCAGATTATTTAAGGCTGGTGCCGAAATGGGGGATAGAAAAGCTCAATACCGCTATGCTATGTTATATCGTGAAGGTAAGGGTGTAGGCCTGAATAATGCCGAAGCTGCACTCTGGTTAAAGCTTGCCTCTGTCCAGAGCTATGCTGAGGCGCAGTATCAACTTGGTATATTGCTGGAAACAGGTTTAGATATGGAGCATCCGAATCTCCCGGCAGCGATGAACTGGTACCATAAGGCGGCGACACAGGGTTACGCACCGGCCCAGTACCGCATGGCTGTGGCCTATGCTGAAGGAAGGGGGACAGACCAATCCGATGCGGAGGCGCTTGGCTGGGCTATCAAGGCTGTAAACTCTCAGCACAAAGATGCAGTAGTATTCTTGCAACAGCTAATCAACAAAGTAAAAACCAAAGCATTTAAGGGTGATTCGGAATCACAGTTCACTTTGGCTATGATGTATCAGCAGGGCTCGGGTGTAGCAGCAGATGCACGGGAAGCTCATAGCTGGCTGCGACAGAGTGCTGAGAATGGTAAGGCAGAGGCTCAGTTTTATCTGGCAAAATTATTAATTTCACAAAATAATGATAAAAAAATAGAAGATGCCGCAGGTTGGTATCTTAAAGCGGCACGTCAGGGGCATAAACAGGCTGCTGCTGATGTTGGAGTTATGTTTGCTTTGGGTCAGGGAATCCGGCGTGATGACCTGCAAGCTATCCAATGGCTGCATATGGCCGCTACATCAGGTATACCCCGAGCCCAAATAAATCTGGGGATATTATACGCAGAGGGTCAAGGCGTTGTTCACAACGATAAAAATGCAGTGAAATGGCTGAAGCTTGCAGCTGGAAATGGATTGGCAGAGGCTCAGAATAATCTGGCTGTCATGTATGCTCTGGGCAGAGGTGTACCAGCAGATATGTCACAATCCATAAAATGGTTGCAGCAGGCAGTGGTTACAAATGGACTGGCCCAGTTTAATCTAGGCTTGATTTATCTGCGCGGGCTTGGTGTAAGGCAAGATGATGAGGCAGCAGTACACTTATTTCAAAAGGCTCAGAGCCATGGCAGTAAACACGCTGCTCTGCTACTCGGAATGCTCTATCATTTGGGTCGAGGTGTCGGCTATGATGAGAAACAGGCGCTGTACTGGTATCAGCAGGCTGTTGATATGGGTTTCACGGATGCCGTTTTTAATCTGGCGGTGCTGTATTACAAAGATTTGAGCACTCCAGACAGTTTCGACAGGGCATTTAATCTGTTTTCTCATGCAGCACAGTCAGGTGATATACTGGCTATCAATATCGTCGCATCCATGTACCAACGCGGTCAGGGTGTACCATTCAATGGCAAAAAGGCGGTTTACTGGTTTCGAAAAGCGGCTGTCGTTGGTGACAGTCTGGCTCAGTTCAATCTGGGCAACCTTTATCGCAAGGGTCAGGGTGTTGAGCAGCATGATGAAAGTGCTTTCAGGTGGTATCGTAAATCGGCAGAACAGGGTTACGCCCCGGCACAGAACTCGCTGGCCTACATGTATGCTATGGGACGGGGGACTCCGGCAGACGCATTACAGGCTCGGCAGTGGTTTGAAAAAGCTTTGGCACAGGGTTTGAGCATTGCCCAGCAAAATATCAGCTTACTCAAACATCATCAAACCGGTTATACATTGGTAAGTCAGGTAACAGATGTACAGATTCACAGCTCAATTCTGACTGAAAAGGTGGTCGATCTAAATCATTGGCTGGAGCTGCAACGAGTACCTGCTTTATAAAGAACAAGCCAGCTACATATAAAAATGCGCCGCCCGAGCCGAACAGATCCGCAACGCGTGTTGACCTGCTGCCGCTGCTTCCTTCCGGATCTGACGGGGTTCACAGGCTTTCACCGTGCGGGGCTCGACCCGGACGACACCTTGGTTCCACCGGGGTGGAAATTGTTGTTAGGGATCTAAGTCCCATGTAATCCCGGAAAGGGGATGTCTTATCCGAGAGGAATTGATTCGAGTCATCCTTGACCCTCACCCTCAGGGCGCACTTTGCGCGTCCAAATCGGCTGTCCAAATTTACAATCCTGTAAATTTGTCGAACCCTGCGTGGGTTCTTCAAGACCTCAATCCCGAAATTTTATTAATGGATGGCGTAAGCCATCCGTTTTAAAATGGCGGAGAGAGAGGGATTCGAACCCTCGGTACGCTTTCACGTACACACGCTTTCCAAGCGTGCTCCTTCAACCACTCAGACATCTCTCCATCCCCATTTTCAGGGGCGGCGGATAGTACGGTTCCTTTGATATGTCCGCAAGCGTCAGCGCCTGGTCAGAATATTCTGAATCCATTGGCCAATATGGTTGATCTCTTCAGCACAGACCTGATGTTGCATGGGATAGCTATGCCATTGTAGTTGATAATCCAGTGCTTCCAGTTTGCGGCGTGAAGAATCGCCGAGGGTAAAGGGTACAACCGGATCATGAATGCCGTGGGCCATGAAAATGGGAGTGGCGCGAGCGGCTGGGGTGAGCTGCTCTGTTTCATCGGCCAGCAGAAGGTAACCGGAAAGGGCAATAATGCCGGCCAGTGCTTTGGGTTGACGCAGGCCAACGTGCAAGGCCATGGCGGAGCCCTGTGAGAAACCGGCAAGAATAATGCGGCATGGTTTAATGCCGTGCATTTGCTCACGGTCGATGAGCATCTGTATTGATTGAGCCGACTGCAGGATGCTGGCGCGATCTTGTTTCAGACCAAAATCAGTTTGCGCGATATCATACCAGGCGGGCATGATGTAACCGCCATTGATGGTCACCGGCATGGCCGGCGCATGCGGAAATATAAAACGCACGGGCAAATCATCGGGGATGCCAAATTTAGGCACGATAGGTTCGAAGTCATGTCCGTCCGCACCCAGCCCATGCAGCCAGATAACAGAGGCTATTGGATTCGGCCCGGTTTCTACAGTGATATGGGGCAGTGTGTGCAAGCTCATCGGCCAATCATGAATTATTTTTTGCATCATGTCTCTGGGCTTGCTTCAAATACCAAGAACTGATTGCAAACCAGATCATTGAGAATGAACTGGAGAGCGGTGGCCTGATTGTTTCCGCAAAGGTCAGACACGTCAATCAGGTACTACCCATCAGCTGCTACTGGATTCCACATATCCGAATTATTAGCCTGGAAGGATTACAACAGTGACTGGGAGCAGTGTCTTCCGGCCTTCTCTTAAGCATGGTTTTCTGATTCAATCCGCATTATGCGTAAACATCTCCATATTCTCGGGATCTGTGGCACGGCTATGGCTGCGATTGCCAATTTGGCCAAGGAACTTGGTTGGTCGGTAAGCGGCTCTGATGCCGGAGTGTATCCGCCGATGTCTGACTATCTGGCCGGACTGGGCATCGAGATTGCGCCGTTTGATATCGGCAATTTGGAACCGACTCCTGATTTATGCGTGATCGGCAATGCCATGTGCCGGGGCAATGTGGAGGTTGAGGCTATTCTGAACAGGGGATTGCCGTATTGCTCAGGGCCGGAATTTGTCGGTTCGCATGTATTGGCCGGGCGTCATGCTGTTGTGGTCGCAGGTACGCATGGCAAGACCACGACATCCGCACTGCTGGCGCATGTGTTGGAAGTGGCGGGTAAGGCTCCGGGCTTTCTCATTGGTGGTGTGCCGGAAAACTTTGGTGGTGGAGCACGTCTGGGTTCAGGATCACATTTCGTGCTTGAAGGTGACGAATACGATACGGCCTTTTTTGATAAACGCAGTAAATTCCTTCATTACCGTTCACGAACACTGGTTCTCAATAATCTGGAATATGATCATGCCGACATATTTCCCGATCTTGAAGCTATCAAGACCCAGTTTAATCATCTGATTCGCACGGTTCCTGAAGAAGGAACCATTATTGCCAATGCTGATGATGAGCATATTATTGATGTGCTGAGTCGAGGTTGCTGGACTCCGATTATTTCGTTTGCCAGACAGGGTGGCCATGATGCCCAATGGCATTGGCAGGCTATAGCAGATGATGGTTCCCGTTTTTGTCTTTTCCAGCATGGACAACAGGTGATGGAGATTTCATGGGGCATGATCGGCATTCATAATGTAGCCAATGCTTGCGCTGTTGCTGCTGCAGCCACTTCATTGGGCATTGATCTGTTAATGATTGAGCAGGGCATGCATAGTTTTGCCGGTGTGCGACGTCGCATGAGTCTGGTTGGGGAAGCAAACGGCGTGAAAGTATTTGACGATTTTGCTCACCACCCGACAGCAATCAGCGGCATGGTTTCCGCTGCCAAAGCCAGCATGCATGGAAAGGGGCGACTCTGGGTTCTGGTTGAACCACGTTCGAACACCATGCGTACACGTATTCATCAGCAGCGTTTGCCGCTTTGTTTCGAGGCTGCTGATTTTATAGTATTTTCATCGCCAGATGATCATAATCTGGTTGTTGATGAAGTACTCGATGTCAGTAAAATTTGTCAACAAATCGGAGCTCATGCCTCAGTGTTTTCTGATGTCGATGCCATCGTTACTTTTGTCAGTAGCGGTGTACAGACAGGAGATCATGTTCTGATCCTTTCCAATGGTGGATTTGAAAATATCCACCATCGCTTACTGGATGAGATAGGTTTGTAGAAAAGAGGCATATTTCGCAAGGCCATTTATAGGTACCAAGAGGCATTGAAGGATATGCTGATTGGAAAAGTTGAAATAGATGGGTCCTGCTTTGATGTTAAGTGAGTGTTGTGTGGATTTATGGCAGCTTTAAACGTTGCAGGGGCATCAGAAAGCAGCCTGTCTTTGGTATATTTGAGCATAATTGTCGAGCCTGTACAGAATTATCCCTGACTGCAAACAAGTAACGCTTCAAGCTGTAATCAAGGGGGAAGTGGCCCTGGACAGCATGATCTATAGTGATGGTTAGCGTGGTTACAATGAGTTAATTAATGTTGGTTGTTCAAAGCACTTTAGAAAACTGTCTCATTCGAAGGATCCACGTCAGATCTCAGTTGTTATCATTGAGTGAGCCGGACAGACAAATGCATAGTAGATAAGACTCTTGCCGGAATTACTGCATATGTGAGTAAAGAGAGAGACCAAAAACAAGCTGAGTTGGCATCAAGGCTCTACAAGCCACAATTCATATGAAACATGGATGATGCAGAGGGCATCATGTTAATAACTTCCAGTTACTGAACATCGCAGCCTGACCGTAATAATGGTCATCACTATCCTGCAGGTTCCAGACTGTGGCCTGATTGATCAGGAAACGTCTGCCGTTGCCTGAAATTCTTATCCCGGAATAATCATCAATGAAACCATATTCTGTTACGCGTTGCAGTAGTTGGTTGCGTTCAGTTTGTAGCATATCCTCAGCCGAAAGTCGTGAGGGCAATCGCACAAACTCAGACCAGTTTAATTCGAACAACTGTTGCGCGGTCTCATTTGCATAATTTATGATGGGGTCTTTTTCTGTACCATGAAAAAGTAGTACAAAAGAGGCCGAATAGAGTCGGCGTGCTGCCAACGAAGCATCACACTGTTCCATTAGTCCGCAGCCGATCCAATGCTTTAAACTGTGTCGTAACAGTTGAATATGCCCGGACAGAAAGTCGTTACTTTCACATGGTTCTTCTAAATGCAAATCAGGGACTGAAGACAAAGTCTTACAAACGAGAGATGTCTGCCAGATTGAGGAATAATGTTCTCAGTCGGGATAATAGTGCCAGACGATTGCCGCGCACCGCCTCATCATCAGCCATCACCATCACATCATCAAAAAACTGATCTGGCGGTTGGCGCAATCTGGCCAGTTCAGCCAAAGCAGGAGAGATACTTTCTTCAAATGAACCAGTGGAGACAGCTCGGCTAAAGCCGGACTCGGCAGTCAGCAGAGCTTCATACAGAGATTTTTCAGCAGCTTCAGTAAATAGCGATGTATCAATATCAGATGGCACGGATGGCGCTTTCCTCAGGATATTGGCAATGCGTTTATTGGCTGCGGTAATCGCCTGACCCTCTTCCGAGCTTTCAAAACCCATCAGGTGACGGGCGATTAAAGCTTCACGATAAAGCGGCCGATTCTCGGATGAATTCACCGCTGCATCGATGGATGTTTTCGAAAAACCCAGCGGCCCGCTCATACCCAGCAGACGTTCAATGATAAAACCGCGTACCTGCTGCCTGGTTTGATCTGAAACAGCAATGGTTACGCGTTGTTGGTTCCATTGCTTGGCCGCTTCATCAATCACCTTATCCAGTGTCATAGAAACCGGATATTGGGTATCACTAAGCAGGCGAACCAGGCCGATGGCGGCACGACGCAGACCGAATGGATCAGCGCTGGCCGTAGGGATTCGGCCAATATGGAAATAACCCAATAACTTGTCGGCGCGCTCAGCAATACCAAGAGCTCGGGCAATCGAATCCGGAGGTAAGTCATCTTCCGCACCGGTCGGGGCATAATGGTGCTCGATGGCCTCTGCTACCTGTTCACTTTCACCTTCCCTGCGCGCATATTGGCCGCCCATGTAGCCCTGTAATTCAGGGAATTCTCCGACCATGCCGGTTGTCAGATCCGATTTGCACAAATAGGCGGCGCGCTGTGCTTGATTGGCATCGACTGCCAGTGCTTGTGCATTATCGAGCACAAAACCACGCATGCGGCGTACCAGATCGCTGACCATGCCCAGACCATCCTGAAATACAATTTCCGACAGTTTTTCAACGCGGGCATCAAGGGACTCTTTTGGATCGCGGTCAAAATAGAAAGCAGCATCGGCCAGACGGGCATTGACTACGCGCTCATTACCGTTGGCTACGGCAGCAGGGTTTTTGGAAGCGATATTAGCTACAGTGAAAAAGACATTACTGACTTTTCCATCTGCATCATGCGATGAGAAACAGCGCTGATGATGTTTGAGTTCAATGCGGCTGACTTCTTCCGGCAGGCGCAGGTACCTATCATCATAGCGGGCAGTAATGGCTTGTGGCCACTCCACCAGATCGGTGACTTCATCCAGCAGTTCTTCATCTGCAACCAGTTCAACATCGGCCTTTGAGGCCGATGTGTTGAGCAGTTCAGCAATCAGTGATTTTCTGGCTTCACGGTTTGCACGCACAAACTGCGTCTGCAGCCAGCTGAACGGATCATTCACATCAATCTCGCCTGTTGAGCCATGTACACGATGGCCGCGGCTGATCAGGCCTGCCTGTACACCGGCAAATGAGAAGTCGATTATTTCATCACCAAGCCTGGCTACAATCCAGCGAATCGGGCGGATAAAGGTATCACTTCGGGTGCTGCCATCCTGCCACTGCATCTGTTTCGGGCTGGGTAGTTTGCGTAGAATAGCTGGCATGGATTCGGCAATAATGTCAGCAACCGGGCGTCCCTTAACCGTGCGCACTGCTTTCATGTAGTTACCCTTGCCATCACCTTTATCAGCCAGTTCAAAATCATCCAGTGACAGGCCTGTTTTTTTGGCAAAGCCGTGTGCAGCACCGGTGGGTTTGCCCTCGGCAAATGCCACCCGCTCAGGTGGTCCCCAGATGGTTTCCTGACGATCATCCTGCCCCACAGGGCAGGCGGATGAATGAATGAGCAGGCGGCGTGGTGATACGCCTAGTTGTAAGCCTTCTGCCGCAATATTTGCATCAGAAAGCAGTTTTGAAACTGCTTTCTGAAGAGCTTCCCCCATACGAGGAGCGACACCGGCCGGTATTTCTTCCACACCAATTTCAATCAGTCAAGGTTTCAAACTCATGTGCCCA
>JAJRTX010000087.1 GCA_021545665.1 Zetaproteobacteria bacterium
ATCGAGCATGATTTAGGGGGGTCAAAATTAGACGCTGATGGGGGGTCAATTTTGGGCGCTGATTGACAAATGCCGAGCAGCCCCAAAACTGATTGCCAGCTTTCGGGCCTTTCTTGGCGGTGCGCAATTTCATTTCACTGCCGCATTCCGGACATGACTTGATGGCAGATGACTTTGCCGGTTCATTTTTTGCTACCACGATTTCACGCACATGCCTGGCATGCTGAATATGGGTTTTGATGGATGGCTTCAGGCGACCATCGGCGATCTGTAGAATGATTTTCTGAACCGCTGTTTCAAGGGGGTGGGGTCAGGTCTTGTTTCGCGGATTTCATCAGGCAAAGACGTAATGGGGTCGCGTCTTGCAATGCAACACTGAGCCTAGGCCGCAAGCAGGTGTAACTGCTCTAGCTTGTCCTGAATTGAAGGAAGCGTTTCTCTCAACTCATACTCATCCTGAAGCCCCATCCAGAACTGCACGGATGTGCCAAGCACCTTGGCTAATCGTAGCGCTGTGTCAGCCGTTATAGCGCGTTTTCCCAGTACAATCTCATTGATGCGGCGGGGCGAGACCAGCATTGTATTGGCCAGTTTTGTCTGGCTGATGCCCATCGGTGTAAGAAATTCTTCCAACAGGATTTCTCCGGGGTGGATATTATCCAGCTTCTCCATAATCGTTACCTCCTAATGGTAATCTACGATTTCAACCCGATTCGGGCCTGTGACTTGCCAAATAAAACAAATCCGCCACTGATCATTGATGCGAATGCTGTGTTGGCCTTTTCTTTTTCCTTTCAATACTTCTAACCTGTTGGCTGGCGGTATGCGCAGATCATCAAGTGTCTGTGCTTTGTCGAGCATGAACAGTTTGCGCAATGCAACCTGCTGGATATTGCGCGGCAAACGGCGTGAAACCTCACCACGCCATATCTTTTCTGTTTCCTTCGACGCAAAACCAGTAATCATGCGCAACCATAACGCATAACGTTATGCGAATCAATGAAGTCAGGAACGCTGTTCAGCAAAAGGGGACGCTTCCCTTTTTGGACAGCCACTACCATTCTCTGTCGGGATGGTTACATTTTTTATCAGGTGGCAATCATTTTTATTCAGAAAAAGGCGGGCAGAAATATTGACCATCACTTCGCCGATAAAACCCTTGAACCATGCTGATTTGAACAGGGTCACGGCGATAAACAGATAAACAGCGCCAACAGTCACCAATAAGTGGCCAACAGTTGGGCAAACAATGCCCACAAATCAATCACGTTAATGGAAACCCAGCAGCAGCCCTTTCACACTCAAGTCCTCATCCAGTTGCGGCCAATGAATACCTTCGCCGTTGCCCAGAAGTTCATAATCCTGAAGTTGTGCTTCTGTTGCATTGGACAGGCTGGCGAACCAGGCAATTGGCACTGATATAGTTCGGCCATCTGCCAGGTAAACCATGAGTTCTGATTCGGAAAAATGTATATGCTCTGCAATGGGCTGCACTTCAATTGCTAAAGTATTCATTCCATGCCTCCAGTAATTCGGGTTTATGCTTTTCAACAAGCCTCTGCATTTCACAAATTTCCCTGACAATGGTGCCTGACTTGACATATGGGTAGTTGAACTGGTTTCGGTGCCAGCACCGTGCCAAGCTTCGTTATTGTTATTTTCCAGCCAATACTTTGTTGATCCATTAATTCCATTCATAAGTTACTTTCAATGCATTTAGTTTTGTGGGCCAAGGCAACATTTTTTCTTTTTGCATGCGGCCAACGACTATTCCGGGCGCAATTCCAAGCTCTTTGGCAAAATTGATAATATCGGATTTAGTGTGGCTCAGCATTGTTAAACGTTCTTTGTGCCCGAGAGGGATCAAGAAATCACATGCAAATTTATCAGCTTCATTTTCATGTGCGCCATCCAGCCCTTTCATTTCAATGAACAACATCTTTTTTCCATGCAATAAAAGATGGCCAGCCTCATGAAACAGTGAAAACCAAAGATGATCATTTGTTTTATGACGAAGGCTTAGCATTAATAGCGCTTTGTCCTTTGCTATCCAGCGCGTTGCTCCGCTTACAGGGCAACCGGCAGGGGAAGGCTCTAAAACAACTGCCACACCAGCTTTTGCACATAGATCTACCAGCTGAGGAATAAATATTGATGGATCTGGTTCTGCTGTCAGCTGTCTAAGTTCAAGCAATATTTCTTTAAATAATTTCTTATCAAAAGGCTTTGTAGCAATTTCAGTTGCAACCCGTTCGCCTTGCCTGAGCCAAGCTGCTACCGCGCCGGGTTTCTTCTCAAATGCGTCTGATGCCCTGAACGCGGCCAATGGCCCTGCATATTGATTGCACCAGGAGTCAACAGATGCCACACCAAAGAAAGATAAGCACTCTGAAACTTGCTGAGGTTTGGACGCACGTTTGGTAATCCAGCCAAATTTCATCATATGATTAATGGGAAGCTCTTTAAGCCAATCCACATCATCTTCCAGCTTTGCTAGTGCAGCAGTGCGAGCCAGAACCTCTCTGTATTGCACTTCCCGGTTTAGCCAAAAGCGCGCTGTGCTTCCCAATACATGCTCCAGCTTTAATGCAGTATCTTCAGTAATCGGGGCTTTTCCATTGATTAACTGGCTAACATGCTTGGTAGTATAGGCGATTCTTTTTGAAAATTCGGCCTGAGACCAACCCTTTTCCTCTATTAAATCAAATATTGTATCTCCGGGAACTGAAATCCAGTCAGGAGAAAATGTGGCGCTTAAATCAGTCATGATAGTCTCCTACAAAAACAATCTGAATCTTGGTAACTTTTTCCCAGGCAATTGAACCATCTTCATTTACCGGCACTGGCACATCGATGCTCTTAAAAACAAGCCTTATTCCACCATGTAGATCGAGAGCAAATCTGCCTTCCCATTCCCCTTTTAATGGATGTGGCCTCCCCGCTGTAACTTCAGCAAGTGTTGTGGCTGCCAGTAAATCTCCCAAACGAGTCCGTAATCTTCGGGCGCAAACAGCTCCAAGCTTTCTATTCATAAGCCTGCTTTGCTCGCAAAGCTTTTTTAGACTCGGAGATGCAAATTCTATTTCCATGAGATTTCTGAAATATAAACATGTTTACCATATCGGTAAACACTTTGTTTTCTTGAGAGATTTGTTGCAGCTGCTTCCAGCAATAGATTTATCCTATCTCTGCAATTGCCCTGCATTTGGGGAAAGTCGAGCAGCCCCAGAACTGGTTGCCGGATTTCGGGCCTTTTTTGCTAGTGCACAGCACCATTTCACTACCGCATTTCGGGCATGCTTTTGACGATACTGAAACCGGCTGCGGGGCTTTCACTTCAGTTTTTGCGGTCACTATTTCGCGCACATGTTTGGCATGCTGACGACTGGTTTTGATCGAGGGTTTCAGGCGGCCATCAGCGATCTGTTGAATGATCTGCTGCACCTCTGATTCCCTTAGCAGATTCTGCGTCTTTGCTTTGATGTAACGGATGTAACCGCAGCCCTTGGTGACATTTTCGGGCATGACAGTCTTGAAGGTGCTGCCGCCGACGAATACGACAACGGAAAACAGCTTCTCCGGGTTTTCCCAAGTGCGGCCTCAAGGATTTTGGTATGTTTGTAGTTCTGGCGCAGTGGATTTTGGAAGCGATGTTTGGATTTGTAGATTTGCTGCGTCCATTGCTTCTGATTTGCGCTGCCGAAAATCCAACCTTTCATATTTTTGGTTTCCACCACAAACACACCAAAGCGGGAAACGATGATGTGATCAATCTGGGTGGTACCATCTTCGGTAGGTATCGTGACGTTTTTGATCAGGTGGTAATCATTTTTATTCAGAAATAACCGGGCATCCATGTTGACCATGACTTCACCGATGAATCCTTTGAACCAGGCTGACTTGAACAGCGCTGCTATGACAAGCAGCGGTAACACCCACCAGAACGAGGAAAGCAGCTGCGAAAATAATGAGCTGAAGTTGATCATTAAAACTTAAACCATAGGGGTAGTTTGCTCCTGCTCCCCTAGTGCATCCATTGCTATGGCAACATCATAACAGCATTAGAAATTAAATGCTGCCCCCGTTTGGGGGACAAAGAGTTGAGAGGCCGGGGCTTGCATGGCCCCCTATTCTTTCAGATCAGATGTTCTCCGGCCTAGGCATTCTTTTTGGCTTTCTTCGCAGCTCTCTTCTCTTTCGGGGTTTTGGCTGCCACCTTCTTGCCCTCTCTGTTGCTCTTCTGTTCCTTGCCCATAATGCTCGCTCCTCGGATGCCAGCCGTATCTTCCAACCGGATAATCAGGCTACACGGTACGCCTTGCTCACTATATATCCATTCATTCACTTTCAGGCATGGCGATCATGAGTTACTTTTTCACTTTACGTTTGCCGGGGTTTCGCGGATTTGAGTTGTTTGAAAAGGGCGGGGATGATGAACAGTGGGAGCACCCACCAAAACTGACTTTCACCTTGCATTTATTTTTTCAGGCATCGAATTGGCAACGCACCTGGTCGCGTCCGAGAAGTTTGGCGAACTTGCGGTAGCTACCTGTTTCACGCTGCCAGCGGCCAGCCACAATAGCGGGACTGATATTCAGTTTGCGGGCGAGGTCGTGAATGTCAGTCTCAGTCATGATTTCCGTTTTGTTCCACTCTTCGGCAGGGATCAGTGCTGCACAGGCCAGTTCATCGGCTTCGCTTTCGATTACATCCACTTCACCTTTGCTATCAAGATCATCAATAAATACCCTGGCATCATCCAGATGCAAAGCTACATGCGCCAGTTCGTGCATCAGAGTGAACCAGAAATTATCCACACGATCATAGCGCAGCGTGAGCGCCACAATGGGATGCCCTGCTGCATCACACATCACAGCACCATCCAGATAGGTTCTTGGCAGATGAGGCTCTACAATAAGATGGACTCCATGATGATTCAGAAACTCACGGGCACGAACAGGGCCGCTTTCGGCCCATGATTCCTCCGCCAGACGACGCATAAAATCCAGATCAACGGTGCCGGGCACGAATGAATTGGCCAGCGCTCCTTCCACAGCCTTTTGCTGCACACGGGTCTGCCAGGCCCACAAGGCCAGAGTATCGACTTGTTTGCTGCCAGTGCGCTGATGGGCCGTAGTGCGCAGCAATGCCGGAGCAGTTTGTGGAATGCCGGGCACCAGATTGGCAAATCGAGCAATCCACTCTCCCGCATACTCTTTTAGTTCTTGAATCGACCCTTTGAATCCATCGAAATAACCTCGATTCGCCATAGCCTTGAGCACTGATTGATCCCACTGACCCTCATTGATCGGCAATTCAGCCCCGGCTTCATGCAGCAGCACTTCAGCCGGAATACCCAGTTCCCTGTTCAGATTGCGCATCATGTTCACACTCAACGGACGTTTGCCATTGAGCACTTCAGATACGCGGGCGGCTGATCCGAAATAAGGGATCATATCCTTCTGGTTTAAACCTTGTTGCTCCATACGAAAGCGAATGGCTTCGACCGGCCCGGGAAGATCGATAGGGAAAGCAACTTCTTCATAAGACTCGATCAGCAGGGAAAGCACATCCAGCTGATCAGCTTCATTGCTACCTTCTACAGGGTTGCTATCCATCAGTGCAGACAGAGCCACGACGGCCTGCTGATGTTCAGTATCAGTTTTGATCACTTTCAAATACATCGCATTCCTCCTTTAGAATGACTTTTTATCGTATTCGGCATGAGTCCCCACCCATTCGATTACCACGATGCCATTCTGATAGCGCACTTTTACGACCAGCCGGTAATGATTACCTTTGATATTAAAGATAACCCGATTATCAGCCAGAAAATCTGCACTGCTATATCTTCTCTTTATGTCCTGTGGCGTTTGCCAAAGATTGTTTTCTGCTTCGTGAAACCATGCATCCAGCGCCTTCTTTGCATTGGCATGCTTTTGCCCGAAAGTCCGCAGTTTGTCTCGTCCAATGAGTCTCACTAATCCGGTTCTCCTTCACAGCACCCGCAAACTATAGTTACCATTATGGTAACTGTCAATTTATTTCCATATTGGGATGAAAGCAGTGCCTCCCAGCAAAAGAGGACGCCTTCCTTTTGCGGCTGGCACCAACTTCGATCTGAACGGTGACATAATTGATCGGGTGGTAATCGTTTTTATTCAGAAATAACCGGACCACCATATTGACCATCACTTCACCGATGAAGCCTTTAAACCATGTGAATTTGAAAAGAGCCCCGGCGATAAGCAGTGGCAACAAGCACCAGCAGGGGAAAACAGTTGAGAAACCAGTCCGCTGAAATAAATCATACAGGAGCGTTGTTTGTTTCACATTAACTCAATGCCCCGAAACAGAAATCATCTGCTATAATTACTGTGTTATGGAAAAACAAATCACGATCAACGGAGTAGATGGCTGACATGGATGCCAGATCACCATGGGAACATATCGGCGGCGCCTTGCTACTGGCCGCACTGATCTTCTGTTTTTATGCCGCGTGGGCACTCGTTGCCTTGACTGCTGGTGTGGGCTCTATTTGTATCTGGCTAGGAGCCTGTCGGACTTTGGGGCGTTGTAACGAGCAGGTGGGGAGGTGAGTCAAAAACAGCATGATTTTGAGGCGCATAGCGGTAGCTATGTAACGATAAATCAGGCTATTTTGGGCCGCCATCCCTGCCGCGCAGTAGATTTTCCATAAGTCCGACAGACTCCTAGGCTGGCGCAATTTTCAAAAGAAACAAACAGGGCATCACCAGGAAGATTAATTCCGGGGCAAGTACCAATTTTACTGTTTGTATCTTGTAGAACAGCTATAGTCGTAATTGCTACAGGAGATGTTCGATGAAGAATCTGTATATATTACTCTGCCTTATCGCGGTAATCGGGTTATCCGGCTGTATTGCCCTGACAACGGGAGGCCATCATCCCCGGAGTCATACCATGACAACACCGCCCGGACACGGATCGCCATCCCATGCGCTTGCAGAACTTCGGGGGCAACTCTTGTTAGACATCCCTCAATCGCCTGTCTGACCAGACACAGACTTTTGTGCTGGTTATATTGGCATACTGTTTATTAAGAGGATCATTTGAAAAACTCGTGGGCGGCGAGTAACTGCCCCTCTCCAGCCCATTTCCGAACGGATGTGATTATGAGACTGATTCTGATGGCGCTACTGATTTCTTTCGTGAGCTGCTCTGTTCATGTCCGGCCACTGCCGGGTGTTAGCGTTCATATCCCGATTCCGGCTCCCCGTCATACTGACAAGAATCAAGACCATGATTAAGGAAGCACTGATCAGTTCATGACTCACTGCCTTACATCTGATTAGCAGATTCCGGCTTATAATGATATCGACATTATTATCGACACTATATAGCTATATAAATTATTATATCTTTTATTTTACTTAATATATACCCTCTATTAGTATCGACATTATGAAGCTCTCTGAAATGGAACCCATGATGCCTGAAGACTGTCGAGAACTGTCCGACAAGGCCGTTGATCTGATTGCAAAGTCAAACACCCTTGCTGGCATGCTGAATGCCGATGTAAAACTTGCCGTAGCTGATCTGGTCTGCTCTATGGACTGTTATTATGGCAGTGTAATCGATGGCATTGACATACAGGCAATTGATATTGAAAGAGTATTGCATGCAGATTTCGACAGCTCGGAGGAAAAACGGAATATTCAGAAAGAAATTATGGCCCGCATTGAGGTTCAGGCCTTGATAGACAATGATGAAGCACCATATAATGCTTTTTCCAAAGCGTTTTCCTTGTGGATACATAAGGCGTTTTATCAACGCCTGCCAGAAAGCATGTTGTGTACTGACAATCTAAATAAAATAATTCCGGGCAGCACTCGTAAAACTTCTATTCAGCACGGCACACATATGATTCCGGAACATGAAGCGGTTGACGCCCTTCTTACTCATTTTGAACAGGTATATGATCCACTTTTGCATTCAAGAGTTCGACAAGTCATAGCTGTTGCGGCTGCACATCACAGGTTTATCTGGATACATCCATTTAGCGACAGGAACGAATTCCTGACCCGGCTGATGTCCCATGCCTGTTTTAAACAGCTGGGCATAGATAGCAGCCTTTGGTTGCTATCACGGGGACTGGCAAAGAAATCTGCTGATTATAAATGGCTATTGAAGGCGGCAGACAAACCCCACTACAAGGCACTTCATGGCTGTTATACCTTGTCACAGAGATCGCTTGGCAGATTCTGTAATTTTTTTCTGGATGCCTGTATCGATCAAGTGGATTGCATGCTTGAAACCTTACAGCCAAAGGACTTGCAGTTACGCGTCAGTCGTTATTGCACTCATGAAACGGATGCTAAAAGGCTATTACCCGGTTCATGGAATCTGCTGCGTGAAATATTGCTCTCCGGTGAATTTCAACGGGGGAAAGCGGCAGAACTGACTGGCAAGGGCTCGGTTCAGGCCAGAAAAGTGCTGGCCAGACTCATTGAAAAGGGATTGCTTGTTTCGGATACCCCCAAATCGGCTGTCCGGCTTGCCATACCCTTGTCTATCCTTGATCAGTGGATGCCCGCTTTATATATGTAAAATCCGACAACCTTTGCTACGAAATTCACAGAAAAAACTTCTATGATGTATTTTTTGAGAAAACTCAACATGCTTGCTGTAAATATTATGGTATCAGTTCCATAGGTCACCACAAAAGAGTGATTAACAATTACAAGCGTGTTGTCAGCCTCATGTTAATGCCGCCTACTTATGATCAGATGAACCTTTTATGTCGGTGAGCATCGGAGACTGAATCTGCTGCGCTCCCGCCAAAGGATCAGGAGGCGGAGATGGCGGCTCATTCCTGCCTCTGAAAAAGTTACGTATTTTTCGAAAAACAGCCCTGATGCCACGCCACAGTCTTGGTAGCAACCAGATCATCAACAAAACAAACAGAATCAGAAGAATAATGAATAGCACCGGATGATTCAGAGCTGTCCACAAACCGGCCACCACGGCCACATCTTCCAGAATGGAAGCAGTCCAGTTGCTGAACGGTTCGGGAGAAGTATTGATCAGAGCCCGTGATCCGGCCTTGGTCACATGGGTTGCTGCGGCCAGTCCACCGCCCAGTATGCCAGCGGCCAGACCTACTGCTGGTTCCATTTCAGCTACCGCCCCCATAGCCAGCATGGCACCAGCCGGGATACGGACAAAGGTATGCATAAGATCCCAGCTTGAATCAATACCGGGAATTTTATCAGCAAAGAATTCAACGCAGTACATCACACCGGCAGCGATAAGTACCACAGGGTCGCTAAGAACTTCCAAGCCGGGGGGCAGATCAATACTACCCGTTGATCCCATAAAACCAAGCATGAAAATCGCAGCATACAGGTTGATGCCACTGGCCCAGGCTGCACCCATGGTCAGGGCAATGATTGATGCAATCTGATCAAACTGTTCCATGAATCACTCCTGTTTAAGGGAACCAACAGAGCTATATTCTCCGCAAACAGACAAAACTGCAACTGTTATTTGTTCGTAGTCAGGGCAAAGTTTCCCCTGCCATTCCATCCGGCCTCAATTCGCTTCGATAAGAGAAGGATTCATGTCTTCAGGGACACTTTCTCCCATCATTTCAAACAATGTGGCAGCAAGATGTGACAGGCCGGGAGTTATTTGTACATCATCCGTATCTGTGGCCTGACGCAATCGATAAGAGCCATCGAAGGCCGGATCAAATAAAATACAGGGAACGGGATTAATCGAATGCCTGGTTGAAGGTTCAAGCTTGCCATCTCCCGCCATAACTTTCATCTCTTCAGCATTGCCGTGATCAGCCGTGATCAGGGCACAACCGCCTGCTTTCCCAAGCGCCTCTACAATCTGTCCCACTGCCGCATCTACTGCCTCAACAGCAGTGATTGCCGACCTCATTTCTCCACAGTGACCAACCATATCGGCATTGGCAAGATTGATCAGTCCAAAGCCATATTGGCCTGATTCAATCAGCTTCACGGCTGTAGCTGCAATATCCGGGGCTTTCATCTGCGGCGCATCGGAGAATGAGATCCCCCTGTCGGATGGAATCAGAATATAATCTTCGATGGCGGCATCCAGTGGCTGGCGATAACCACCATTGAAAAAGAAGGTTACATGAGCATATTTTTGCGTTTCAGTCAGGCGAAATTGTTTAATCCCCAGCTTCACAAGGCGTTTGCCAAACGGGTTCTCCACCCGTGTTGGCCCCATGATTTGCAGCGCCGGCAGATTGCGGTCTTCATCATAGACCATCATACCTGCATAGGTAATGCTCGGGCGCTTACCTCGATCAAAGCCATCAAAATCATCAACCTGAAAGGCTTCGGTGATTTCGATGGCGCGATCTCCCCGGAAATTGACCATGACCACCGCATCACCATCAACAACCAAACCAACTGGCCGATCTTTATTATCGACAATAACAAAACCGGGCATGTCCTGATCAACCAGCCCAACCCGCGCTGTACGGAAGAAATCAATTGCCGCAAGCATGGATGGAAACCGCTGTTCACCTTTGCCATGCACCATCAAATTCCAGCCTTCAGCCACTTTAGACCACTGTTGATCACGATCCATAATAATCTGTTCGCGACCACCACCTGAGGCAAAGCAGTAATCAAAACCGGTATGAGAATTGATATAGCTGAAAGCCTCTTCCAGTTCGCAGACATATTTTTGCGCTGTTTGAATGCCAACATCGCGTCCATCCAGTAATGCATGCACACGTAAACGTCTGACACCCTGTTCAAAAGCATAATTGATCAAGGCCTTGAAATGAGACAAATGCGAATGGATGTTCCCATCGGAGAGCAAGCCAAGCAGATGCAGGGTATTATCTGTATCCCCCACTTTCATTACCTGCTGAATAGCTTCAGACTGAAAGAAAGAATCATCGTGAATGGCATGGTTAATACGCGTCGACCCTTGCTCCAGAATACAACCGGCTCCCATGGTCAGATGCCCGACCTCCGATCCACCCATATCCTTGCCCGACGGCAGACCGACATAAGGGCCATGTGTAAGCAAATGAGTATGTGCATATTCTTTCCACAAATGATCAAATACCGGTGTATTTGCCCGAGACACAGCATCCTCGGGGCCGCCTGAACCCATGCCCCAGCCATCCATCACGATTAGCAAGACAGGCCGTTTGATAGCTGGGCTAAAGTATGGTTGTGCCATTATGCTTTAACCACTTTCAATAATGCATCAAGTGCATCCGGATCATATACTTTTTTATCAACCCTCAGAAATGCGGTGTTCTCTTCCGGTACTACTCTGGCCTCAAAAACACCTGCCAATGCCAAAATTTCTATTTCCAGCTCTTCAGCATTCACATCAGAATCAACATGCGCCATGATAGCCGAGCGCATCACAGGCATTTGCATGCCAAATGCAATGAGCAGCCACAACAAAGCAAGCAGGGAACAGCCCAGAAAGACCCCCTGTACATCAAACAGACCATAACACCATCCGCCAGCCGTTCCGCCAACAAATGCGCCAAAAAACTGTGATGTGGAATAGACGCCCATAGCTGTCCCCTTGGCATCAATGGGAGCCATGCGTGAAATCAGGGAGGGCAGTGTCGCCTCCAACACGTTGTAAGCTATAAAAAAGAGCAACAAGCCTGCCACAACACTGACTATAGAATCATGCCATATTGCCAATAATATGCAGGCCACAGTGATCAGGCTGATACAAATAAGGAACACCTGTTTCATCTTCTCCTTCTTTTCAGCCACAATAATTAAAGGAATCATAAACACCACAGCCACCAGCAATACCGGCAAATAAACCCATGGGTGTTGCATCGCTGGAAAATCAAGGTGATCACGGAGAACAAAGGGCAGTCCGATAAACATTGCTGTCATGATAGCATGTAGCAGCATAATGCCGGCATCCAGACGCAGCAGTTGTACATTCCCCAAAATACGGCCAAATTCACCCGGCAACGTCTCAACATCACGATGCTGACTCAAATGAGCAGGATCAGGAACAAACAGATAAAGCACCGCAATACCAAGCAACGCCAGTAATGCAGTGAGCCAGAAAATACCATCCACACCGATCCAGACACCAAGCAACGGCCCGGCCATCAGAGCTACTGTAAATGATGCACCAATGGTCATGCCGACAATCGCCATAGCTTTGGTACGCACTTCTTCACGGGTAAGATCCGCCAGAAGAGCCATCATGGCAGCAGCAATTGCCCCGGCACCCTGCAATGTTCTTCCAAGAATCACTCCCCAAATTGAATCAGCCATCGCTGCAACCACACTGCCACACGCAAAAATCAACAGCCCGGCAGTGATGACCGGTTTACGTCCTATGCAATCAGAAAGCCATCCAAACGGAATTTGCAGCATGGCCATGGTAAATCCATAGGCACCCAGAGCCAGTCCGATTAATGTCGGTGTCACGCCCTCCAAACCTTCTGCATATAACGCAAAGACAGGCAAAATGAGAAACAGCCCCAACATGCGCAAGCCATAAATGCCAGCCAGGGAAAATACACTATTTCGTTCTATCACATTCATCTTACGGTCAATTCCTCCATGTTTTTTTGCAAACGGCACGGCATGATAGCACCGGGAATGCCATCAGGCATGCTTCATCATCAGAAATGATCCGGACAGGGATAGACGAAACAGCTTGCCGTGATTTGCACATGGCGTCAGCTTCACTTCGATGTTTCCTGAAACAGTTACACCAACAACCACTTTTGTTATAGCCGTCCTGATTGCTACATCAGCGCAAATGGTAGCAAGCCGCTTTCGCTTTCCACCCATACTATTGTGGTTGCTTGCCGGCATGGCACTTGGCCCGTTTGGACTACATGCACTGCATATAGAAACCATCAAACCTGCCTTACATACCCTGATCGAACTGGGGCTTGCTATTATTCTGTTTGAAGGTGGCCTGAACCTGAATCTGAAAGCCCTTCGCAAGAACGGCTGGGTAGTGGGACGTCTGGTTGTCTTTGGTCCTTTACTGACCACTCTGATTGGAGGGGCTGCAGCACATTTTGTTGCCGGTTTGAACTGGCCTCTGGCTCTGCTACTGGGTGCCCTTGTCTCAGTTGGCGGCCCTTCTGTAATCCTGCCATTACTTCAGCAATTGCGATTGGGACGCCATATCTCCCAGGTGTTAACAGCTGAAGCCATGTTGATCGATGTTATCGGTGCCATTCTGGCCATTGTCATGTTGCAATTTGCTTTGACACCGGACATGTCAGTTACAACATTTGCTCAGGATATTATTGAGAAGATTGCTGTTGGTGCCGCCATAGGCATGGCAGGTGGCCGTTTACTTCCCCTCATACTGGCAAGCAAATGGGCAAGAGACATTGAAATCCGGACTATCGTAACACTAACATCGGCTTGGGGCCTTTTCCTGCTGGCCGACAGTATCAGTTCACAGGCTGGTCTTCTCACCATGCTAATGATGGGAGCAACGCTGCAACGCATGGAGATCCCGGATCTTCAACGGCTTAAGCATTTTAAGGGCAGCCTCTCAATGCTGCTTATTTCAGTCTTGTTTGTTTTGCTGGCAGGGCAGCTGGATTTAGGTCTTATGTATGACTATCTGTGGCAAGGGCTGGTTATTTTCTTTATCCTGGCACTGTTTGCCCGACCATTGATTGCGCTGCTGTCCACACTGGGCAGCCGCCTGTCACGCAATGAAAGCGCCTATCTGGCTACCATGGCACCACGTGGTGTAATCGCAGCTGCAATTACATCCCTGTTCGCTCTGATTCTGCAGGAAAACGGCCATGAACAAAGTGAAATGATGATGGCGCTGGCCTATATCATTATTATTGCCTCTATACTCAGCTACAGCCTGCTGGCCAAACCACTCAAGAAATTTCTCGCTATTGATGGGGGAGATGAACGTTCGGTTCTGATTATTGGCGGGGGACAGATCGGAGCCGAACTTGGACGGGCACTGGGTGAAGACCGTGAAGTAAGGTTTCTTGATCTTAACTCTGAAGTTGTCACCCGCCTTAAACATTCCGGTTATTATGCCATATGCGGCAATGCACTGGATCCGTTTTACTGGGAACTCGTTCATGCGGAGGAAATAGGCAGTGCCGTAATTATGACTGGTTCATCCGATCACAATCTTCATATTGCCCGTCTGGCACATGATAATTTTCATATCCCGGCCATCTATATCGCCTTGCAGGAAGACGATGAGGAAAAACACGCCAGCCTGATTCACCAATTGCAAACAAGGCGGTTGTTTGCCAAACCATATAACTACACGTACTGGAACGATCAGGCCTATCGTAAACGCCTGCTTTATGAATCACGTTATATCGATCCGGATTCACCACTGATAGGTCATCGCATGACTGATGTGCGAATTCTGCATGGTATACAACCCATCACCATTGTCCGGAATGGTCAGAGTCATATTCCACACAATGACCTTCAATTCATGGCCGGTGATGAGATAAAAATGCTGGTTCGACCTGAACGTATTCAGGAGGGACAACCTCTGGTTCTACCGCCGGCATCAAACAAAAAATCCCCATTCTGAAGAGCAGCTGAACAGATGCAGCTGCGCACCCGCTTTGCCCCCAGTCCAACTGGCCTGTTGCATGTCGGCAATGCATATTCAGCATTATACTGTGCTAATTGGGCTAAAAAAAATCAGGCTGAACTTCTGTTACGCATTGAAGATATTGACCATAAACGCTGCCATAGCGAATTTACAACAGCCATCCTCGAAGACCTGCAATGGCTGGGACTACACTGGCCTGATCCTGTCCGCCAACAAAGCCGACATCTTATGGAATACGGGCAGGCTATTAAGAAATTACGCGATATGGATATGATTTACCCTTGCTTTTGTTCGCGTAAAAGCATTCGACTTGAAATGGAGCATATGGGTATGGCTCCCCATGCTGAGGATAGAACAGCATTGTACCCCGGAATTTGTCGGGAATTGAGCCTGCATGAGCAGGAAGAACGCATGTTGAATGAAGCCTTCGCATGGCGAATAGATATCCGGAAAGCTCTCGATAGTTGTGCCGGGAACCTTTACTGGACGGATGATTCAGGCAATACATATGCTGTGCAGATCAGCCATGATGTGATCATTGGTCGCAAGGATATATCCTTCAGCTACCATCTTTCTGTTGTTATAGATGATGCAGCTCAGAATATTTCACATGTGATCCGGGGTGAAGATATTCGGGGCAGTACAAGCATCCATTGTCTATTGCAAAAACTGCTCGGTCTCTACCAGCCAACTTACATTCATCATCCCTTGCTTTGCAGTACTGATGGAGAAAGACTTGCCAAACGCTACGGGGCAACGACACTTCGCAGCCTGCGTGAAGCAGGTGTAAACCCGAAAAAACTGCAGGACTATTTATTTCATCGCCAAAATTTAATCTGGTCATTTGAGCAAAATGATAATACAACGATCCTGAACCAGCTCGGTGGGAAATCATAGAAACCCTGAGTAAAGTGAATATAGCAAAGGCGGTAGAATTGACAGCACTTCTCGACTTAATCGGCAACACGCCCATGGTTCAACTTCAAAAAATCACCAGCCATTTGCCGGAAAATATTCGTATCCATGCAAAGCTTGAGCGTTTTAATCCTGGCGGCTCGGTAAAAGACAGGCCTGCGTTATGGATGATTCGTGAAGGGCTGGAAAATGGACAACTTAAGAAAGGTAAAATTATTCTCGACTCAACCAGTGGTAATACCGGCATTGCTCTGGCGATGATTGGATCCTGCATGGGTTTTCGTGTTCGTCTGGTCTTGCCCGGTAATGTATCGGATGAACGTAAACGTATCTGTCGGGCCTTTGGTGCCGAGCTTATTTTTTCCGACCCGCTGGAAGGGTCTGATGGAGCCATTATTGTTGCCCGTCACCTTTACGAGGAAAATCCGGAGCTTTATTTTAAACCGGATCAATATAATAACCCGGCTAATCCCCGTGCTCACGAAGAATCCACAGGACCTGAAATCTGGCGCGACACGAAAGGTAGAATAAGCCATTTTATAGCCTCGCTTGGTACTTCAGGCACATTGGTTGGAACCGGACGTTATTTGAAAAGAATGAATGCCGATGTGCAGATCATTGCTGCCGAACCTGATTCACCATTCCACGGTATAGAAGGCCTGAAACACATTGAATCAAGCATTGTGCCGGGCATTTATGATGCCAGCATACACGATGAAAAAATCGGCATTAACACCGATATAGCCTATGATTATACGCAACAACTGGCATTAGAAGAAGGCCTTCTTTCCGGTCAGTCTTGTGGTTGTGCGCTGGCAGCGGCTCTGAATGTGGCTGAAAGACTGGCCGAAGCAGATAAGCCAGGCGAAATTGTGACCATTTTCCCGGATGGCGGCGAAAAATATCTCAGCACTCCTGTTTTCGCCGACAGTGACCGGGTTAACTTCGGAGAAGGCATATAACCGGGCTTATTCATAAATCAGGTTATATATTGACTATACTCAGACTGGCTCTTGGCCAGCCTCCCCGTTAGAGTCATTGCAATATCCTTTATAATATAAGGAGGTATGAACCATGCGTTTTGCCATAGCTTTGATTGTATCACTCTTTCTACTTTCATCTTGTGCCACAATGGAATCTGCCTGGGACACCAGTGCAGGCTGGGTAACGGGTGAAGATGCAGACAGCAGCAAAAACTCAGGTAAAGAATAGCGTTAAATAACCGCTGCCAGATGCCGGACTGTTACCGGCTATCATAATTCTCACACCTGAAGGTGTTTACACCAGCTTCTCTATAAGTGCTGAGATTGCGAATTGGCTCTGTTCACCGCTCATCATATCCTTGAGTGTCAGTTGGGCTGCATGCATTTCATCTTCGCCAATGACAACAACAAATCTGGCTCCCTCCCTGTCTGCCATCTTAAACTGGCGTCTGGCACTGCCTCCACCACAAAATACAACCGAAAGACCAGCTGATCTCAATATAGCAGCCTGTTGTAACGCATAAACCAATACAGACGCACCGATGGCAACCATTGCAATTTCCGGCCCTGGGTTCTCATTGTTATCAAGCAGCATTGCCAGGCGCTCAATACCAGCGGCAAAACCAATTGCCGGCGTAGCAGGGCCACCCAATTCCTGAACCAGACCATCGTAACGCCCACCTGCCAGCACTGTGCCCTGTGCACCCAACTGATCAGTAACCACCTCAAAGGCCGTGCGATTGTAATAATCAAGACCACGAACAATGCGTGGGCTCACATCATAAGGAACTTCCAGTACATCCAGCCCTTGCCTTAGGCCATTGAAATGAGCCTCACATTTTTCACACAAATGACCTTCCATTTCCGGAACATCCACCAACTCTTTCTGGCAACTTTCCAACTTGCAATCAAGTACGCGCAATGGATTTTTCTCAACACGTTCTTTGCAGGTGTCACATAGTTTTTCAATTCTGGTTTTCAGGTAGGCAACCAACATATTACGATATGCGGGGCGACATTCAGGACAGCCCAGGGAATTAATCTCAAGTCGTAATTCTGCAATGCCCAACTCAAATAAAAAGGCATGTGCCATAGCCAGAACTTCGGCATCTTCAACTGGGCCGGCCACACCAAATGTTTCCACACCAATCTGCTGGAATTGCCTCAATCTGCCCTTTTGCGGTCGTTCACGGCGAAACATTGGCCCGATATAATACCAGCGCTGAGCTCCTGCTCTTGTTAATCCTCCCTGCAAATAAGCCCGCACTGCACCAGCCGTACCTTCCGGTCGCAAACAGATTTGATCCCCTCCCTGATCTGTAAAAGCATACATTTCCTTGGAAACAATATCAGTCTCTTCACCGATACTACGGACAAAAAGTTCTGTCGGCTCCAATATAGGCAAACGAACCTCAGAGTATGCATAACGGGAGAAAATTTTGCGTGCTGCCTGCTCTACCTGCTGCCAGCATCTGACCTCATCAGGCAATCCGTCATGAATCCCCCGAATACTTTGCAGACTTTTTCCAGCCATATTTACCTACCCTCTAACCCGGACTATTCATGAATACTGCTGTGCTCTCACTGGTTCATTTATCCGCAACGAACTTTTTCTCAGTCGTCCGTAAGCATAGCTACGATCTTCATCGAAAAAATCCGTTGCAAATAAATGCCCTGCGCGATCATCACGCCGATTCATAAATAGTCCGGGCTAATCTTTCTAATTGTATCAGTTTTGAAAAAACCGGCTTCTGAGAGGCTCCAACAACAGTTTTATTAAATACTCTGGCCATCATCATGTTGTCTGATCACCTCCGCACGCTGCTCAATCTCCTCAGCCAGTAAATCGACTATTGCACTCGATTCCACTTTGTCAGCCTTTTTACCATCCCTGTACATCAAATGAGTCGGATACCCTCCGGTTATGCCCATATGTGCCTCTTTGGCCTCTCCCGGCCCATTCACAACACAGCCAATAACAGCGACATCCATATTTTGATGAATATGTGCCACCCTTTCCTCCAGCTTCGAAACCACATCAATAACATCAAATTTTTGCCTTGCACAACTCGGACAGGCAATAAGATTTACACCTCGATGGCGTAAGCCTAATGATTTCAGTACTTCAAAACCTACACGCACCTCTTCTTCGGGTGCTGCAGCCAGCGATACGCGAATAGTATCTCCGATGCCATCCACCAGAAGCAAACCCAGACCAATGGATGATTTTACCGTTCCGCCAAACAGGCTGCCTGATTCTGTAATACCCAGATGAAATGGATAATCAACCAGCTTAGCCAGCTTACGATATGCAGTCACTGTCATCGGAATATTGCTGGCTTTCAATGAAACTTTGATATCATTGAAATTCATCTCTTCAAGAATATGAATATGATTTAATGCCGATTCCACCATGACATCAGCACATGGCTCGCCATATTTCTCATTTAACTCATTCTCCAGTGAACCGGCATTAACACCGATACGAATCGAAACATCTCTTTCACTGGCAGCTTTCACCACTCGCTCAACGCGTTCCCGTCCACCGATATTTCCCGGATTCAAACGTAAGCCATGCACGCCGGCATCCAGTGAAGCCAATGCCATTTTATAACTGAAATGTATATCAGCAATAACCGGCACATTAACCTGCGCCAGAATTTCCGGCATCGCTGCAGCCGAATCAGGATCAGGAACCGACACGCGCACAATATCAGCTCCGGCAAGTTCCAGCCGATGAATCTGGCCTACTGTGGCATCGATATCTGAAGTCAGCGTGTTGGTCATCGATTGCACTGCGACAGGCGCATCTCCACCAACAGCAACATTCCCAACCATTATCTTTCGCGTTGTTCTGCGCGACAATACAATTGCATCATGCATATTTATTCCTTGACGACTGCGGGTTTTTCATCCCCTGCCTGACGTAGCAAAGTCAAACGCTCCTTTAATTGGCGGGCACGACGAAGAGCTTCTACATATTCTTTTTCTTCCGGCATCAGAGAAACTGCTTCAGCCCAGAGATGAATCGCACGATCAAGACGCTCCTGACGAAATGCAGCTCCACCTCTGGCAAAAAGGTCGGCTGCTCTTTTTTCAATTTCCATTTGAACTGTTGCCAACAATCTGGAAGCGCCTTTACCTCCTTCACGTCGATATACCTGAGCATAATTTTTGGCTTTTAACAAATCACCATGCTTCATTATACGCTGAATCTGTTCCGTAGAAACCACATCAGGCATGATCACCCGCTTAGCCGACTTCTGATTCGCAGACGGCTTCCTTGAAACAGTTTTCTTCATAATCTTCTTTTGCCTGAATGTCTTTTTTCTGGTTTTTTGTCTTGGTGGTGCTGTACCCGTAGCATTAACCGGAGGTATAGACAGCTGTTTTGGCATCGCATCTCTGATCTCTTTCAATAGTATCTTGCCTCTATCTGAGTCAGGTTGCAGACGTAAATATGACTCGATATCGACATAGGCGATCTCAGGCATCTTCTTACGAAAATAACGTTTTGCCTCGCGATATGTTCTGGCCGCCCTGTCATCCAGGTCATTTTCATACTGTTTCCGCTTGCGATAAAACACTTCATCTTTGGGATTGGCTCCTTGCGGAGATTCATAGCGGTTCTGATTCATCAATAATACATAATCTTCCTGGCGACGCAGCTTAAGTAAAATATTGAGGCGCAGCTGACGCAGATTATAATCCATTTGCAACCGTCTTTTTTCTATTATTTCAGGTTTGATGGTAAAATCTTTTGCCTGTTTATAGGCTGACAGAGCATCTGACCACAGCTTCTTTTTCTCAGCTCTTTTTGCCTGATCAAGAAAGTGTTCAAATAAACGCCTGCGTGCCGGCTCTATTTTTTCTCTCAGCAGCTTGTGCGCTATGGCATAGTCCTGGTTCGACTTTTCCATGGACAGAACCCTTGATCGCGCCTTCATGATTCTCCCATGTTCAAAATCATTTTTAACCATGGAATAAGAACTCGTAAAGCCTAAGGCTGCACTACTCTTCTTCAGAAACTCAACATGAGCCTTGCCTTTCCCCTGCCATGTCGTTGCGCAACCGGCCAACAACAAGAGACACAGGATATACCCGATACAACGATTCATATTCTAGATATCTCCGGAAATCTGATGAATATTCTCTGGCAGAATTTGTTCAAAAGCAAGATCTGCAGCATGTAAAATATTACGCCGAACATCTGCATCTTCAGACCTGATCACTCCACATTCCATGGATTGGCTTACCCCTTTGATATCACGAACTCCAATACTGTCATATACAAAACCTTCACCCAAACGATTGAACGTTGCCGAGGACATCACAACTTCACCACCCTCACCCAGCCCTCCCATTCGTGACGCAACATTAACTGTATCGCCCATCACTGTGTACTCCAGGCGTTTTGCAGCACCAATATTACAAACAATAGCCTGCCCACAATTAAGACCTATTCTGAATGAGATCGGTTCACCGTTGGTATGTAGCAATCCCAGCTCCTGGCACACCATATTCATTGCCAGACCGGCTTTGGCTGCATGACGGGCATGCAGGGGGTCTTCAACCGGATGATTGAACACGGCCATCAATGCATCGCCAATATATTTATCCACATGCCCGCCATAATAGGTAATCACCCGATGAAATACCTCA
>JAJRTX010000088.1 GCA_021545665.1 Zetaproteobacteria bacterium
ACCAATCCCTGAAATCCTCCCGCACACATTGCCAAATTAAATCGTTCAACCAGGGTTGGCAGATGTTTCCTCACCTGTCACTCTGAGCCTGCCTGCCAAACATAAACAGCTACGATGAACTGACCCCCGGTGAACGATTACAAAATTTCATGTAACAACGGGAATCCTGAATATGGAAGGCAAGCTCTTTATAACTGAAACCTTCCGTCTGCTTGATAATAGCGGCACGAACCACCTGCTCGGCCGTCATCCCCTTTGCGCCTTTCCCCGGGTTTTTAATCCCATTTGTAAGATCTTGTAGAGCTCTCTCGTATATGATAGGATTTCGGTCAAGAATCTGGCTGATAACAGCCAGCTCTACCGCCTTGGGATGGTCTGGTGTCGATTCCGCCAGGGGGAGCTGTTTGTGTGTTTCTTGGCGCATTGCAGTAACCTCTTTATGGGCTTTGTATTGTAATATTAATAGCTTGTAGAAAAGCCAATACTACAACACTTTGCCCCAAAAGGCCATCCTAAAGGCGGTTTTTTTCTATTATTTCAGCTCGTTATTCTTTTCTGGACGGACACTAATTAAAGTAACCATGCCCTGACTTAATGGAATAGGCGGGTTAAAAGTTCATCGCAAATTAGTTGAAAATTCCTATTATGCTACCCTTTTACGAATGGTTTCAAAACCACATAAGTACTCCAATAGGCAACTGCATAAATGAGCAAGACCTGCAGCCAGCCTCGCAGCATGAACCGTGTCAACTCAGACATAGATTCGATACCCGTTGCTGCACATGTCAAGTAGAAAAACCATGAAAAAAAGGTGACGATAGCCATGGGACTAAATATCGGAACCCATTCTGGTTTGCCAGCCTGTGACGGAAGTTGCCGCCGCGATGTTTGAGCGTCAGCGAATGCAAAAAGAAAAATAGCAAGTAAAGCAAGCACGAAAGGATAAAACCAGCCGAATATGACATAACCGCTAGCAAATATTGAACCGGTGCGAAAGGTGCCTAATGCATTGGGGGAGCCCGTTGCCGCATATAATAATAGATCGCCCCCTGAACATGAAGTAGTGAAACCTTTGTCAACAGACAAACCCAATATCTTAATAATCGGACGCGGGAGCACACTTAATAGCCGCTGCCATTCCACCTTTCTCAAGTATTCTTTTCCGATCGAATTAAGCGATATAGCTAAGCCAAGACTGATATCCGGGAATTTAAGGTTAGCCATTCGCGCCAGAAACAGGTTGTCGACATAGTAATTAGAATAGGTTGCACTGTAAGCACTCTTTTTTTTATCCTTGATACGCCTCGCCCTGATGGCATCCTTATCCTGGAATGCGGTAAGTGTTTTATCCATAAGCTGTATCGGCGAAACATCGGTACGCTGATTGCGCACAATAACCATACTGGTGGCAAAATCCGCCACCGGGCCGGAGACGAACCATATGCAGAAAATTGCTATTACGACGTTTCGGCCAATAAAGAGGCGTGCCGACGAAAACAACTGAATGGCAAGACCGTAGGCATAGACCATGGCAATTGACATCATGCCCAGCAGGAAAGTTTCACGCCTATTGTACCCTATTGAAACCAGCACCAGCAATACAGTATAATATGCAATGATCAACAGCCATTTACGGCTAAGGCGAACATCGCTGCCCATGGCCGGCTTGACCAGAATGGCATATGGCAGGTAGGCTAAAGGGAACATACCTTGCATGAATTTGTTCCCTGTTCCCAACGCTTCTTGCTGTACCGTGCCTGCAATAAAAATCTGGTAACTCATAGCCAGCAATCCAATTATTCCCATAGCCAGCAGGTGCAAGTTACCAGGGGCGCGGAAGAAATGGAGTGGTCGGTAAACCCGCTCTACTATCATCATTCTTAAGGATTGCATTGGGGGAGCATTACGATAGAAGATGTGGGCCGCCAGCAGAAACAGCAGACAGACAACGGCATGAACCAGAACGAGAACCGGGTGGTCCAGATTGTGGGTAAGCGGCTTCCACTCAATCGCTGTCGCAACCGGTGGCAACAGGAAGTAGTAGGTTGTGTACCCTAACAGCATTGATGTCGAAATAGGGAATTCACGCAGGTAGTCTTTACGCAGGAAAACACTGACACCCAATATGCCCCCGGCCAAGGTCAACAAAGCCGATATCTGATTTTCCCAGCTAAGCCACCAGGTCGACTGGAGCAGAACAATAGCAGACCAGATAGTCAAACCATGAAAGCGGAGCTTGTTCAACTGCAGGAACGTTGCGTTCTTGGGCATGCTGTTGTGTACCACGCCCGTTCGGATGCTCTGTATCATAACTTTACCCCTGATATCAAAAACACCCGCGTAAACACTCCACTGCCTGCGCCGCCCGTTTCAGCAAGATTCCAGAGTTTCAGGCCGCCGCGTATGGTCTGCCAGAGCAGATAGCGGACTGTGGACTTGACGCTGTGACCCACGGGGACCGGGCCCTGCTCCCTGGATGCGATCTGCTGGAAGCCTACGAGTGCAAGCAGCCGGGCAA
>JAJRTX010000089.1 GCA_021545665.1 Zetaproteobacteria bacterium
ATTACTGACGACATCATACTTCAGTATTTGGAGTTACACTCCGAAAGGAAACCTACCGGCATCAGCCGGTAGTGGTTTAGTCATAGTGCCTGAAATACCTCAGCTATATGATACGAACTTAAGAAGAGCTATCGAATACGCACCGGCTTCGCTAATATCGGGACACTTTTAGGCTCACAGGTAGATAAATGACACTCTGGAAACAATGGCATACCAAATCGCTGGCCTTGATGCACCGGCAGGATACTCCGTATCTGGTTTCACTGGCCGTAGTGATTGGCATTCTTTCCGGTTATACAGCTTTGCTGCTGCGCTTTGCTATTGAGTGGGTCAGCCTGTTCTGGACTGGTGAACGCAACTGGGGAGAGGCTCTGGATACAGTGCCATGGTATATGTATCTGATTGCACCTACGGTAGGCGGTTTCATGGTTGGCTGGATTGTTGTTCGTTTCCTGCCGAATGATGAATTGCGCGGCGTATCTGGTCTGCTGGCGGATATGGTGCAACGCAAGGGCCGTATTCACCATCGCCAGATGGCTACAGAAACAGTCGGTGCAGCCCTGGCCATCGGCAGCGGGGCAAGTCTGGGCAGAGAAGGGCCGACCGTTGCGCTTGGCGCCTTAATCGCTTCAGAAATCGGCAGGCGACTCGGACTCTCCGAACAGCAATTACGCACCCTGATCGGCTGCGGCGTTGCCGCAGGCATTGCTGCATCATTCAATACGCCCATTGCCGGCGTACTGTTTGCGCTGGAGGTTATACTGGCTGATTATGCCATCGCCACCTTTAGCCCCATTGTGATTGCATCAGTGCTGGCTACGGTGATTGCACGTTCGGAAATCGGCAATTTTCCGGCCTTCACCGTTCCTGAATATCATCTGATCAGCGCCTGGGAAATTCTGGCCTATGTGGCTATTGGCGCTATATGCGGACTGGTCGCCACAATATTTATCAAATCGATGCTACCGACAAAGAACTTTTTGAAGCGGCTTGTGCCGGACCGGAGAGCGCGCCCTGCTGCTGTCGGTTTTGTCATCGGCCTGATGGCACTGGTACTGCCCCAGGTCATGTCAATTGGTTATGGCTTTGTCGAAGATATGATGCTGGAACGCATCAACCCCGAAATTCTTGGGATAGCCATGCCACTGGCCGTTTTTCTGGCCATCGTATTGCTGGGAAAACTGATTGCCACAGTGTTGAGCTCTGCAGCCGGTTTTCCGGGAGGTCTGTTCGGCCCGGCCCTGTTCATGGGGGCAACAGTCGGCGCGCTGTTCGGTGACATCGCCCATAGTATTTCACCGGCCTATTCTGAAAGTTACGGTGCCTATGCGCTGGTTGCCTGTGGTGCTCTGACAGCTGCGGCCCTGCAGGCACCGCTAACCATCATGTTGATCGTATTTGAAATGACAGCCGATTATCACATTATGTTGCCACTGATGGCCGCATGCAGTGTGGCAACACTGGTGACACGGAACTTCGGCCACGCGTCCTTATTTACTGAAGCACTGGAAGAGCGTGGTATTGAAACCTCATGGGGACTTGAGCAGTCATGGATGCGTTCCGTTCCCATCAGCAAGATACCATGGCGAACCATCCCCAGGGTATCCGAATACGCCCGCCTGAAAGAATTGAAACAGGTTTATACCGCCTCCGGAAAAGGGTGTGTACAGGTGGTCGATGATGAAGGCCTGATGGTGGGGATTGTTACTTTTAGCGATTTGCAACAATGGCTTATTGATCCGGCACTGGATCAGATTGTAGTCGCCCGTGAAGTAGCCAATCAGAATGTTTTTACTCTGACCGAGTCTGATAGTCTGCTTGAGGCGATTCGCATACTGGATCGTGAAGAGTTTGAGCAAATGCCAGTCGTGGCAGATGATAACCCGCGTCAGGTACTGGGTGTGGTATCTAGAAATGCAATCTTCTCCACTTATCACAAAATGATCGTCAAACACGGCGAAGGTGATAGGGCTTGATACTTCACCCGGAAGAGTTAAATAACGAGTTTATAACTATTCACTTTTATGTCTGAACTGAATCGGGCGCAACAGCAGGCTGTGGAGGCCGGTGACGGGCCTCAGCTGATTCTTGCCGGAGCTGGTTCCGGCAAAACGCGCACCATTGTACATCGCATAGGTTATCTGATTGCTTCAAGAGGCATCGCTCCTCATCGCATTCTGGCTGTAACCTTTACCAATAAAGCAGCGGCGGAAATGAAATCCCGGCTGGGTGAACTGATCGGCGAAGATAACGGAGGTGTGATTTCCGGTACCTTTCATGCCATTTCACTCCGTCTGTTGCGTTCCTATGCTGATGCGCTGGCTTACCCGAGATCATTTCAGGTTGTTGATGCCGATGATCAGAAAACATTAATCAAAAGATTGTTGAAAGAAAAAAATATTGCCGCTGATCGACTGCATCCCTCTTATCTGCTGAACTGGATTGAGCATTGTAAACATGCTGGTCTCACCCCTGATCAAGCGCCAGAGCATAGCTGGAATAGTATTGAAATGTCTCATCTGTACAACGAATACCAGCAACAGCTCGAACAATATGAACGTATGGATTTCTCCGATCTCATTCTCAATATCGTACTGTTGCTACGCCACCATCATGATATTACTGCGGCGATATGTGCCCGTTTTGACCATGTGCTGGTGGATGAATATCAGGATACCAATCCGGTTCAGCATGAGTGGCTTACTCTGCTGTGTAAAGAGCATCGGAATGTGACTGTGGTAGGCGATGATGATCAGAGTATTTATGGCTGGCGCGGCGCGAATGTGCAACATATTCTTGAATTTGAACGCCTTTGGCATGGTGCAACTGTGCATAGACTGGAGGAGAATTACCGTTCAACCGAATCTATTCTCGATCTTGCTAATGCCATTATCCGAAACAATGCGGATCGCCATGAAAAAACTTTACGGCCCACCCGTGAAAAAGGCCGAACGCCACTATGGAAAGTATGCAACGATGAATATGATGAGGCACGCCAGATTCTGAAACAGATTAAAGCATGGCATGCTCAAGGATGGGCATGGCATAACATTGCTCTGCTTTACCGTTCCAATCGGCAATCATTACCATTGGAACAGGTGTTTCGGGAAGGCAAAATTCCCTACCGCATTATAGGCGGCGTAGGTTTTTTCGAGCGTATGGAAATCAGGGATGCTCTGGCCTACTGGGCTTTGCTGAACCGTTGCGGTGATAGTCTGCAGCTGATGCGCATCTGTAACAAGCCGAAACGAGGTCTGGGCGCAAAGGGCCAGCAACAGCTGGCTATGCAATTGGCTGCTTCAGGTTTGCGTGCTCCCGAATGGCTGGACTTTATTGCCAATGATCAGACCGAAGGTGCTGCAAAAAAACTACAGCCACTGGCTCAACTGATGATGGATATTCGCAAACGAAACAATGCCCAGGCAGACCAGGGGTTGAACGAAGTGCTTGAGGTCAGTGGTTATCTTGAAAACCTGAAGGCTATGGGCGAAATAGAAGCTGCTTCACGAATTGAGAATATCCGCACCTTGCAAAATTATATTGAGCTTTGCATGGCCGAAAACCTGACGCCAATTGAATTCATGGATCGGGCAGCGCTGTTGCAAAGCCATGAAGAAATATCAGAAAACAGCAATCATGATGAGATTAATGCTGTAGCCATGATGAGCCTGCATCGGGCCAAGGGACTGGAGTTTGACTGCGTGGTTCTGCCCGGGATTGAAGAGGGCTTGCTGCCTCATCAACGAGCTATGGATGAAGGTGAGGCTGGAATCAGCGAAGAACGCCGCCTGCTTTATGTGGGCATTACCCGCGCCCGCGAACAACTATTATTGACATCAGCACGTTTACGTCGTTTTTTCGGAGATACACATTATCCCCTGCCCAGTCGCTTTATCAGTAAATTGCCTCAGAATGTCCTGTTTCATGATATCCCCATGCCTGCCAAAAACATTCCGGAAAATATCTCAGGCGTTAGCATTGGAAGTAGTGTTGCTCATCCAAGCTTTGGCGAGGGTGTTGTGCTTGGACTGGAGGGCGCGGGCGATGCAATTCGTATAACTGTACAATTCAGGAACTCAGGTATTAAGCGATTAATGTTGAAATATGCTGCTTTACAGGCCATTTAAGTAAACCGATAAATCTATTTATTATTTATCACAACCCAAACTGCTCCAAGTCCAGGCAGACACTGGATCTACTTCAGGAACGCGACTTAAGAACTGGAAGTTATCGAATATTTGAAAACTCAGGCCACTCCGATTCCTTCCCTCCAGGCCAGAACAAGGCGGAACTCGTCATTGGTCAGCTCAATAGAAAGGTCACGTTTGATTTCTGAAAGGGACGCATATGGATCAGCTTCACCCAGCTCTGTTATCAACGTATCAAAATTTTTGCCGACATAAGCGGGTACATCAATATATTGGCCTGCTCGAATCAGGGCAATAAAATGTTTAAGAATGGTTTCTTTACTCACGCCTTGAGCAACAGCAATCTCAGTAACTGACATGCCCTTGCGATACAGAGACAGGGTGTACGTCTGAGTCTCATTCGTCCCGGGGCCTTTGGCGATAAGCATAGGGATATCTTTTCCCCCGGACTGCTCTTTTCTACCTGCGCTCGTTTTGTCATGGGCCTTGATGGCTTCTACAAAAACTTTACCGTAGGCCTCAAGTTTATGCTGTCCGACACCAGATATTTTGCGCATTGATGATTCATCTGTCGGCTTACGCTGACTAAGTTCCGTCAATGTCACATCGTTGAAAACAACATGTGGAGGTAAATCTTCTTTATCTGCAAGCTCTTCACGCAAATGGACAAGTTTCTTGAACAATACTTCATCCCGAACCATTCCAAGACGTTTAAACTGCCGTTTAATGCCCGGCTGGTATTTGGCCAGCATAACCGGTTCGCCAGTGCCAATATGCTCTGCTTTTTTCGTTGCCAGCATAGCAGCCCGTTTTGAAACATCCTGGATAAAATAACCGTGGTGAACCAATTGACGAAGAATGGAAGTCCATTCATCGGCATTGATATCGGCACCCGTACCATGGCTTTTTACCTTGTCATGTTTATGTTCGAGAATACGCGCATTATTCGAACCACGCAGTACATCAACAATATAACCCATGCCGAAGTGACCTTTCAGTTCACGTACGCATTGTAACACAGCCAAAGCCAACTCGGTTGCATCATAAGTCTGTGGCGGATCAAGACAGATATCACAATTACCACATGCTTCGTCCAGAGATTCACCAAAATACCCGAGCAGCACTCGACGCCGACAGGTCAAGGCCTCGGAGAATGCCACCATACTATTCAGCTTATGTACTTCTACCCGTCGCTGATCGATATTTTCAACATTCTCAATCAATCGTCGAACCAGATTTACATCGCCTGAGCCATACAACATCAGTGCTTCAGATTCCATGCCATCCCGTCCGGCACGTCCGGTCTCCTGATAGTATGATTCGATGCTCTTGGGCAGGTCATGATGAATCACGAAACGCACATTCGGTTTATCCACACCCATACCGAAGGCAATGGTTGCGACAATAACCTTGACGCGATCGCGCAGAAAATCATCCTGCACCTTTTCACGGCTGCGCCCCGGAATTCCGGCATGATAAGCCGCCGCCCTGATGCCATGGCGTTGTAAATTCACGGCCAGATCTTCAACCCGTTTGCGTGAGAGACAGTAAATGATCCCCGAAGCATTGGGCCAACCCTCCAGAAATTGTAATATTTGAGTCAGGGGCTGGCGCTTCTCTGCTACCAGATAACGAATATTAGGACGGTCAAAACTGGCGACAAAACGTTTGGCTTTTTCAAGCTTCAATCGTTCTGAAATATCTTCACGTGTGTGCTCATCTGCAGTCGCAGTCAGTGCCAGCATAGGCACATCCGGGAATATCTCTCGAAGTTCACCCAGACGTACATATTCAGGACGGAAATCATGGCCCCATTGTGATACACAATGTGCTTCATCAATGGCGAACATGCCAATTTTGATATTATTCAATTTTAGAAGAAATGTTTTGGATAACAAGCGCTCAGGTGCCACATAGAGCAAATCCAGATCTCCTGTTTCAAAGCGCGCCAAAACCTCTTTGGCCTCAGCCGCTTTCAGCGAAGAGTTATAATAGGCCGCTTTTACTCCACAAACATTTAGTGCATCCACCTGATCCTTCATCAATGAAATAAGCGGCGAAACAACAATGCCGGTGCCTTCGCGCATAATAGCGGGGATCTGATAACAGAGTGATTTGCCTCCGCCCGTTGGCATCAGTACAAATGCATCTTTACCATCAAGCAGGGAAAGAATGATCTCCTCCTGCATGGGGCGGAAACAATCGTAACCGAAAACATCCTTGAGAATTTTTCTTGCCTGTTCTGTTGCTTTTTTGGTAGCCATCTCTTTCCTATTACAAAAATACATCCGTGATTTCTGTATGATGAGAAAGGAAGCATACAGCTCCTTTCTTATTGTTAAATTTTAATACGAAATATTGATTTCGCCCACTCATCCATGAGTGCAGGCACAGCATTATAGTGCCATTTTTTTCTATTGCACCATGTATGATAAAGATACGCAAGAATTATTATGGATGAAGAAGCCTGTAAGTTGCTGCATGATTGCCACATGCAAGCAACCAGTCTTGATGGAAAACGCATCCTGCTAACCCGCGCAGAGCATCAGATGAACCATTTAAGTCAGGTGGTCCATACGTATGGTGCCATACCTGTTCGCTTCCCATGTCTGGCTGTTCACAGCCAACCGAAGGAAATTAACAAGGCTGTTTTACAGATGGATGATTACAGTGACATACTTTTCACAAGTATTAACGGCGTACAGAGTGTAGCTGCCGTAGTAGATGACTTGCAGAATATATTGCGCTTGAAACGCGTTGCAGCTGTTGGCAAGAAAACCGCCGAAGCCTTGGGTTATGTTGGCGTGAAAACAGCTATTGTGCCCGACATTCCATCGCAGGAAGGCTTAATTCAGGCTTACCTCAAATACGGTCTGCCCCGACGTTTGATGTTTTTCAGAGCCTGTGAAGGACGCGATACACTGATCAGGGCACTGAAAGACCAGGGTATTGATGTATTGCTGGTTCCCGCCTATCGAACTGTATGCCCACAGGATGATGCATCAGAAATTATTACGGCATTGGAGCATGCAGATATGGATGCTGTTCTTTTCGGCAGTTCAAAGGCTGCGCGTTTTTATGTTCAACGCATTGGCGATATTGATCTTGCTGGTCGCCCCAGGGCAGTTGCAATCAGCGAAAAGGTTGCCCAGGCTGCCCGCGACGCAGGTTTGGACGTGCAGATTGTTGCAAAAACCGCTAGTTTTGATGCCATGCTCAATGCTTTGGCTGAGTTTTATAAGATAAAATCGCAAAATAAAAAAACATGATTGCGTCTGCGACTATGGGCGTGATAATGATCCGTTTGAAGTCATCACATAAGACGATGAGGAGCGCTTGATATGTCCCTGCCAGATTTAATTCATCGCCCACGACGACTGCGTCAGAGCGCAAATATCCGTCGCATGGTGCGCGAAACAAGACTTTCACCAGCTGATCTGATTTATCCTATGTTTGTCGATGAAACCATCAGTGAGGCTGTGCCCGTAATCAGCATGCCGGGCGTATCGCGAATTCCCGTTTCACTGGTCGGACAAACTGTGAAAAAAGCCGCAGCGCTTGGCATCCCCGGTGTTATTCTGTTTGGCATCCCGGCTGAAAAAGATGCTGTGGGGACAGCTGGCTGGGATGAAAATGGCATCGTTCAACAGGCTATTCGGGCAGCCAAAATAGCCAGTCCCGAGACCTGTATCATAGCTGACACATGTTTCTGCGAATATACAGATCATGGGCATTGTGGTGTGCTGCACGATGATCAGGTTGATAATGATGCCACTCTGGCTAATTTGCAGAAAGAAGCAGTTTCCTATGCTGAGGCAGGCGTCAATATTGTCGCTCCTTCCGGCATGATGGACGGCATGATCGCAGCTATTCGAGCCGGACTTGATGGCGCAGGTTTCAAGGATGTTCCCATCATGTCCTATGCCGTAAAATATGCTTCAGGTTATTTCGGACCTTTCCGTGATGCAGCTGATTCCTCGCCAAGCTTCGGCGATCGTGCCAGTTACCAGATGGATCCGGCCAATCGTAGCGAAGCCATTAAAGAAGCCCTGCTTGATGTTGAAGAGGGTGCGGACATATTGATGGTCAAACCTGCACTGGCCTATATGGATATTATCCGAGAAGTGAAAAACGCTACAAATCTGCCTCTTGCAGTTTACAATGTTTCCGGTGAATACGCCATGGTTAAGGCTGCTGCCGGGAATGGCTGGATTGATGAGAAACGTGTTGTATTGGAAACCATGCTTGGCTTCAAACGTGCCGGTGCAGATCTGATTCTAACCTATCATGCGCTGGACGTTGCCCTCTGGTTGAGCAATAATGAGGACTCATGAGTAAAAAAGAAGAAGACACGGAATTAGAAACTGCTGAAACTATCAAAGTTGGCAGTGAATCAGTAAATATTGAAGAACAAGGGGCCGCTGAAGAGAAAAAAAGCTCCCGCATTACTTTAATTTTATTAGCCATGGTCGTCGTCATATTGGGTGCCCTGGCGGCCAATGGCCAGTTGAAACCTTTGTATCATTCCTTCACTGGTTGGATCACCAGTTTTCTACTCATTCACTTGCACCTCCATCTACATTGGCCACATCTGAAGAAGTACAGCATGTACTTAATAAGCTTGATAAGCTGCAATTGGAACTGGCACACAAACAGCAGTCGCCACCATCTGATGATATAGCAGAAAAACTGAGTTCAGAATTAGGTGCAGTTACCAGAGCATTAGATGTCCTGCACAATGAAACTATTGCCAATTTGAGTTCGGAATTAAATCAGCTAGCAGAAGAACAGAAAAAACTGCATGCCAGTTTACATAAACAGCAACAGGTAAACCTGCAAGTACGCTTGCGCTGGATCAGCGATCCGGCCAGCCGTTTGCCACAGATTAAACTGGCATGGGAAGAAATTTCACTACTGGGTGGGCTCAGCGCCGAGCAGCACGCTAAAGCAGAAGAAATGCATAGTCTGGCGCGGGACACAATTCAGACAATACATCAATGGCAGGCATCCCTGCAAAAATGGGTCGATACCCTGATGATTCCAGTACATAAGGATATTATACCGAAATTTGAGCAGCCATGGTTGGCTTGGGCTGTTGGCCAGTTTCATTTGCGCCCGGCACCATCTGATGAGGCGCGCCACCTGTCCCGTTTAAGAAGTGAGCTTGAAGATATTATAAGCCATCTGAAAATGGAAACATGGCCTGCTTAGAATAACTGGCAGCGACTACGTGCTCAACTGGTCTTACAGGCCAGAGCCCATCAGACCACGGACAGCACAGAACCGGTAGAGCTTAATCTTCCAGACAGCTTTGAATCAATTCAAGCCGACATCAATACATTGCAACAAACGGCACAACAATGGCTGGAGCAACCATGATGCGACTGATTTTACTTCTTCTTTTTTCTCTGGCCATCACTGTTGCACTGATTGCTTTCCCGAATATCACTGATCAGGCCCTTCGAGTCGAAGCTTTTGGCTGGCTGTTTGAGACAAGACAGGGCGCATTCATGGTTGCCCTGCTGGCACTGATCTGGCTACTCTGGTTACTGCAGAGAATCATTGGAGCGCTGTTTGCCGGTCCAGGAAATATCTGGCGTTCTCTGGTTACCGGTCGAAGCGAGCGCAATGAAAAGCGACTGCGTGAAGCATTGGCTCAGTGGCTAGATCATCGCGGTGACCTTGGTAAAAAATCACTGAAACGGTCACGTGGCGTGATCCCCGGCTGGCTTCTGAGGATGCTGCGCGTGTTGATCACGCCTGCCCGGGAACTGGCAATAACAGATGAAAATGCAGATCCGTTGATTACGGCTTTAACAGCACGCATCGTGACTGGCCCGGGGCCCCACCTGAAACCCGATTTGACTACACGGAAAATTCATCTGGAAGCATGGTTAAAGGTACACCCTGGCGCACCTCTGGCCCTGAGTCGCATGGTGGATATTGCCGAAGAAGAGGGTAACTGGAAGAAGGTAGTTGAACTGCTTGAACAGACCTGGAAACAGGGGCAGAGCTCTTCTCATTCTCTTAAGCCGCGTCTGGCCAGAGGATACATTGCTCTGGCTCGGAATGAGCCAGAGAATGCTATGGAATATTTACGCAAATCCTTTCGTTTATGCCCTGAACGCCGGGATGTCCTGATCGCATTCGGACAGGCATCAGTACAAGCAGGTGATGTGAAGAAAGCAAGCCGTATATGGACAGAGTATCTGGAAGAAAATAGTGATTATGAAATTGCGAGCTTGTTGCTTGATCTGGCAGCGCCCGATGTGCTGCATGTTTACCGTAATTATGAACCCATTGATGATAACCAGTTAAATCATGCCCAGCGATGGCTTCGTGCGCAGCTTGCACATGAGGGAAAACTGGATGGGCTGGCTTTCGAACAAATGCAAATGCTGGCAGAGCAATCACATTCACCTGTAGTCTGGCAAAGTCTGGGGGATTGGCATATGGCCGCCAATAATCACGAGAAAGCTATGCTGTGTTACCGACAGGCTTTAGAATCTGCTGATCGCACGGTTTAGACCTCTGGAAATCAGGCTCTATCAACTGTTAATGAGATTGAGCTTCAGATGTAATAGAGCCATCTGGATCAGATAAATTCAAGTTGCAGGGGAACTAGCTTTTAGCTGGATTCAAGACTTCTTGAAGCTCCCGATAGCCAGGGCATTTTCCGGGTCGAGGATTCATCTTTCTGCACCTTTGCAAAAGCACGACCTTTCGAGAAATCCTAATGTAGCATGACTGGTGTGTTCCAGCAGTCTGTCAGACTCAGGGGGGCCACAGGTGAATCCAGAACAGGGCGGATTATACTATGGTTTGCTTCCTCCTGCTGTTTTGATCATGATCGCTCTCCCGAAATTCTGATTCTTGGAGAATATATGAACCTTCGATTTATAATGGCACTCTTTTTTCTGAACGGCTTGCCACTAACGGCTGTGGCAGCAACACAGTTACAGGAAATCACGTATAAGAATGGTGTAAAGCTGATCGTTGAAGAGGATCACTCTGCTCCGGTTGCCATGGTGCAGGTTTGGCTCAAAATTGGCGGGCGAGATGAACTGCCGGGAAAAACCGGGCTGGCCCATGTATTTGAACATATGATGTTCAAGGGCTCAAAGAAGCTGGATGCCGGAGAATTTTCCAAGCGTATTGCAGCTATGGGCGGCAGAGATAATGCTTTCACCAGTACTGATTTTACCGCTTATTTTGAAACTGTTCCGGCCGGTAAAGTTGATGAAGTGCTAACAATGGAAGCAGAACGCTTCGGGCATCTGAAGCTCAGGGATGAAGACTTTCAGAAAGAAATTAAAGTAATCATGGAAGAGCGACGCATGCGAACTGAGGATGATCCGAACAGCCATATGTTTGAAGAGCTGTCGGCCGCCGCGCTGCGCCTTCACCCCTATCGCAATCCCGTAATTGGTTGGATGCAGGATTTGCAACGCCTGACTATAAAGGATGTGCGTGCTTTCTACAGTCAGCACTATGTGCCCGGAAATGCCACGGTTGTTATCGTTGGTGATGTGGATTTTGATCATGTGAAAAAAACGGTAGCACGCACATTCGGGCGCATGAAAGCCAAACCTGTTGCAGAGCGTTTTAATCCGGTGGAGCCGGAGCCGTTCGGCCCCAAGCGCGTTATAGTGAAATTACCAGCCCAGTTACCGATGCTGGCCGTCAGCATTCCAACACCGGTATGGAAGCCGGGTGAAAATGACCGGCAGGTAGCAGCTCTGGCTGTTGCCACACATGTGTTGGCCGGAGGACGTACGGCACGCATACAGCAGGAGCTGGTGGATGATCAGCGCAAGGCTTTTTCAGCCAGTGCCGGTTACGATCCCTTCAGCATGGGACTCGACCTCTGGTATGCCTATGCCATGCTTGGACCGAAACAGACACCGGAAGCATTTGAAAAAGCACTGTGGATATTGATGGCGGATTTGGCAGAGACTCCAGTCAGCGATAAGCGGCTGGCAGCAGCCAAAAGAAATATGATTGCCGCTCAGGTATTCGCACAGGACTCCCTGTATCTCCGTGCCAAGAATATAGGTCGTATGGAAGTGGTTGGCATCGGTGCCAGCCACCGTGATGAATGGTTGGAAGCTATTCGCAAGGTTTCTGCTGAAGATGTGCAAAAGGTTGCAGGCAAATGGTTGCGTCCTGAACGTGCCACCACTGGAATTTTACTACCCGTTAAGCCGGAGGTGAAATGATAAAACTACGTTTTCCTTCTCTCCTGATATCTGTTTTCATACTGCTGTTCATTGCCATAACATCTGCTCAGGCTGTGCCACCAATTCAGCAGATTAAACTGGATAATGGCCTGCGTGTTTTGCTGATTGAAGCGCACAATGTACCTATGGTGACCATGCAGCTGGTCATGCCGGCCGGCAGTCGCTTTGATGCTGCTGGCAAGGGAGGCACGGCCACACTGCTGGCAGAGATGCTGACTGACCATACAGCTATTCATGATGACAAAGCCTGGGCCAGTTTGTTGGATGAGGGCCCCATCCATATGGGGGCAGGTGCCAGCCGTGATGACATGCATATATCTCTGACTGTGCTTAAAAAATCATTGCAGCCGGGACTTGATGCCCTGGCGGAGGCACTGTTGCAGCCGGGCTGGAATAAAAAACGATTTAATATTCTCAAACAGGACAGCATTGCTGCAGCACAAAAGGGTCAGGAAAATCCGGGGACGCGAGCTTCACAGGCTGCAGCAGAATTGTTGTTCGGAGATCATCCATATGGCCATCGACCGGGAGGCAGTTTGCAGAGTCTGCCCGGCATAAAACTAACTGATCTGAAATCGTTGTATGAGGCTCAACTTAAACCGCAGGGGGCGGTACTGGCGGTCAGCGGCGATATCACGCTCACCGAACTCGTGCCGCTGTTACAGACCAAACTGGTAAACTGGCAGGGCAACCCGGTAAAAAGCATGAAGGATATAAGCCCTGCTGCGACGCTTAGCGGCAGGCAGACAGATGTAAAACTGCCTACAACACAGACTCTGGTACAGTTGCTGCGATTGGGCCCGGCCCGGGGTGATGCAGATTTTTTTCCGGTATTTGTATTGAACCACATTCTGGGTGGTGGTGGATTTGCATCGCGCCTGATGGAAGAAGTGCGTGAGAAGCGCGGACTGGTCTATGGCGTTTATTCCTATTTTCTGCCTCTGGCAGTGCCCGGTACTTTTGCCATCACGCTGCAAACACGTGCTGATCAAGCTGAACAGGCGGAAGCAGTAGTGCGTGAGCTTCTTGCCGATATGTCCGCAGGAAAAATAACAAAAAAACAGATGCGTGCCAGCAAGAACAATCTCATTGGCAGCTTTGCCCAGCGTATGGATTCGAACAGGGAACGAGTCGGGCTTCTGGCAATGATCGGAATCTATAATCTGCCTCTGGATTACCTGAGCGTGTGGAGCAAGCGGGTAGAGGCGGTGACACTGAAACAACTACGTCAGCAGGCAGCTTTTTATCTGGATCCCAAGACATGGAACCGGGTTCGTGTGGGTGCAAATCTTTAATTGAAAATCACCGCCGGGGTGCTGCGTGGACGAAAACTACAAGTGCCCGACATTCCGGGCCTTCGACCCACGCCATCGAAAGTGCGTGAGGCATTGTTCAATATTCTTGGCAATGTAGATGATTTTCGCATGCTGGATCTGTTTTCAGGTTCGGGAATTATGGCTTTGGAGGCACTGTCACGCGGGGCGGCTACAGTTATTTCTATTGAGCAGAACCGGCGCGCCACACGCTCTATGGATCAACTCAGAGCTACGTTAAATCTGACTGAAGCATGGCGAATTATGCCGATGAGTGTTGAAAAGGGTTTATCCAGCCTTGCTGAACAATCATTCGATCTGGTTTTTGCCGATCCCCCTTATGAGAAAGGCTTTGCCAAAAAACTGCCACTCCTGCTGAATACATGTGGCATTCATTGCAGCAGGCTGGTGATTGAAGAATCAGCTCGTGTCCATGTCGAATGGTCAGAGGGCTGGCACTGTCGGCAATTGAGACGTTATGGCGATACCGTACTGCATTTTCTTGAGCCGGATGAGGGGAGTTAAATCATCAGCTTTCCTAATGCTCACCAGCTCGCTACGTTTCGGTTCTAATCTGGATTATTTATGAATAGTCCGGGTATGTCTGGAGGTTGATGTGACCCATATTCGTATTGCGACCCGTCGTTCACCGCTTGCACTATGGCAGGCTGAATATATTGCTACCGAGCTTGAGCGGTTGTTTCCGGGCCTGACCACGGAATTGGTCAAAATCATCACCAGGGGAGATAAGATACTTGATGTGCCGCTGGCACAGGTTGGGGGCAAGGGCCTGTTCACCAAGGAGATCGATGAGGCGCTACTTGATGGCCGGGCTGATATTGCCGTGCATTCAATGAAAGATGTGCCCACCGAGTTACCTGAAGGAACCGGCATTCGCGCTTATCCCAAACGTGAAGACCCGCGTGATGCAATTGCAACAATTACAGGTGGTGGACTCGATAGTCTGCCCGAGGGTGCAACTATCGGCACTTCCAGTCTGCGTCGTGTGGCGCAGATCAACGCCAAGCACCCATCATTCAAATGCGTTTCCATTCGTGGCAATATCCAGACACGTTTATCCAAACTGGGCAACGAGGTTGATGCGGTGATTCTTGCTGCTGCAGGCGTTCAACGCATGGGTATGGCGGATCAAATGCATGATTTCATTGATACAGATGAGATGCTCCCGGCTGTAGCCCAAGGCACGCTTGGTATTCAGACGCGTGATGCCGATATTGAAATCAATGCTATGGTCGATGCTCTGAATGATGCCGATACAGTAGACCGTACCCGCGCCGAACGCGCTTTTCTGGCCAGACTGGAAGGCGGCTGCCAGGTGCCGATTGCAGCCTTTGCCACACTGGATGGTGTTACACTGACCTTGCAGGGACTGGTTGCAGAAGTGGATGGTTCGGTAATTATCCGTCGCCAGACTTCAGGCAGCCGCTCCGAAGGCGAGGCTATGGGCATATCACTGGCTGATGAGGTACTGGATGCTGGTGGCAGGCCTATTCTGGAAGCTTTGTACGCGGAAAGTTAGCCCCGGAAAGCAAAACAGAACTTTTCTTCATCAAGGGTTCATCTTTTTCAATTATTGTGTGCAACGTCACATCTTTGACTTGAAGTGATATTAAGCTGAATCACACTGTTAAGCAGCAGTAAAAAGTGATTTTCTCAATAGAATTAAAAAGGCAGGGCCTCAAGCCCCCTGCCTTTTTTTTTGTTCTAAACCTTTCAAATCAATCACCTTACAGGAAGCCACCACCGCTTTCACCTTTACAATGACCATGGGCCGAACAGATATTACCGAATTACAGATAGCCCCTGTGAATTAAATCACCACGGGGAAAGGTGAAAAGACAAAACCAAGACCAACAGCAAAGTACAATAGCAGATAAGAAACCCAGGCCGATGTGCTGAACAGAGTTAAAGCACTGCCAAAAGATTGTTTAAAAGTGCCGCCCATTAAGTCTACGCTGTACATTTCATCCAGCAACAGATGCAATAAATAGCCGCCGGAAATGAATAATGCAGCCAGCCATGTAAAATTTACCGTCCAGTGAAGTAAATGAATTCCGGGCAGGACGACCAGCAGGCCGCTTAACAGGGCGGCAGGCAAGGAATGAAACAGCCCCCGGTGAATTGTAATGCGGGTAAAGACATGCAAAATGATGTAGCGCATGAACAGTCCGCCTGTACCAGCCAGAAGCAGCAGGGTATATATATTCATTTTACCCTGATATGAAAAAACCAGAGCAGCAGTGACAGCGAAACTGAGAATTCCAAAAATTAACCGAGCCGGAATAGAATGATCCGAATCAATGTCTGGCAATACGCCTGCAATAATACCCAGAGGCAGCAGCAACAGAGCCTGCGATTGCGTAATTATATCCGCTTGCAGGCAAATACCGGTTGCCGCCAGTGAAGCGATTCCGGCAACGGTTATGTGAGTATTAAAATTGGCCATAATCACCTCTCTACAACCCACATGGTCGTCAGATTATGCCCTTATGCCGTGAGCCATCTCACCAGTGAGTCAGTTGGCCTGCTCAGGTGACAACATCTTTCCCCTTCTCTTCGTTCAGAAATGGTTTGATCAACTCTTCCAGCCAGCCTTCCATTTTCTTCATGTGTTCCTTTACACCATCAAAATCTTCATCGGAAAGAGCGCCATCTTTATTTCTGTCCAGTGCATCAAACGTCTTTCGTGTCGAAGCCTCAACATGCCTCATCACTTCTTCAAAGGTAATGCGGCCATCACCATTGGCATCAAAATCATCTTTATCAGCAGCATAAACGGGCGAACCACATAACAAGCTAGCCATGAGCAAGATTGCCAGACCAGAAGTTTTTGCGAATTTCTGAACGACCATAGCTGTACCTCCAGATGTGAATACCCCCAAGTCTGACATCTCTGCTTGACACTCATAGCAACGATAACACGCCTTGTGGCGTAGCTGTTACCCTAGGAGTCTGTCGAACTTATGGAAAATCTACTGTGCGGCAGGGATGGCGGCCAAAAATAGCCTGACTTATCGTTACATAGCTACCGCTATGTGCCTCAAAATCATGCTATTTTTGACTCACCTCCCCACCTGCTCGTTACAACTCCCCAAAGTCCGACAGACTCCTGGATGCCCTGAAACATTTTCCAGATCGGCCAGCTTCTCCGCTGCTGCTTCCAGCTGATGTTCGCTGAAGACAAACATGCCGTGTCGAGCCAGTAATCTTGCCGTAACCCCCATACCTTCTATTTTAATGCCAGAAAAATCGCCGCTATTTACAAGATTGACGCCGCAGGATGGACTGCCTTCTTTCAATACGGCGATGCAAATATGGTGCTTTAAACACAGAGCCAGCGTGCGCTCGGCACCATCCATAAAGGCATCGGTAACATTCTGACCATCTCTTCTCCGGATAAAACCACGCCCACGCAAAATCAGCTCACTGTCTCCAGATTCAATCTCAGCCGCAGGCCGGGGAATCGGCAATCCCCCTGCTACTTCCGGGCAAATAGAAATAATTCGCCCCTGTTTCCGCCACTGTTCAAGAGCTGCCACCCTGCTATGGCCGCCGTCGTAGCGAACCCTCTCCCCAAGCAGGCAGGCACTAACCAAAATCTTCTGCATGCCCTTAAACTAAAACCTTCACTCATACATCCGCAAGTAGAGCCTGTTAAGGAGATGCTGATTTATTATCTATCTTCAGGAGTAAAACCACCGGCTTTGAGCCGGTCAGCTTCAGCTTGATGTTCATAATCTCTCCTCCTGTTTTGGCTCGCCCATTGGGTGAAAGCCAAAACAGGAG
>JAJRTX010000090.1 GCA_021545665.1 Zetaproteobacteria bacterium
ACTCCTGTCAGCATTATAGCTGTTTGAAATATTTACATAGTTGGATTTACAGTCTCATTTTCCAAACGTAACAGAAAAGTTCGTTATCGCGGCCATGCCAATGTTCAGTTTCAGGTTGGTATCAATGCTTTAACATTCGACTTCAAACGCCTCATGGCAATGAATATTGAGAGATTAAATCTTGTGCCTGTGTAGGGATAGGTCTGCCCGGATTTTAGGAACAAGGCAGATAAAATACAAAAAACTCATATATCCTAACCAAAATTAAGTTCCCTCAGACAATATCTCAACTTAACGTATCAAAAATGATTTTCCGACAGACCCTTGCTATATCATAGTGACGGAAGGCATCTATAAAGCCGATGGGATATTTCATTGAATCTCTGCTGCTACAGATTCAAAAAACAGTGATAGAAGTAGAGATTTAAGAGACTGCTTTTTTCTGCATTTCAACTATTGTTGTTCTCAGTTTTTCCAATTTGATGGGCTTGTTCATCAGTTGAGCACTCAGATTTTCCGTTCCTTGCAATTTTTCATCTTCGCCAAACGCTGTAATCATCAAAATCGGGATATTTATATCATGTTGTCTAACTGCTTTAATAAGTTCTAAACCATCCATGATGGGCATATGGTAATCAGTAATGATCATATCAAAATGTTGATTGTTTTGCAGGAACAGATCCAAAGCCTGCTTGCCATTTTTAGCAGAGCTCGAAGTATGGCGGATATGGGTTAACATGGCTTTATGGATTTCCAGCACAGTTGGCACATCATCAACCAGCAGGATATGATATGATGCTTTGTCGATTGCTGATAATTGATTAACTTTATTTGTATCAGGTGTGGAAATTACTTTGTTTGATTTCGCAGTTTTTTCTTCTGTATAAGAAGGCAGGTGGATAGTGAAACAAGCGCCTTGATGAGGGCTGGACTCAACATGAATGTTACCATGATGAAGTTTTACAATGCGTTTAATCATTGTAAGGCCCAATCCTGAGCCACCTTTTTCTTCACATGATGTCCAGAAGGGGTCAAAAATTTTATCTAGATTTTCTTTAGCGATTCCAACTCCGTCATCTTCAACTTCAATACAAAATGCAGGTTGTCCATTTACTGCCAGGGAATGCTCACAGACATTGCGGATGTTGACCTGAATATGACCAGGCCCATCAAGTGCCTGGATAGAGTTATTAATCAGATTGAGCAGAATCTGTTCGATTTCGATCATGCTGATTGCAACATCGTGCAGCGGCACATGAATATTACTATGCAGTTGAACGTGGGCAGGTAATTGCAGGCGAGCCAGACCGATAATGTTTTCAAGTGGTTGTTCCATCTGGTCACCTTTAGTATAAGGTTCAGATATTGTAGACATATTATTTTTACTTAGCTTCAGAAGATGCGTAATCAGATTAGAGCCACGCTCGCCAGCATGAATAATTTCTGAAAGTTGTTCTTTACTGGTATGATCAGAGATACTCATGTGCATCACTTCAGCATAACCGATTATATTGGTTAATACATTGCGAAAATCATGAACGATGCCGGCCACCAGAGTGGACATGAAACCATGACGTTGCATGGCATCAAGCTGTTCTTGCAATCGTTCCCGTTCAGTAATATCAAGTATATAGCAGATGCCGATCCATTGCTCACGCCAGCGCAGGCGGCTTGTATTGCACAGAAGTTTGAGAAGATTGCCGCATTTATCCCTGCCGCGTATATATATAGATTGGGCTGTATTTTCATTAGCCTGGTCAGAGTTTAAGGTAGACCGACAGAAATTGATTATTTCTGCGCCATCTTCAACCACAGTTAATAAATCAGGTTTCTGGCCGACAAGTGTTGTATAACTATCTGGAAAAATTTCACTAATTGCAGCATTGGCATATAGAATACGTGGGTGATTATGCTCATCTAATTCATAGGTAAACACTGGAAGTGGCCCTTTATCAAGTACTGTTTCTGAAGTTTTTTCAGCTTCAGCCTGTCCGCGTATAGCCTTCTCAGCTTTTTCTCTGATCAGGTAGACATAAAAGGGAATACTTAGCAGGCCAAAAAATTGCCAGATAAGCAATGTATTATCCGGTTCAATCTGCATGTGCATTGATATATAGCTTATGCTTCCCAGGCCAATGAGGCTTAGCATTTGAGTATAAACCATTAGTGCATTGCCAAAACGAAAACTATTGCCGATGACAGGTAAGAACAGGATATAAAACATGCCGCTATTGAGGCCTCCATCGGTCAGCATACCCGTGCAGATAATTATAGTGTCCATGATTGGAGCGAACAACATACGGAAGGCGGAAAGTGGAAATTTGCGGATAGCTATAATAGAACAGGCATTATAGATCAGATAGCTGCCAAATAAGAGTATGATCTGGATTCTAAATTCACTGTAAAAAATAGCATGTTGAGATACATATATCATGCTGGCGGCTGAAAATAATATCCGTGCCCAGGCCGCCTGTATCTGAGATCGAGTGATATGTTCCATATCATGTTGAGCGGGTTTTACCAGCCAGTTCTCAATAATATACTGTTTTATCATTTATTTCCCACTCCCGACCTGGGATGCAGGATATAAAGCAAGACCCGGCACCTGTAGACGATCCACACTAATAATATTCTTTAATGCTGCAAGATGACTGTATTTTGTGAGTTGACCATACTTTATTTGCCATACACTTCCATGGTTGATGTGGTATGTTTCGGGCAGTATAAATTATAATTTATTAAGTGTCCGTCAAGGAGTATTTCGTGTTATATGTTGCTGTAAGGGCTGCCAGACGGGCCGGGGATATAATCGCTCGTGCCTTCGACGAGCGTGATGACCTGAAAGTGCGCCAGAAAACTGACCGGGATTATGTCACCGAAGTTGATCAGTGCGCTGAAGTAGCAATTCTGCGTGAGATTACCCGTCACTATCCTGATCACGGTATTGTTGCCGAAGAATCAGATCAACATATCAACCCGGATGCTGATATCCAATGGTATGTAGATCCTTTGGATGGCACGACAAATTTTATTCATGGTTATCCTCATTTTGCTGTATCCATAGCTGCATGGAAAGGTGGTAAACCTTTGCTCGCAGTTGTTCACGATCCAATTCGAAATGAGACGTTTGAGGCGCGCAATGGCGGAGGTGCTTTTTTAAATCGACGTCGTTTACGTGTGAGTCGTGAAGAAAGACTGACTCATACGTTATTTGCTTCTGGCCTGCCTCCTTATCGTCGAGAGTCTCTGGATGTATTTCAAAAACGCATGTCTGCCTGTATGTCTACTGTGGATGGCTATCGGCGGGGAGGGTCTGCCGCACTGGACCTGGCGTATGTTGCTGCGGGCAGGCTTGATGCCTACTGGGAAGCCGGGCTTCAATCATGGGATATTGCAGCCGGATGTCTGCTGGTTCAGGAAGCAGGTGGCTTTGTGACAGATCTGGAAGGTGCTACGCTGGATCTGAATAAGGGGGATATTCTGGCCACTAATCCACATTTGCATGGTGACTTTTCCAAGCTTTTAAAGGTAACATAAGAGGGATGGTGATTGTATGGGAGTGACACAGGAATATCATGTTTAACGTTGTTAATTACCAATAGCAGGGAGTTATAGGATATTCTCAATGCCCTTCACGTTTCAAGAGTAAAAAGATAGCCATTCCTCCAAAAACAAGACTGGGGAGCCATGCAGCATAGGCAGCTGGCAGACGATCACCACTGGCTAAAAGATAACCCGCATTGCTTAGGACATAAAAAACCAGTCCCATCGAAATAGCCATAATCATATCCCATGATGCCTTGCCGCTACGATTGCCGGTATGCAGGCATAATGCGGCAGCCAGAATCACCATTAGCAGGCAAGCCAGAGGAGCGGAAAATTTACGGTGTAAGGCATAGGTATAGGAACCGCTGCTTAAACCAGCATGTTCCAGATATTTAATATAACGAAATAATTGAACAAAATGCATATGTCGGGGCTTGGGAAGCTCGGCAGTTTCAGGCCCGGTCTGGGAAGTTATATCCATTTCATCCATATGTTTGAGCAACATACCTTTTTCTATAGATGGTGTGCTGATATGGGCATCGATAAGGTGCCATTTATCATCGGTAAATTGTGCAAGAGGAGAATCAATACGGCGAACCCAGCCTCCTTTGGCATTGGTCTCCAGCATCATCATGGAGAACTGATTGTTGCCCAATGGGGTCAGGCGAAAGAACTGGTGCTCATCTTTTAGCCATTGGATACTATGCTTGGCAGGTTTCTTATGCTGGATATGTACACGTTCGATGCTATCCAGGCGCTGGTTGGTTATCGGAGCAACCCATTCACCGATCAGGAAACTGAATAATGAGGCCAGAAGGGCCACAGCCAGCAGGGGTGTAAGCAACTTGTTGATGCCAAGGCCAGCAGCACGGATGGCGACCATTTCGTGGTGGCGTGAGAGTTCGAGTAAAAAGATGCTGGCAGCAATAAGTATAATAATAGGCATGAATTCGGAAATCATGAATGGTGCTTTAAGCAGTAAATATTCGATTAGCAAAGCACCATCAATGCCACGACCGAGATAACGGGCCTTGTCAAATGCCTCAATGATGACGTAAATGGCCAGCAAGCCTGTCATGGTGACAAGAGCACGATTCATGCAACCGGTAAAAATCCATCGAAAAATAACAGGCATGCTGCAAACCTAGCATTGCTGCTTGTCCGATGAAATGAAAAGAGAAAGTCAAATATCTGATAACGTATGAGTTCAAGGTGCAATAATTATGTTTGTATGACGCTTTGATGTATCCTGCCATCATTTTGTCACTACTGATCTATTGAGTAAGAAGTAAGTGAGTTAAAGGGTTTCAGTATACGTCACATGTCAATATTAGCGTTTCAACCAAGCTGCAGGAAACGTAAGTGATGCATTGACCTGATGAGAAAGCTACACTGCGCCGCTGTTTAATCACGCATGGACTTTTTTCACGTGTTGTGTTTGTTTCATATAAAATGGAGGTCAGATATATGCCTTGGAGCGACCAGAATGATTCGAATAAGAATCAAAATCCATGGGGTAACCGTGGCGGTAACCAGACACCCCCCGATTTAGATGAAGTCATCCGCCGCTTGCAAGAGCGTTTTTCCGGCATGTTTGGTGGTCGTGGTAGTGGTGGTGATGGTTCCAATGGTGGTGCGGGTTTAACCAAGGGCATGATTACAGGCGTGCTGATAGCTGTATTTTTATTATGGGGTGTTTCCGGTTTTTATATGGTTGCTGCTGATGAGGAAGCTGTGGTATTACGTTTCGGCAAACATTCGGAAACCAAGGGCCCCGGCCTGAACTGGCATGTACCATATCCTGTGGAAACAATTGAAAAGTTACCGGTCACCCGCGTGCAACGTCTGGAGATTGGTTTTCGCAGCTTTACCGATGGCGCTACACGCAAACGCACCAATGAATCTCTGATGTTGACCAAAGATGAGAATATCGTCGACATTTCATTTATTGTTCAATATAAAATCAAGAATGTGGAAAATTATCTGTTCAATATTGCCAATGCCACCAAGACCGTGCGTGATGCCGCCGAATCCGCCATTCGCGAAGTGATTGGCAGGACATTTATTGATGATGTGCTAACGACCAAAAAAGCAGAGGTGGAAGTAGAAACCCAGCAATTGATTCAATCCATTCTGGACGGATATTCAGCAGGAATTTCGATCAGCACGATAAAATTACAGGATGTGCAACCGCCCGAACGCGTGATTAAAGAATTCAAGGATGTAGCCAGTGCGCGAGAGGACAAGGAGCGCGCCAAGAATGAAGCTCAGGCTTATGCCAATGATATTATTCCAAATGCCCGTGGTGAAGGAAAAAAGATGGTGCTTGATGCAGAGGCTTATTCCAGGGAAGTCGTTGAACGAGCCAAGGGTGAAGCATCCCGCTTTGAAAGCCTGTTGACCGCTTACCGTCAAGCCCCGGAAGTAACACGTAAACGACTGTATTTTGGAACCATGCAGGATGTGCTGGCTAAAGCAGATAAGGTGATTATTGATGCCTCCATTGCTAAACAGGTGCTGCCCTATCTTCCGCTTGATAAAATATCCAGCAAGGTTGAGGTGAAAAAATGAATATAAAACAGACCGTAATGCTTGGAGTTCTGGCGGCAGTAGCTGTTGTTTTGAGTATGAGCGCTTTTGTGGTTGATCAGCGGGAACAGTCACTGATTCTACAGTTTGGTAAGCCTAAGGGTATAGCAACAGCTGCCGGGCTACATTTTAAGTTACCCTGGCAAAGCATAGAAACATTTGATAGTCGTCTGCTGGAAAGTGATGCTCCGCCTAACGAGGTTATTACCAAGGATAAGAAGACTATTCTGGTTGACAACTATACACGCTGGCGCATCGTTGATCCGCTTAAGGTCTATCAGGTGGCTCGGACACAAACTGGAGTTGCATCACGCATGGAAGATGTGGTTCGCGGTAAAGTGCGTGAAGTTCTGGGACAACATACTCTGCATGAAATTGTTTCGGGTGGTGAAAAGGCTAATTTGCGAATTGAACTGATGCAGATGATTCGTGATCGCTCTGATACGGGCGTAAGTGAGCTGGGACTGGAAATTGTTGATGTGCGTATCAAACGGGCTGATTTGCCGCAGGAAAACTCAGAAGCTGTATTTCAACGTATGCGAGCTGAGCGTAACAGGATTGCTAAAGAATACCGCTCCGAAGGCGAGGAAGCGGCTAAGGAAATTCGTGCCGAGGCTGAAAAGAAACGCAAATTTGTATTGGCTGATGCCTATAAACAGTCAGAGATTCTGCGGGGCCATGCCGATGCGGAAAGCACAGTTATTTATGCCAAAGCATATGAGAAAGATGCTGAATTTTATACCTTTACCCGTTCGCTTGAGGCATACCGTGCATCTATTGGAGAGGGGACGCGTCTGGTGATTTCTCCGGGGTCGGAATTCTTTCACTTTTTCGAGAAGTCACATAAATAAACTCATATTGCTGCAGTGAGTAACATTTCTGATGGATGATTTGCTGGCAGCTATGGGGTTGGTGCTGGTGATTGAAGGCGCATTATATGCGCTGTTTCCACAGGCTATGATTAACACTATGCGGCGCTTGCCTGAAATACCTCCTGCTTCACTGCGTATGACCGGGCTGGCAGCGGTGGCTTTAGGGTGGTTGCTGGTCAAATGGATTAGAAGCTGATATCAAATGATTTGTCATATTTCTCTGCACTTTCAGGTTGTTTTCTGACTGCTGAAACGCCTGTTATTATTGCTATATCATTTACTTTGAACCTCAAAACTTTGACATCATTAATGAAATCGTAGTGATTGAATGCGTAAATCGGGATTTGCCGACAGTTATTAATTAATGAAATGCGTTTTATTTTTATCTAGTGTGCTGGCCTGAATTTGACGTAGACAGTAAAGGTGATGAATAGTGAGTCACTTGCAAAAGTCTGGGTGGATAAGATGCAATCCCACTTTGAGTGGGTTTTCAGGCTGAATTGATGGGTATGGTGGTTCCATGTATCGAAAATTCAACCTGGAAATACGCCGAAGTGGGGGAGCAGATTGCCACCCAGAATTTTTGCAAGCGGCTCTAGTATCTATCTTTTGTCAAAAAAATTGTAGCGAATCGAGAAAGGGGGCCTTGTATGGCATTAATGATTACGGAAGATTGTATTAACTGCGAGGTATGTGAGCCAGAATGTCCAAATGAAGCAATTTATATGGGTGATGAAATATATGAAATTGACCCGGAGCTCTGTACGGAATGCGTAGGACATTTTGATGAACCGCAATGCGTGGAGGTGTGTCCTGTTGACTGTATTCCTGAAGACCCGGATCATGAAGAAAGTCAGGAATAATTAATGGCTAAATACGAGCTGTTAACTCAAGGCGAGTGAGCGGCCGTTTATTCACTGTTTCAGGGCCCTCAGGAGCTGGGAAATCCAGCCTCTGTGCAGCATTACTGAAGTCCTGTCCTGCTGTAACACTTTCGGTTTCCAGTACAACAAGAACGCCTCGTCCGGGTGAGATGGATGGGAGGGAGTATCATTTTCTTTCCCTCTCTGACTTTGTTGCCCAGCGTCAGGCCGGCTATTTCCTTGAATGGGCTATTGTGCATGGTCATTTGTATGGCACGCGACAGTCTGATGTTGAAGTCCTGCTGAATAACGGCAACGATGTGCTGCTGGAAATAGACTGGCAGGGGGCCCGGCAAGTGGCAAATAAAATGCCAGATGTCATCCGTATATTTATTCTTCCTCCTTCGCTGGACGAACTGCGCCGACGATTGATCATGCGTGGCCAGGATGATGCGCATACGGTGACGAATCGTGTGGCTGCTGCCGAGATAGAAATAAGCCATGCTGATGAGGCCCATTACCAAATTGAGAATATTAATTTTGATCAGGCATTGTCTGAATTGGAAAAAATCATCACCAAAGAGCATTCTATATAAAATAGAACCCTTGTTCTTGTTGCTTTTTCTCTGGCGATTCCTAGCCTTGCAAGCATAGATTTTTTTTGTGGAGGTAAGCCGCATGGCTCGAGTAACTATTGAAGATTGTGTTCGTTATTATCCCAATCGCTTTGAAATGGTGCATCTTGCATCAAGACGCGCACGGCAGTTGCTTGTTGGCATGCCATCTTTACTTGGAACTGAAGGTGACAAGCCGCCTGTTGGGGCTTTGAGAGAGCTCGGTGAAGGTCTGGTAAGCTGGGACAGTCTGTTTGAAATGGATGAGCAAAATCGCAAACGTCTGGCTGCCTTTGCTGAAGCCGAAGCAGAGGCTGGAGCCATCTGAGGCATTTGCTGCACATCGTGTATTAATGGTTCAATGTAAGTTTGAATTGTGAGTAGAATTTTTGAGATTACAGAGCGTATAGCCGCGTATGCGCCGCGAGCTGATCTCAATCTGATTAACCGGGCCTATGTTTTTGCTGCCCATGCCCATGCCGGGCAATCTCGCCAGTCTGGTGAACACTACATTACGCATCCACTGGCTGTAGCCAACATCCTTGCCAGTCTTGGCATGGATGAATCGACAATTGTTACCGGTTTATTGCATGACACGGTAGAAGATACCAGTGTCAGTCTGAAGGATATTGAGCAGCATTTTGGTTCCGATGTGGCCAAACTGGTCGATGGCGTAACAAAAATTGGTAAAATTCACTTTACCGCCTCGGATTCCTCCGAACATCAACAGGCTGAAAATTTTCGTAAAATGATTCTGGCTACAGCCAAGGATCTGCGGGTGTTGATTGTTAAACTGGCAGATCGTTTACATAATATGAGGACTCTGGGCTTCATGCCTGAAGAGAAACGTGAATCTATAGGTAAAGAAACCATACAGATTTATGCCCCTCTGGCCCATCGCCTTGGCATTCACTGGGTTAAGCAGGAGATGGAGGATCTGGTATTCTCACATCTGGAAAAAGACGCTTATAATCTACTGTTGGAAGAAATGCATGGTCGCCTTGAAGGCTTGAATCAAACCCGAGAGCGCTTGGAAATAATGATTCAGGAGGCTTTGCAACGTCAGGGGGTGAAAGCTCAGGTGCAGGGGCGCATGAAACATCTGTATAGTATTTATGAAAAAATGCAGCGCAAACACGTAAACTTTGATGAGATTTTTGACCTGGTAGCATTCCGGGTGATTGTTGAGAACACCATGACCTGCTATCAGACACTGGGGGTTATTCACAGCTTGTATCGTCCTGTGCCGGGACGATTCAAAGACTATATTGCCTTGCCCAAGCCAAATGGTTATCAGTCTTTGCATACGACTGTAATTGGACCGGAAAACTTTCGTATTGAGGTGCAGGTGCGCACAGAGGGAATGCACACCTACGCAGAGGATGGTGTGGCAGCACACTGGATTTATAAAGATAGTAATGTGACAAAAAAAAATCAGGATGATTTTCAGTGGCTTAAGCAGCTTACAGATTTACTGCAAGGGGCGGATAACCCTAGTGAATTTCTGGAAAATGTACGGCTTGATCTGTTTGTGCAGGAGGTTTACGTATTCAGTCGTGATGGCGATATTTTTGCCTTGCCGAGAGGCGCAAGACCACTGGACTTTGCCTATGCTGTTCATACTGAAATTGGCCATCATTGCATAGGTGTGCGCATCAATGGAGAAATGACTGATTTTTCAACTCGCTTGCATAATGGAGATGAGATTGAGATTATGACCAGTCCGGATCAATCTCCAAGCAGACAGTGGTTACAATATGTTAGAACGCCCCGCGCCAGGCAATCAATCCGCCAGTGGTTCAAGCGTCAGGAGCGGGATGCCAGCCTCAGGATAGGTGAACAGGTGCTCGATAAAACAATCGGCAAACATAATAATGTAGGTTCAGCAGTTCTTGAACATCTGGAGTGTGCTGATCTGGATACATTGAAGATTCGATTGGGGCGCGGTGAAATTCCAATTCATGTGATGTTGGCTGCATTAAATCAGGGTAGATCTTTACCGTTGAAACTTGCCGGTATCGGGCGAACTCTGATGCATGCAGCGGAATGCTGTCACCCGATTCCTGGCGATCCGGTGCTGGGACGGTTCAGCCCTGGAGAGGGAATGGTACTGCATCACCGAAAGTGCCCTCAGACGATGAAAAAGAACAAGGAGAACTGGCTGGAAGTTGAATGGGAGGCGCAGCCTGGTCAGTTGTTCAAGACAGGCATAGAAGTGCGCTCACATAATATTCGAGGCATGCTGGCTCGGGTTACCCAGAGTATTGCCGAAGCGTCTTCAAGTATTGAAGATCTGAAGCTGAAGCAACGTGGTGGCGCTATGACTGAACTACTGTTTTTGGTTGAAGTGGAAGATCGCAACCATCTGGCTTTAGTTTTACGCTCGATCAAGGCCGTTGACGGTGTAGCGCAGGTTCTTCGGCGTAATCAGGTAGGTTTAAGTGGGAAACCAGAATCTCGGGCAATTAGAGAGACTCTGCGCGATTTTTTCAGTAGCCGAAAACCATCAGAGAAGAAAGATGAAAAGGAAAAAAAGAATGAATGAAGTTACAGCTATCTATTCAGATCATGCGCCAAAGGCAGTGGGGCCATACAGTCAGGCCGTAAAGTATGCGGGAATATTATATACTTCCGGCCAGATAGGACTGGTTCCTGCAACAGGGCAGCTGGTTGCCGATGATATTGAATCTCAGGCCGGACAGGTGATGCAAAACCTTAGTGCTGTAATGAATAAAGCTGGAGTAGAGCTGACGGATATTCTGAAAGTAAATATTTTCCTTACCGATATGGGTGATTTCCCATGCGTAAATGAAATCTATGCTGCATGGCTGACAGAACATCGTCCTGCTCGGGCTACCGTAGCCGTGGCCGCTTTGCCGCTGGGGGCGAAAGTGGAAATGGATTTAATCGCCCGCATTCCTGAATAAAGAAAAACACCCGCAGGGCAGCTTGCTAGCAAGGATTAGAAAGCCTTAGCTAATCGCTCTTTTCCCGGTTGTAGATGCGCCGAAGTATTTATTGTTGAATGGAAATAGGCGAAAATGGTTTCGCCCCATTTCACGATGAATACGCAGGGAGAAGCAGATACCTCGAGCCGTTTTTTTGATTCGTTTCTTTTCTGGATAAGCTTCAGTTATAGTACAATTGACCGATAAGTAAGGTAAGCGAGGTCAATTATGTCTAAGAAATCCTATTCATATATACGTTTTTCAACTCCAGAACAGATCAAGGGTGATTCACTACGCCGTCAGCTTGAAGGATCAAGGCAATGGGCTGATGAGAATGATTATGAATTAGATACCTCGCTGCGTGATATGCAGAGCCTTGTAAAGCAAAGGCTAGCTATTGACCCGATACAGGTTCGGTAATCCCCCCATTTATAACCGAAGTTAGAAGTAGAGGTTAAGCAGCTAACGCCAGTTTTTGAACCGGGGTTATGCCACCGACGGCCATATTAGGTCGCTCATTATTGTACGTCCATAACCATCGGGTAGCGTACTCCTG
>JAJRTX010000091.1 GCA_021545665.1 Zetaproteobacteria bacterium
CCGGACTCCCCCACCAGACCCAGTACACGCCCTGCTTTGAGCGTAAGCGAAACACCGGAAACGGCTTCAACTGGATGACCCTGAATGGGCACAGATAGCGATAAACCACAAATCTCAAGCATGGCGGCAGTGTGACGGAAGCGATGGCCCCTTTCCACAATAATTCAGCATAATGAATAACTCAAAACGAGAGTTCATGGATGTGGTGCGAGCATGCTCCTCGGGTCCAGCAACTTATCCAGTTCAGCTTCAGGCAGAATCCGAGCTTCAATGCACAACTGACGCACTGTTTTGCCTTCTGCTACTGCTTGCTTGGCGATTTGCGAAGCACGATCATAACCAATTACCGGAGCCAGTGAAGTGACCATACTCATACTCCATTCGATCTGCTCCTCACAACGCTTGAGTTTGCCTTCAATTCCGGCAATGCATTTATCAGCAAACATGCGGCTGGCATTGGCCAGTAACTGTTCTGATTCAAGCAGATTATGCGCCATCATCGGCAGCATTACATTGAGATCCAACAAACCTGTCGTACCACCGAAGGCAATTGCTGTATCGTTACCCATGACATGTGCACATACCTGCGCCATAGATTCGGCAATCACCGGATTGACCTTGCCCGGCATAATGGATGAGCCCGGTTGAACAGCCGGAACTGTAATTTCACCAATACCACAGCGCGGTCCGGCATTAAGTAAGCGCACATCATTGGCAATTTTAATCAGTGATACAGCCACGGTTTTCAACTGACCGGACAGCTCAACTGCAGCATCCTGCGCAGCCTGCGCCTCAAAATGGTTTGAGGCCTCATGGAACTTAATGCTGTAAGTGCCTGATAACTCTTTGGCTATTCTGCTTCCAAACTCCGGATGTGTATTTAGACCTGTACCGACAGCTGTGCCTCCCTGAGCCAATTCTGTGATATGCGGAATACAGGATTGCAAGCGCTCCATGCCCAATTCTACCTGTCTGGCCCAACCGGAAATCTCCTGCCCCAGCGTGATCGGTGTGGCATCCATCAAATGCGTACGCCCTATTTTCACCGCATCTGCCAGTTCATCTGCTTTTTTCGTTAATGCCCCGTGCAAGTGATTTAAGGCCGGAAGCAAGGCATTGGCCAGCAGATCGGTCGCTGCCACATGAATAGCAGTCGGGATGATATCATTCGATGATTGCCCCATGTTAACGTGATCATTCGGATGTATTCCACCATTTTCATTAATCTGGCTGCAGCGGTGAGCAATGACTTCATTGGCATTCATATTGGTCGATGTGCCAGATCCTGTCTGGAAAATATCGAGTACGAACTCTGCATCCCAGTGCCCATCAGCAACTTCCCGAGCAGCTTCTCGAATCAGATCTGCCTGTGACTTATCAAGCTTGCCGAGTGATTGATTTACCGTAGCGGCGGCATATTTAATATTCCCCAGCGCCTTAATAAACTCACGGGAAAAACGCAATCCGGATACAGGGAAATTTTCAACAGCTCTTGCTGTTGATGCGCCATACATCGCATCTGCAGGCACCTGCATTTCTCCCATGGAATCTTTTTCAACTCTATAATCAGTCATTATTTCTCCCTTCGCACGCACAATAGCGTCAAGTCATCACCCTGACCATCCCGGCCAAAGTTGTTTAATTCCTGCATCAATTCGGACGGCAGAGCTTCAAGTGATTTTTGCTGATTGGCTTTAAACCATTTCTTCAGTCTGTGTTCACCAAACATCTGTTTCCCTGAACGGTTTGTTGTTTCTGTCACGCCATCAGTGTAAGCCAGCAGTGTATCGCCGGGGGCAATATCTGTCCTTACTACTTCATAGCTGCTTCCTTTCACCATACCCAGTGGCGGTGCCGAAGCAGGAAGCAACTGGATACTATTTTTTGTCATCAGCATCGGCGGCACATGCCCTGCATTGATCCACACCAGCGAATGTGTTTGCGGCTGCAGCTTGGCCATAAACAGTGTAACAAAATTGCCTGAGGTAAGTGTATCGCACAAAGTTTCATTTAGATAATTTGCCGCTTCCTCAATAGGCCAATTGATAATCGCCAGTCCACGCAGCATGGCCTGCAAATTAGCCATGGTCAGAGCTGCCGGATAACCCTTGCCGGACACATCGGCAACAACAAGCCACACACGGCCATCCTGCAATTCAATATAATCAAAATAATCTCCACCAACTGCATAGCAGGTCTGCTGAAAGCCCTTTAAATGATAATTGGGGATCACCGGAGCAAAACGAGGCATCAGGCCCTGTTGAATTTCAGCTGCAATGGCCAGTGAATCTTTTAAATCATCGCGCTCCAGGAGTCCCTCCATGGCCGTATTGAGGCCACGGGCAAGGTCTCCCAAATCATCATCCAAAAGAACAGGAACCCGCTCTTCAAACTGGCCTGAAGCCAGCTGCTGGAGACCAGCTTCCAATGCTGTAGTCACCCTTTTCAACACATTAGTCATCGCCCAGACCAAAATCAGGCTTGCTGATACCGACATCACCAACAACACCAGTGCCTGCGATAAAATAAAATTTTTCTCCAGTTCGTTGTCAGCAGCAAGTGACAGATAAACGTAGAGAGACAAAGTGAGCGTCGGCAAAAGACTGGTGACAATCAGTACCATCCAGGGGCGTCGCGAAGCAGAGGTAATCTGTTTATTCGTCCGTATACTATCCAGCTTGCTGAGAAATAGTCCTATGCGAGACAATTTCATACGCAATCTGCTCGAATATAAAATAGAAGTAGACCCGGCAAGTGCCGGAGCCAGTACTAATGCACCAAAGCAAATATTAAGCGCAAGTGCTGTAAACATGCGCAAACTGAAAGGGTGATCTCCCAGGATTGCATTAACACTGATAATCGCAATAAGGTAAATACCAAAAGCCGCCCCTGTGATAAGGTATGCTTTCAATGCTCTCCATGGAAAATCTGAAATCACTCTTTCGATAACTTTCTGATGTTTTTCCGGTCGCTCTATTTTACGAAGGCAAATCCCCAATGGCTGAAAAATCCACCATGCGGCAATGGAGAAAAACAGAATAAGAACGCCGAGATTAAGCACAGATACAACATAGGTAATGCCAAGTTCATTTGCATTGCCGATTGATCGCATCGTGCTTTGACCAAGCCAGTAGACAAAAAACAACGGCCACAAATAAAGCAAATAACGCCAGAGACTGGTTGATATAAAGTTCATATTCTGACTATAGCTGAATTTTTCATAATTTCACAAGCAGAGGAAAAGGAGCCATGGCATTGTAGTATTCATTCACAATTGAGTCAGGTTAATCGTTCAAAAATTCGAAATCCTGCAACATAAGTGCCTATTACAGAACCCAGAGTCGAAAACAGGAATACCAGCAGGATACGGGAGACGCGGTTAGTCCACCAACCTTTCATATGTGTTGTATCTGTACGCAGTTTTTCAAAATCACCAACACTTGGTTTTCTCAACCATATTTCAATTGCTGCGGTAACCATCCCCGCCCCTATCATTGGATTGAGAGAAGTGATCGGCGCTGCAATAAATGCTCCTGCTATCGTTACAGGATGAGCATAAGCCAAAAGGGCTCCCAGGGCAGAAAGTCCGCCATTAATCAGCACCCAGTCCACAATTAATTGCCAGCCAAGTTCTGAACTGTGAGAAAATCCCGTTCCAAAACCTGTCAATATCAGGACGGTGATCAACCAGGGGAACCACTTTAAAAACGAACCGGATTCAGGAATATAGTTCAATAGTTCTAGCTCTTCCTTCATCTTGTCCTTTAAAGGAAAGTGTTCACGACAAAGAATCTTCCTGATGCCATTAAAGTGACCTGCTCCTACTACCGCCAGAATATGTCGATGTTCGCTATTGGCAGCTTCCTGCATCAGCCGTATTGCCATATAGCTATCCCTTTCTTCGATCAAAGGCACATAAAGGTCATGTTCCTTTTCGGCAAACTGGGCAAAAGCAGATTCAAGCATATCTCCTTCTTTAAGCCGTTCAATTTCCTTTTCGCTGACCTCCTTGTGCGTCACCACACTGTAAAGCAATCCTGCAACAAGATATGAACGTTTCCAGAACGGTATATTGCGATAGATACGTTTTAATGTAACACCTATTTTACGATCGATCAGCAACACAGGATAACCAGCTTTATCGGCATCATGAATGGCCACAAGCATTTCAGCTCCCGGTTCTATGCCTAATTGCTCTGCAGTACGTTGCTGAAACGCTCCAAGAGCAAGACTGGCAGCCACTGTAGCTGCCTGACCTTCCTTCAAAGCCTGAAACAGGTTCATCTCTGCTATAGTGTCAGGCTCAGTCATGTTTTTATGCCTGCCAGAGCACAATTCAACGGCTACAGCATCATATTCACCTGAAGCTAGCAGCTCACTGACCTTTTCTGCGCTGGCCCTGGAAACATGTGCTGTGCCCAATACTGTGATATACTGATCGCCGTGCTGAATAGTAAATAGTGGATTTGCATCTGAAGTCATATATGTCCCGGATAGTATTGCAGAATAGCGTTTTTTTCAATTCACAGAAATAAGAAGATGCAAACATTGTACTCGAAGCAGTAGCCGGAAATAGTGCTAAGGTTATATCTTTATCTGTAGGAATTAACCACGTTGTTTACAGAATTTCATTAATAAGGAGATTTTGTAAACATGGTAATACACAAGAGAATCAGGTTAACGATCGCTTGATCGACAAGAGATATGGCGACTATGGCAAACAGGCAATTGGAAAGTTTCAGCGTTAGCTGTCCACTATCGAGTTTCCCGCCCTACGATTTATAAAGCATTGGCTCGTGCCAGGAAGCAGGAGTTTATTCCTCGGCGCAGTGTTAACAATCGGTTTAAGGCTATGAAGTTCGGTCTGAAACGTTTAGCCAAGGTTGAGAAGAAACTTGAGGAGAAGCGAAAGCAGGCAGCCTGTAGGTACAATAAGTTGTAGTAGTCGCGACCTGATCTGACAGTTATCCGAAATGCGGAAGCATTTCTGTCAGGTCACTACAGTTTACGAACTTTTCCATCCAGACTTTTTTACCGTCCTGCAAAGTCTCC
>JAJRTX010000092.1 GCA_021545665.1 Zetaproteobacteria bacterium
CTGCATGACTTCATGTCTTCATCGTATGAAGCCGGGCGATGGCCCATTAAATTCAGAGCGTTACAGTGTACTATGAATTTCTTAACGGGACAGCAGTGATCCCATTTAAAGACATTGCGGGAATGAAATCCGGTTGCCGTATACTCCACGATATCTGTTTCTGCTCCCCCTCGTTCTTCTAATGATAAATCTGGCAATGTGTTTTAAAAAGCTTTTCCTGGCCAGAACAGCCTCTCAATCAGGTGCCGCGCCTATCTCTTCAAGGACTATCCCGGATCTGACTCAGCGACCAGCGCCCACAGGAACACCTGCAATCAGGCAGCGACTATAGGCGGCATGGGACATTCAAGCACATCCGAAACAGCCCGCAATAATTCGATTTCGACGATAGATATTTTCTGATCATGCAGAACACTGGCGGCACAGGCCTTCAGTAATTGCGGTTTTACCAGGGGTTTCAGCTGCACAAGTTTTTGCAAGGACTGGTCAAGGTCCGAAAGCGTGATTTTATCTTTTTCCACTAGTTGAAGTTCTTTTAGTCCCAGTGTATTTGCTGCCGCAACAAATGCAGCTTCAATATTACTTTGATCCGGATGACCCGCATGAGCCATGACGGATAGAAGGATTCCAGTTTCTTTTTCGAGCTGTCCGGGGTCGGAATAACGTGCTTTTGTATGTGCCAGTCTGAAATAATGCCCGTCCAGATGGCTGTACAGGATTTTCTGCAGTGACCATTCCAGCAGATCAACCCTGACATCCATTTCAATCAAGGCAACCAGGTTTTTCCTGAATGATTGGTACTGGCTGACTGATAGTTGCTTCATCGCCGGAATCGCAATATCAATCAATGGCAATCTGAACTTGATATTCAGCGCCTCCAGTTCCGGCATCAACCTGCCTATTAATAGAAAGACACCCGGATCAGCATATTCATCCAGATACTTCAGCTGTTTGCTGCGCACCACCTGTTTCTGGTCAAGCAGCATAGAATAAATAACAGCACGGGCACCATAAGGTTCACGTGCTGCTTCTTTAATAGTCACAGGTAATTCTGAAAGCAGGGAACGGGCATAATAAATAGTTTCCTGCCTGGGGCTGCCGACCTGATCAATTGCATTCACAACATCGGCCATTGCGACACCTGCGGCAATAGTAGCAACCTTTTCGGCAACCGCTTCCTGTGTCATCGTTTCTTTTTCATTTTCTCCCTGCGCCCTGTACCCTGCCGGGCGCACAGACGCATTACCGGATACCTCCATCTTGTCCAGCACATCAAATTTCCCATCCCATTGGGGGTCAATGCGCAGAATACGCCTGGCCAGAGGTGGATGTGTAGCGGACAATGACTGCATAAAACCTGAAATACCCTGGGCAAAGAATGCATGGCTAACTTCAGGCGCAGCAGGATTTCTCACTTTTGATCCATATTCAAGCCCACCGATTCTCTTCAAGGCACCCGCGATTCCATCCGGGTTGCGGGTAAACTGAACCGCTGATGCATCCGCCAGATATTCCCGTTGACGACTCACTGCGGCTTTGATCAGGCCGCCGAAAAAGGTTCCTGCAAAGCCGATAACCATCAATCCGACAGCCAGCGCCAGTATTCCACCTGCACCTTTATCACTACTACGACTGCGTCTTGAGAACGAGGCCGAATATAACAGGTAGTAACCAACCATGCCGAAAATCAGGATGCCGTTTAACACTCCCATCAGGCGAATATTAAGCCGCATATCGCCGTTGAATATATGGCTGAACTCGTGAGCAATGACGCCTTGCAGCTGATCACGACTCAAATGATCGATCGCCCCCTGGGTAATACCGATGACAGCATCGAGCGGTGAAAAACCGGCCGCAAAGGCATTAATACCCGGCTCATCCACTAACAGATAAACAGGTGGTACCGGCGTACCGGACGCGATAGCCATTTCTTCCACTACATTCAAAAGTTTTCGCTGATTCAGATCAGCAGTATTTTGCGGGATCAACTGTCCACCCAGGGACTCTGCAACGACTTTCCCGCCTGCCGACAAGGCCATAATCTTGTAGAGACTGCCAACCAGCAACACGACAGCGACACCTGCACTGACGGCAGCAAAAGTCTGCCAGTCCATCTGCTGAAACAGCGTCCCTGCATCCTGTAACTGTTCGCTATTGAGGTAACCGAATACCGCCATCACCAGCAAATTGGTAATAACAATCAAAGAAACTACCGCCAGCACAAACAGAAAAACAAGTAGTGAGGTTTTTTTATGTGCTCGCTCTTGTGATTCGAAAAAGTTCATTTTCAATAGTGACTAGAATGAGACTTTTGGCGCTGCCTGAATAGCTGCGCTGTCTTCAAATTCCAGTAAAGTTGCATCCTGTGCATGGCCAAATCGTTCTGCAAAAAAGACAGGGGGGAATGTCTGCTTATAGGTATTATAGGCCATCACCTGATCATTAAAGGCTTGCCGGGCGAAAGAGACTTTATTCTCGGTAGAGATAAGCTCCTCACTAAGCTGCATCATATTCTGATTAGCCTTCAGGTCCGGATAGGCCTCCATCACCATATTAAAATTCATCATAGCACCCGCCAGTCTGGCCTCAGCACCATTCAGGCCCTTTATCGCATCAGTATTGCCCGGGTCGGCTGCAGCGTTTGACAGCATGTTCTGCGCGGCATTGCGCGCCTCAACCACGGCCTCCAGGGTATCCCGTTCATGCTTGATATAACCTTTTGCTGTTTCAATAAGATTTGGTATCAGGTCATAACGTCGTTTTAATTGCACCTCAATCTGTGCAAACCCGTTTTTATAGCGATTTTTAAGCGTAACCAGCTTATTGAATATCCCGATTACATAAAAAACGATCAGCGCAATCACAACCAGGATCACGATTAATGTAGTATCCATATTTCTTACCTCACTCCAGCCTGATGAATTCCCGTTACATACCACATCATCTTACAGTGTAAGCAGGAGAAGTAAACGAACCGGGGATGAATGGCCAGCATCTGAAAAGCCCTGGTCAGCAGGTTTCCTTTCCTGACAACCCGGCCGGGGAATTTTAAACATCCCCGGGTCCTGTTGGCCATCAATGATAGAGATATCACATCATTTATGCTGCGGCGCCACGCCTCAGCAGATATCCGTCCTGATGACATATCAATGGGAGTATCAATCGGAGTTGCCTGAATAGTATTTGACTATCGAGTTCAGTTCATCCCTGTCTGGCATTACCTTTTTGTAGGCTTTTATATGGC
>JAJRTX010000093.1 GCA_021545665.1 Zetaproteobacteria bacterium
AGACACAGACCAATTACCCGGCTGATACTCCAGCCTGACTGAATCAGCACCAGGATCGACTCCAGTTGCAGCGGACTGAGGATGCTTTTCAGCAGATTCTCACCCTGCAACGGTGTATAGGAAATAGTCGGATTATCGGCATAGGTGATGCCCGCACTCGGGCTGAAAGAATCACTGCCGCCGATATCGACACTCGCGCCCACGCCGGCGTTGGCGCGGAGCGACAGGCTCGCCGTCACACTACCGATTTCCAGAAAAAAAGGCACATCCCGGTAGCGCATGCGCACCAGGTTTTGCAACATTTGTTCATTGACGGAAGCGACGATGGCCTCGTTATAAGCCGGATGGGTACGTTCCAGGGCACGGGGCCCGAAGCTGGACTGGCATCCGCTCAGGATGACAGAAAGAATACAAACTATATAAATAAGTGGTGCTTGCATGCGCTGATAAATTTAAATAAATAGATCCGGTTTAATGATGTGGGTGCCGTATTAGTGCTTTTGACTCCACAATATATTCACTTTACGATGCCATACCAAACAGTTCCGTAGATAACAATTTATCACGCATTGATATGGGGGCTTTGCGTCTTCTGTCATTTCTTTGAAATAATTGATTGCATCTGCACCTGACCTCATTATTACCGGCCCTTAAAGTTTTGATGTGTAAGAGTTCTTATGAGATATTATTTTGGATAAGTCATTTTCATCTTTCATTATGCACCACCTTAACGTGGTCTACCAGATTAGGGTTTGTTTGCAAAAAAACATTCAATTTCCAACTAATTCAGGTTATAACAAAACAATAAATAACCTGGCTCATCGGGGGTGGTTCCATGAAACTACAACAGATTGTTCTATTGCCCGCTTTTCTTCTTATCAGCTCATGCAATGATTCTCCCGGCAACAGCCGGAACGCTGAGGTGATTCAGATAGAAATAGATAATCAAATCAGCCAGCAAATTCGAGTCACATCAGCCACTGGCACTCGTGCGGGTAAAGTAAATCCCATTGAAGTCCGGATAGGCCTCATGAATACCGGCGCTGCTCCTCAACAGATCTTGTTGGACAGTCGATGGTTGGATTCTAAAGGTGGGTTTTATGGTGGTAGTCAGCGTGTTTTGATGTTGGCGGCCGGGCAGTCACAAACCATGTATGAAGGCACACAATCACGTCTCGTCACACAATATCAGGCTACGCTCAAAACCACACAAAAATCGCAGGATCAGTTGTTGTCGGACACATTGGCCAGTAATAAACTACCCATTGCCACAGGTTATGGTATGACTTTTTCCAGCACACCCGCCTCAGAGCAGATTCCCGTCTGGTCTATCCGCGGAGTAGCCAATGGACTGCCATTTGATGCTAAAACTCTGGCTTTTCGTACCAATGATAAGGGTCAATGGAAGCTGGAAATCAGTGACCGGGCCTTTGATCCGGTCAAGGGTATTGCCATAGCGCGGATAGATCATCCGGATGTGCAGACGGTGTATATTGATCTGCCAGAAACGCCTGCCAGGGGTAAAGTCTTCCAGCAAAAAATGCAATATGGTGGCGGTATGTTTCAGATAAAATCCAGGGCTGACAGCCAGGGTAGCACCAGTTGGAACACCTTACTTGCCTATAAAATTGAAATAACCGATTGGCAAAAAGGAGTTAGCATCCATTTTACCTGTGGTAAACCCAAATTAGGCAAAGCCTCTGGGCGACTTTATATCAGCTTCAAAGGTTCTGAAAACATGATTAAAAATTCCTGGATTTCCGGAACTTTTAAGGACGCTGTAATTTTGTATTGTGGTGACTCCTGATAACATTTTCGCAGCACGGCTTTGTCGAACAATTGTCATAAAAACAGCCATTCTGTTTGAAAAAAAAATACAGGAAACACTGTTTGCAGGGTTCAATCCTGAGAAGTTTTTAATGATGCCTGCGACGAATTAGTGCTTTTAATTCCACGATAAATCAACTTTACGGTGCTGTGCGATGCAGTTACGAAGATAACAATTTGTCAAGCTTTGATATGGCTCACGATAGCGAGCCCTTTTTATGCTGAGCGCCAACGAACAGTCTGATCGGAATTATCCATCGAATCTAAATACAGATTATTTTACCGCAGAGCGTTTCAACACGCCTTTGTCATAACCTGCTTTCTGTTCGTCGGTCAGTATTTTTCGCATCTCAATCAGGTGTCCATATCGAAGGCGCATTATTCGTGTTTTTGCAGCCATCAATTCATCGATTTTGGCATTCACATCCTCAATGCTGACATCCTCACGAATGGTCATCTCATTGAGTTCTTTCAAGGCCTGCGCTTCCTGTGCTTTGAAAGTTGCTTGATCATTGTGCAGCTTATGATGCATGTGCTCGATCGCTTCCTTCTGGGATGTGACGGGATCTGAAGCCAACTCAGCACTGAGGGCCGTGCTGAACAGCATCATCAGGAATATCAATATTGAGCTATATTGGGCAGTTGGCAGGTTCATGGCAATATTCGGGATCAGAGTAAGAACCCAAGATTATCTTAACGAAAAGAAAAAAGCCAATGACGGGGTATCGGTAATTTGTTGAAAATCCAGGTTGGTTTTGGTTAAATAGCTCTCATTCCACCATTCTACAACTCATGAACCTGCACCTGTGCCGATCCCTGCAATCTTTTCGCTTGTTCAACAAGCTCGGAATGATGCGTAAATAAAATCACCTGGGTTCTTTCGGCCAACACCGTGAGCGCTTTCAAAGCCGCTTCTGAACGCCGGTCATCAAAATCCACCAGAACATCATCGACGATGAACGGCATGGGCCCTGCACTTTGCATGTATTTCTCCAGAGAAGCCAGGCGCAACGCCAGATAGAGCTGATCCCGGGTGCCTGTGCTCATTCCTTCCACAGTCACCCGCTCCCCATCCGGGCGGATGCCTTCAAGGACAGGTTCGTCCTTTTCGTTAAAATCGGTCATAAGCCCTGCAAACGAACCGAGCGTTAGCGCGCTAAAGTGTTCACTGGCACGCTTGACCAAGGGACCCTGATTCTCTTTGCGGTAACGCTCGATCTCGTCACGTAATATCCGGCCGGCGAGTTTTACACGCACGTAACGTTCAACATCTGAACGGATACTGGCCAGTATGGCTTGCGCCTGATCAGCAAGTGCAGCGGCGTGGCCGCTGCCATCCATCAGCTCCAACTCCTTTGCTTCTCCGCCCTTGGTCTGGGTAAGATCAGTTCGTCTCGGCTCGAGTTCATCATCGATCTTATTGCTCAACTCTTCGATTCGACCGGGAAGACTATCTGGGTCAACGCCATCTGCTTCCAACTCCAACTCTACAACGGTGACGCCTTCACCTGTCTCCTGGATCTCCTGTTCGATTACATTAATTGCCGTTCTGGTTTTAAGGTACTGAGCTGACTTGCGTTCGGCCTCTTCCAGCTCTACATGATTATCACACCGGGCCTCTTTGCATAGTGAATCCAGACGATCAGTCATGGCCTGTATCGTTAATCCGGAATCCTGTATTTCCTGCTGCACCTGCTCCAGATGCTCTGCGATCTGTTGACGCTGTGTCTTTTTTGATCGCATATCCGATAACAGTGAATTAAGACGCACTACGGCATCATCAGCCCCCAGCTCCGCGAGTTCAGGTGCAAGGATTGCAATCATGTTTACCACCTCAACGCGGAAAGACTCTGCATCATCATCGATGGCCTGGATCCGTATCTGCAGTTTTTCGGCCTCGCTCTGCTTTGTAAACAGCGCTCTGACTTTTTCAATGAAATCGGCCACCTCGGTGGGAGAGGTATCATCTTGCAGGCCAAAGCTTTTTATCAATACCTGCCACTGCCCCTTCCACGCATCGAGTTCTCCCATAGCCAATTGATGGTCGTCGGTCAATGACTCAAGACCAGCTTCCAGGTCTTCGATCTCCTTACCCAGCGAATCATGTTTCCGCTTGAGTTCATCTAACTGCTGCGCGGCCTCCTCACATTCCAGCAGCACGGTTTCAAGCACATCGGATTTCGAAGCTCCCTTTCCAGACGTCTGCAACTGTTGATTGAGCAGCTGAATGTGGGTTTTACGAGTCTGCTCCAATTCATCGATCTTCTGCTGGAGCAAATTTAACTGCC
>JAJRTX010000094.1 GCA_021545665.1 Zetaproteobacteria bacterium
GTAAAACCACTGTCAGCGGCATTGAACTGACTGATGATGTAGCCATCTGCGAATGGCTGCTGGAGGAAACCGGCGTTGCCCTTGTGCCCGGCACTGCGTTCGGCTCACCCGGTTCTATCCGCATCTCCTATGCAGTCGCTCAGCAAACTCTGGAAGAAGCAGTCAACCGCATTGCCAATGCAGCAGCCACTTTAAGCTGACCGCAACTCAAAGAGGTTTAGTCATGAAACGATTCCCTGAATTTCAGCAAATATCAATGGAACATCATCAGGGCCTGGTATTTGCCCGTAAGGTGAAAAGAGCCGCAGCCAGTGGTGATGAGGATAGAATCGCTGACATGTGGGTTAAGGTTGAAACATCATATGAGACCGGGCTTAAAGCACATTTCCAGATTGAAGAGCAATACATCGCCCCGGTTCTGGAACAACATGGCGAAACAGAGCTGGTGAAACAGCTTAATGAAGAGCATTCGGCCATCCGCCGGATATTTGTGCCTGGAAGTGGAAGATTAGCTGCCAATTTAAATAACTTTGGTGTACTGCTTGAACAACACATTCGTTTTGAAGAACGGGAGTTTCTGGAAACGGCGCAGAAATATATGAGCCCGAACGAACTACAGGCAGTAGCCAATGCTTGTAAAGCAGCATGAAAGGAACCGTACAGATAATCAGGTAATGGTGAGCTACTTGCAATAGTCTCTAGCTTATAATTAGTAATAACAGGTTCTGGCTGCTACTCGACTGCCATGCTTTCGTAAGAGCCTGCTGATTAAGCAGACAAAAGGGCATGAAAATCAGTCTTCCGCCATACCCGCTTGTAATGTTCTCTTTGGTCTGGCTGGGGCTTTCAGCTTTTACACTCTCACCCTCCCTGATCCCAAGAGAACAGATTCTGTCTGGCGGACCGCCCAAAGATGGAATTCCAGCACTGAATAATCCGAGAATTGTAGCTGCAAATATAGCTGATCAATGGCTGAAACCGGATGATACAGTATTGGGTATAATTCTGAACGGGCAGGCACGGGCTTATCCGATCCGCATTTTAAACTGGCATGAAATTATCAATGACAGGATCGAAAACCACCATTTTGTGATCAACTATTGCCCATTGTGCGGCAGTGGCATGGCTTATGACAGCAATGATTCGTTCGGCGTATCGGGCCTGCTCTATCAATCTGATGTGCTACTTTATGATCACAAAACCGAAAGCCTGTGGTCACAACTGATGATGCAGGCAGTGACCGGGCCACGTATGGGTGAAAAAATAGAACTATTACCCATTGAACATACGCAGTGGGCCACATGGAAAGTCCGGCATCCCGAAACCAGCGTATTGTCTCGCCATACCGGTTTCAGACGCGACTATAACCGCAATCCCTATGCTGGTTATGAATCTACTGAAGCAACGTATTTTCCCGTTAACCATAAAGATTCGCGGCTGCATGCCAAGACATGGGTGATCGGCCTGAGTTTGAACAACCAACACAAGGCATGGACATTGGACAGCCTGAAGAAATCAGGCTCGCATACGGAAATATGGAACGGGCATGAGCTATCCTTTGATGTTAACGGTGAAAGCATCCGGGCAAGAGACATACAATCCGGAAAATTATTACCCGTCACCCGCCTGTACTGGTTCGCCTGGAGCACCTTCCATCCGGATACGGAGCTGTCAACGGACTAACGGACAAATCAGAGGCAAACTGAACAGTTACGGATCGGGTTGTAAAATCACACAGGATAAAGGTGGCAGCGTCACATTTATAGAATATGGCTGATCCATCCAGCCCTGCTGCTCAGCATCCACACCGCCGGCATTACCGAGATTGGAACCGCCGTAGATTTCAGAATCGGTATTCATCACTTCCCTGTAATGCCCGGCCACTGGCACACCCAGCCGGTAGTTATCCCGGCTCACCGGAGTCAGATTCAGCATGACAATAACCGGCCCGCCATGTTTGTCGCGACGGATAAAACTCAGAATCGAACGCTCGGCGTCATTGCAATCCAGCCACTGGAAACCGGCAGCATCAAAATCCACTTCATGCAGAGCCGGTATATCTTTATACAGGTGGTTCATATCCCGCATCATCAATTGCAGGCCGCGATGCGGCATGAAATTGGACTGATCCCATGACAATGATGAATCATAATTCCATTCCGGCCACTGGCCGAATTCCAGCCCCATAAACTGGAGTTTTTTACCCGGATGGGTATACATATAGGCATAAAGAAGGCGCAGATTGGCAAATTTCTGCCAGTCATCGCCGGGCATTTTCTGTGGCATCGAACCCTTGCCATGTACCACTTCATCATGCGAGAAGGGTAAAATAAAATTCTCGGTGAAAGCGTAAACCATGGAGAAAGTCAACGCATGATGATGATAGGAACGATGAACCGGATCATTCTCGAAATAGGATAGCGTGTCATTCATCCAGCCCATATTCCATTTCATGGTAAAGCCCAGCCCACCGAGATAGGTCGGACGCGACACCATCGGCCATGAAGTGGATTCTTCAGCCATAGTTACCGCACCGGGAAAACGTTCATGCACCAGATGATTAAACTGCTTGAGAAACTCGACCGCTTCCAGATTCTCACGACCGCCATATTTATTGGGAGCCCATTCACCCTCTTCACGCGAATAATCCAGATACAGCATCGAAGCCACAGCATCGACGCGTAAGCCGTCAATATGATATTCATCCAGCCAGAACAGTGCCGATGCAATGAGGAAATTACGCACCTCATTGCGCCCGAAATTAAAAATATAAGTACCCCAATCCTTATGCTCGCCGAGCCTCGGGTCAGCATGTTCATACAGCGGCGTACCATCAAATCGCGCCAGACCATGTGCATCCTTGGGAAAATGTGCCGGCACCCAGTCGAGAAATACGCCGATGCCATGCTGATGACAGTGGTCGACAAAATAACGGAAATCATCCGGGCTCCCGAAGCGACTGGTCGGGGCAAAATAACCCACGGTCTGATAACCCCAGGAACCGTCAAAAGGATATTCGGTCACCGGCATCAATTCGATATGCGTATAACCCATCCACTGACAATACTCGACCAGTTGATGCGCCAGATTGTGATAAGAAAGATATTGACCATCTGCCCGACGCCATGATCCCGGATGCACCTCATAAATATTCATCGCCTGATCAGAGGCCTGATGCTGCGAACGGTTGTTTACCCACTGGGAATCATTCCACCTGTAAGCTCTGGAATCATGTACTACGCTGGCAGTCGCCGGGCGCAGTTCCATCTGCTGGGCATAGGGATCAGCTTTTTTAAATATATCACCGTTTTTAGCCCGAATTTCAAATTTGTAGGTTTCACCTTCGCACAGTCCGGGGATAAATATCTCCCATATGCCGGATGACCCTCGCACCCGCATCTGATGCTCACGCCCGTCCCAGTGATTGAAATTGCCCACCACACTGACCCGTTCGGCAGCCGGTGCCCAGACTGCAAAACCCACTCCGGATACGCCCTCATGCTCACGCACATGGGCTCCGAGAATGCGGTATTTTTCAAAATGATTGCCTTCGCCGATCAGATGCAAATCCATATCGCCCAGCATCGGGCCAAAACGATACACATCTTCCTCTTCCCACTGATGACCTTCACGGTTTTCAATACGCAGACAATAATGCTTATCAAAATTGCCATGTTTCCATTCTTTCTCGAAAAAATCAGTACCCTTGATTCGGCTCATGGGGCGGGCCTTGCCATCTTCGGGCAGCAACCACATTTTTTCCGCTCCGGGTTTAAAAGCCCGAACTGTAACGCCGCCGCCGGGGTTGGAATGCCTGCCCAGCCAGCCAAATGGATCATGACTGTGTGCCTTGAGAATGGCTGTGGCCTGATGCGATAGTTTAATAATAATCATAATATCCTCAGGTAATGACTGTGGGCTTTTCACGCCCGGTGAGTTCACGCAGTCCCGAAATGCTATCTGCCACCGTAATCAAATCGGCCAGCGCATGCTGTGCGTCCTGCTCATGTTTGCTGCTGTCGGCCTCATAAGATTCAAGATACAAACGAATCGTCGCCCCGCTGGTGCCGGTACCCGATAAGCGGAAAATAATACGCGATCCATCAACAAACAGAATACGCACCCCCTGATTTTCGCTGAGACTACCATCAATCGGATCGGTGTAGGCAAAATCATCACAGTGCTGCACTTCGCGTCCGGCCAACTCAGTGCCCGGCAATGTTGAAAAACGGTCGCGCACATTCTGTAATACCTGTTCAGCAGCAGCTGAATCCACAGCTTCATAATCGTGGCGTGAATAAAAATTGCGCCCAAATTGCTGCCAGTGTTCATTCAGAATCGATGTCACCGACTGCTTTCGTACGGCCAGAATATTGAGCCAGAACAGCACTGCCCACAGACCATCCTTTTCACGCACATGATCAGAACCCGTACCGAATGACTCTTCGCCGCACAGTGTCACGCGGCCCGCATCCATCAGATTGCCAAAAAATTTCCAACCGGTTGGTGTTTCAAAACAGTCCAGCCCCATAGCCTCAGCCACCCGATCAGCGGCAGCTGAAGTCGGCATGGATCGCGCTATGCCATTTATACCTGCGGCATAACCCGGTATCAGTTTAGCATTGGCAGCCATTACGGCCAGAGAATCACTGGGTGTCACAAAGAAATGATTGCCGAGAACCATATTACGATCACCATCTCCATCCGATGCTGCACCAAAATCCGGTGCATCATTTGCATACATCACATCAACCAGTTCATGGGCATAGGTCAGATTCGGATCAGGGTGTCCGCCACCGAAATTTTCCAATGGCACACCATTCATCACAGTGCCTTTTTCAGCCCCCAGCAAACCTTCAATAATGGCTTTGGCATATGGCCCGGTTACCGCATGCATGGCATCAAAAGCCATACTGAAACCGCCAGCCAGAAGCTTGCGAATGGCATTAAAATCAAACAGCGACTGCATCAAACCGGCATAATCGGCAACAGCATCAATAACCTCAACCTGCATATCACCCAATTGTTGAATGCCAGTATCATCAAGTGCGATATCGCCCGTATCCAGTGTGTAGTATTCAAAAACACTTTTAGTGTGAGCAAAAATCGCATCAGTGATAGCTTCAGGAGCCGGACCTCCGTTGCCAATATTATATTTGATACCGAAATCCTCATCCGGCCCTGCCGGATTGTGACTGGCAGATAAAATCAAACCACCATGAGCCTTATATTTTCTAATCACGCAGGAAGCTGCAGGAGTAGACAGAATGCCACTTTGCCCCACCAACACCTTACCGAAACCGTTGGCTGCTGCCATTCTAAGAATGATTTGAATCGCCTGCCGGTTATAAAAACGGCCATCACCTCCGACAACCAGTGTACGGCCGGAGAAATCTCCGATGCTATCAAATGTTGATTGAACAAAATTCTCCAGATAATGCTGTTGCTGAAACACTTTGACCTTTTTACGCAGACCGGAAGTCCCCGGACGCTGACCATCGAATACCTGTGTCAAAACAGTCTGAACCTGCATGTATGCACACCCCCGTAAGATGCGGCATTCTAGCTTAAACAGACCAAAAAATCACCACATGGCGTAGCACAGCATATACTGGTAATATTCGCATCTTGCCTGGTGATTTCAAAGTTATCAGCGCATCCAGTCTGGCTTTCCTGCCAGATTGTGTTAACAAAGTGAGAAGCCATGGACGGATTTTTTACGAAGCCATCACATATCATTCAGGCAACACAGACGGAGGATAGTTAATTATGGTTCCAATTAGAGAAGATCACATGGGTCCGCAAATGGAACGTAATATTAGTAAGCTGACTTCGAACTCACTGGCGCTGGTATTGGCTGGTGGTCGGGGCTCTCGCCTGAAAGCCCTTACTGACTGGCGAGCCAAGCCCGCAGTTCCCTTTGCCGGAAAATTCAGAATTATTGATTTTCCACTGTCCAACTGCATCAATTCAGGCATTCGACGCATTTCAGTCGTCACCCAGTATAAATCCCATTCCCTGCAACGCCATATACAACGTGGCTGGTCATTCATGTCCGGTCAGTTCGGTGAATTTGTTGAAGTATTACCGGCCCAGCAGCGCATGGGTGAAGGCTGGTATGCCGGCACCGCCGACGCTGTTTACCAGAATCTGGATATTATTCGCCATTATGACCCTGAATACGTCGTTATTCTTGCCGGCGACCATATTTACAAAATGGATTACGGTAAAATGATTGCCAGCCATGTACGAAACGGAGCGGATATTACTGTAGGTTGTATTCCTGTACCCATGGAGGAAGCGAAGGCTTTTGGCGTCATGGCCACAAATAGTGAATCACGCATTGTTGAATTTGCCGAGAAACCTGATAATCCAAAACCCATGGCGGATTATGACACGCATGCGCTGGCTTCCATGGGCATCTATGTATTCACTGCCCAGTATCTGCGCGAGCGCCTGATTGAAGATGCCCGGGATCCGTCGTCCACGCATGATTTCGGCCATGATTTGATTCCGCATGCCATTGAACATGCCAATGCCTTCGCCTTTCCGTTCATGGAGGGCAACACCAGTGCCTCCGGCTACTGGCGCGATGTCGGCACTATCGAAGCCTACTGGGAGGCCAATATCAATCTGGCCGATCTGAAGCCGGATTTAAACCTTTATGATAAAAACTGGCCCATCTGGACGCATCAGGAACAGGTGCCGCCGGCAAAATTCGCTTTTGATGATGATAACCGGCGCGGTTATGCGGTAGATTCTCTAATTTCGGGCGGCTGCCTGATCACCGGGTCACTGGTGCGGCATTCCATCCTGTTTTCTAATGTTCGGGTGCATTCCTATTCCGAAATTAAGGATTCAGTTATCTTGCCGGATGTGGAAATCAGGCAAAAATGTCGGATCAAACGCTGTGTTATCGATAAAGGTGCGATCATCCCTGAGGGCACAGTTATTGGCGAAGATCGCGAGGAAGATGCCCGGCGCTTTTATGTCAGTGAAAATGGCATCACGCTGGTAACACCTGAAATGTTGGGACAACAGCTACACAAACTGTAAGTCAGGGCAAATCGACTACAGTTTAAACATACAATCAAACCACTCAGGAAATCTTGCACCTCAGTGTCTGTTAACAGACACTCATACCATCAATCGAGGACTCATATGAGCCAACCATTAAACATAATTTTCTACTGGCATATGCATCAACCTTTCTATCGTGAAGCCGATACAGGACGCTACCATCTGCCGTGGGTCTATCTGCATGCCATGAAAGACTATACCGATATGGCTGTAATCCTGTCGCAATTGCCGGAAGCGCGGGCGGTGATGAATTATGTACCCTCATTAACTGTTCAGATTGAAGACTACAGCAATCAGCTGCGCCTGTGGCTGGATGGCGTACAGAAAGATCTTCCCGACCCGCTGCTGTCCGCGCTTGCCCATGAAACAGGGAATTATAACAAGGAAGAACGCAGCTATTTACTGGACACATGTTTCCGCCTGAATCATGAACGCAATCTGCATCGCTATGCCGCTTACTCACGATTGTGGAATCTGGCTGAACATGCAAAAAATCAGAAAGCGGTATCTTACCTTGGCGGCAACTACTTCTCCGATCTGGTCACCTGGTACCACCTTGCATGGCTGGGTGAAACCGTGCGCCAGAGAAATTTTGTTGCCCGTCGCCTGATCGAAAAAGGTAGAGGCTTCAGCTATCAGGATCGTCGAGACCTGCTAACGCTGATCACATCCTTGCTCAGTGACATCCCCGCCATGCATAAAAGGCTGGTTGAATGCGGTAAGCTGGAGTTGACAACCACACCTTACGCACATCCAATCATGCCACTGATGCTCGACTTCAATACGGCACGGGAAACTGTTACTGATGCCCTGATCCCTGATGAACCCTACCCCGGCGGTGAAGTCCGGTGCCGCCAGCATATAAAGTTGGCACGTCAGAAACATGAACAAAGTTTTGGCCATATACCAGCTGGCTGCTGGCCTGCTGAAGGGGCTGTATCTGAAGACTCACTGGCTCTGCTGGCAGAATCAGGATTTCAGTGGTGTGCCACTGGCGAATCAGTTTTACACCATTCACTCAAATGCAATCTCCGGGAACAGCAGGGAAATCGCGATTTATACCACCCATGGCTGATTGGCGAAGGCAATCAGGAAATTACCTGTTTTTTCCGCGATGATCATTTGTCTGATTTGCTTGGTTTTGAATATGCCCGTTGGGACATGCATGATGCCGTCAATAATTTTATGCATGAGTTGGCTGGCATTCGCCATCGCACTCAGGGTATGAATGCACCTGTCGTAGCCATTATCATGGATGGTGAGAATGCCTGGGAGCATTATCATGAAAATGGCCTGCCATTCCTGACCAGACTCTACCAGTCAGTTGCCGAACATGAAGATTATGAACTGACCACTTTCAGTGACTATCTGGAAAAGCACCCGGCAAGCGAGACGTTGCCCAAGCTTACTTCAGGATCATGGGTATATGGCAACCTGTCCACCTGGATCGGTGACAAGGCCAAAACACGAGCCTGGGAGTTACTGATTGAAGCCAAAAAAACTTTCGATATGCACATCAAAACAATCAGCCCGGAACAGGCAGAAGAAGCCGATGAGCAATTGCGCATTTGTGAAGGTTCTTACTGGTGCTGGTGGTTTGGCGACTACAATCCCGGAGAAGCAGTTCGCGATTTTGATCAACTCTACCGCCGCCACCTTAAAAAACTCTACCAGCTATTGGGTTGCGTAACACCATCATCACTGGATGAAACGATCTCACAGGGTGGTGGCGATGCCGAAGCTGGCGGCACTATGCGCCGTGGAATTGCAGACTCGTGAATACATGGATTGATCGCCGCAGATCAGCTGTTCTGTTGCATATAACTTCTCTGCCAGGACCTTTTCATAAAGGTGTTCTGGGTACAGAAGCAAGGCAGTTTATCGATGCCATTGCCGCAGCCGGTTTCTCTGTCTGGCAGTTTCTGCCTCTTGGACCCACACACAATCATGGCTCCCCGTATGAATCTCTCTCAGCCTTTGCAGGCAACCCGGAACTTATCGATTTGCGTGAATGTGTAAAACAGGGCTGGCTGAACCAAGCCCCCCTCTCCGAATGCGATTTGGCCAAAAATCAGTCAGAGCGACTGATGCGGGCAGGTTCAAAATTCTGGAATGATATGGCAACCAACCCAAAACTAGCTGAACTTCTTGATGACTTCCAACATAGAAACAGGCACTGGTTGATTGATTATTCCCTCTTTGCCGCAATAAAACGAGTATTGCAAGATCGTGCCTGGTGGCAGTGGCCTGAGAAATTGCGCAACCGCGATGATACTGCGATTGCAACAGCCCGCCAGCAACACGCTTCTTTAATCAAACAAATTATTTTTGAACAATTCCTGTTTCAACATCAGTGGCAGGTATTAAAGATCTATGCCGAATCCCGTCAGGTTCAACTATTTGGTGATCTACCCATTTATGTTGCTCATGATTCTTCAGATGTCTGGGCCAACCGCCAGTATTTCACGGTAAACGAACTTGGCCTGTGTACTCAGGTTGCCGGCGTGCCTCCGGATTATTTTTCTGAAACAGGTCAACGCTGGGGGAATCCTCAGTACCGTTGGGACAATCTTGAGCAAAGCGAATTCAATTGGTGGATAAAGCGGGTGAAATGCCAGCTGGATCATATGCATATGTTGCGCATTGACCATTTTCGCGGACTGGAAGCCTTCTGGTCCATCCCGGCGGAAAGCGAGGATGGCATCACCGGAAACTGGGTTGATGCTCCCGGTTACGCACTACTACAAAAATTGAAAAATGAACTCGGTTATTTGCCACTGATTGCAGAAGATCTCGGCATCATTACTAATGAAGTCACAGAACTCAGAGAAACATTTGGGCTTCCCGGCATGAAAATACTGCAATTTGCCTTTGGTGGTGACAAAGACAATCCATATCTACCAGCCAACCATATAGAGAACTGCGTGGTTTATACCGGCACTCATGATAATGACACCACAATGGGATGGTTTAATTCAGCCGATGAAAATACACGTAAAAATATAATAACCATGCTCCCTGATGCCAGCCCTGAAAATATGCCATGGGCACTGATTGAATGCGCACTCACTTCCCATGCCAGGCTGGCTGTCATCCCCATGCAGGATCTACTGGAACTTGGCTCAGAGGCCAGATTCAATACACCAGGCACTGTGGAAAACAACTGGTCCTGGCGTTTACAGAAGATCCCTGAACCCAGTGCCATCTGCTGGATACGATCCAGGCAACTCAATCGGAAATATCTGCGAACATAGGAGTCAGTTGCAAAACTCCGGGTGGATTACTCATAAGTCTGACGAGCTCCGTACTTGAATATTTAATATGGTTAGCAAAACCGCATTTGAAACACAGGGTGTAAGTAGCCTGAAAAGTGGCTTTGTGTAACTGTATGACTTCATTTTAATCGTATGGATACACATGATAAATAGTGATGTCGGTCATTTTTCATATTTCAGCCACCTCCTAGTTTCGCCACATGACTTATCCAATTTCTCCCCGACTCAACTTAATACCGGTGCTGATATTGCTGTCGCTGGGCCTGATTTCCTGCGCCCAGACTCAAACTGGCGATACAGCCCGAGGCCCTCTGTTTAACTTCTGGCAGGAAGCTCCAATACAGGCTGATAGCCAATCAACGCAACTTCCCGATGGATTAAACAACCCGGAATATGTCATTACCACAACAGCTGCAGACCGGAAAGGATCCTTTATCTCTAATAATGAGTTTTTCTCGGGCCTGTCACCTATGGAAATTGAAAAACTTAGAATGGAAGCATGGAATACTTATGGCACACACTGGAAAACCATTGCCAGTCGATCCCAATATGTTCGTCAGCCCCTGATAGAAACGCTGGAAAAAGTGGGTGCTCCCAAAGAATTACAAATGATCCCTGTTGTTGAGTCCAGTTATGACCCCTATGCACAATCAGAAGTAGGTGCGACCGGCTTGTGGCAGTTGATGCCAATGACAGCAGAAGACCTGCGCATCAAAAGTGACCGTTTCGTTGATGGTAGACGTGAAATCAAAGCCAGCACCAGAGGCGCGGCCAAATTTCTAATGACGCAACATAAACGCTTCGGCAACTGGCCGCTGGCATTTGCCGCCTATCACCTTGGCCCCAGCGGCGTGCAAAAACGGATCAATCGTCATCCGTGGCAGCCTGAGGATGGACTGGAGAAGCTACCTCTCCCACCGATTACTAAAACCTATGTGCGTAATATTCTTGGCCTGATTGCCTTGTATCAGGTTGGCGAAATCCAGTTTCCCAAGCCATTCCAGACAAAAATAATCAGTGTAATCATGCCAGTTAACCTCGATATGCTTCACAAAAAAGCGGAGTTACCTAAAGATCAGCTCTTTCGTTTCAATCCTGAATTGAATCTGAAACATTATTATGGAAAGAAATCAGCCAAGATTTCTCTCAGGGTCACCAGCTGGAGAGTAGCTACTGTGAAAAAATATATCCCTGCGAAGTCGACAAAATATATGACAATCTCACTTCGTAAGGGTGAAAAACTGAGAGATATTAAAAAGAAATATAAAGCCACATCGCATGAACTTCTCGAAGCCAATCCCGGAAATCTGGTACAACACGTCAGAAGCGGGACATTGCGCATTCCGGTGAAACTGCTTCAACGGGCAAAGGCAGAGAAGAACCCGTTGGTAAAACGCCCGATCCACATGCTGGCTGATAATAGCAACAAGCGCAGCTAGAGCCTGTTCACATTAACTAAAACAAGTATAATATATTCATGCAGTTAACACGAGAACAGTATAAAATCATTGCTCACTACATGCCTCTACCTCGCGGCAATATAGTCATTCCAAACTATCAGGCTTTAAATGCTATTCTGTATGTTGCCGAACATGGTTGTAAGTGACGAGGCTTGCCAAAGCGATATGGAAATTGGCATACGATATATGTGCGGATGAACCGTTGGGCCAAGAACGGCGTTTTGGAGCGAGTTTTTTCCGAATTGCAGGCGCAGCAAGAAATTCAGATCAAGATTGATGGCCTTTCGCTGGATAGCACAGCGGTTAAAGTTCATCCTGATGGCACTGGCGCCTTAAAAAAAACGGTCCTCAATCCATCGGGAAATCACGAGCCGGATGGACAACAAAAATCCACCTTGTAGCAGCTACAGACCGTCATGCGGTAGTATTTTCCTTGTCTCCAGGCAATGCTCATGATGCTCCTGAAGGTCGCAAACTGATGCGAATGCCAGGTAACCCAATCACGTCAGAGCACCTTCTGATGGACCGGGCATACGAAGGCGATGAAACGCGCCAACTGGCACTGGATCTGAGAAAGTTTATTCTCCCTGCCCGGATCTGGTCGTGAATAAGTATTTTCTACCCAAAGGTGAATACAAAGAAGGGCCAACTCAAAAGGAGCATCTGTTTTTGCACCATACGGCTGGCATTTAGGCGTTAACGGATCACAGCGTATGCATACGCATTCGGTAGCAGTTGAGATCTGCAACTTCAGTTATGCCGTAAATGGCAAAACCAAGGGCATGTTGACACATACAAATACCCGAAAAGATAAATTCGACATGTTTTCGCAACTCAATCTGATAGATATGCTGCTAAGCCTGTAGTTGATATGGACATGTATAAATTTGGACAGCAAACACCTGTTAAGACTATCCGATAAAGTATATGATATCATAGATATAGAATACTTTCAACCGCTTGAAAGGAATGAGAAATTGAGTGAAGAAGGCTTGTTTATGCAAGCCGTAATGCAGGGTGTATCAGAAATTTATTCCGGGCAAAGCATTTCACTTGAAGATGTGAAAGTCATACTCAACCTGAAATGAGTTCACTCTGCAATTATGATGTGTCAGCGAATACCTTTCAGGCCTACCCACATAAAGAGTAGCGTCCCCTAATTTGATGTGTGAAATCATGGAAGCTGCTGTGACCCTGTCTGTCCTGCTGACTGTAGATATCGGCTCCGGCCACAACTGGTTCGATGCTCACAAGCTCTGATCCAGGTTCAGTGAATAACCGTTAGGCCTTAAATCATGGGAGGATTAAGTTATGAATATGAGTTTTAAGCTATGGGCGCTGTCTGTCCTCATGTTAGTAGGAACGGTGTCTTATGCAGACGCTGAAAAAGTCGAACCCATATCAACAGAAGTGATTAACTCTGGATGGAAAATCCCATTTGATGGCAGTAACTCGGCACCAGTTATTCATAATAGAACAATTTACATTGGTTCATTTGATGGGGGTATCTATGCCATCGACCCCAAAAGTGGTAAAAGAATCTGGGACTATCAAACCGGTGCAGGCTTGATAAGCGGCCCTGAAATTATTCGCTCTCAAGGGGGAACACTTAAAGACATGATGGGTGGGGCTCTCCAAACCAGCAGTAAAAAAAATAAGGGGAAGCGTGAAATTGGGGCAACCCCTGTTATTGAAGGTGGCACTGTCTATATAGGTTCCAAGGATCACAATGTTTATGCTCTAGACTCCCGAACAGGTGAATTAAAATGGGCTACAGATATTGGGCACCCTATTTTTCGAAAAGTTATAGCCATAGACGAAACAGTTATCGTTCATGGCATAGGGATGGCACTTTCTCCTGAAGCTGTTTATGTGCTGGACAAGAAAAATGGGCAAATTCTATGGTCAACAGAAGGAAAAGGAAGTGCAACATACCCTGCGGTAAACGGAGGTGTTGTTTACTATGCTTTATCCGAGAATAGAAAAAGCTCTTCAAGCTTCTTTCTGAATGCTGTTGAACTGAAAACAGGACAATTGCTCAGGCATTTAGAGTTACAGGGGCAGAGGCCTAGTCAGATATACGGTCCATCTAGCCTCATCTATGTCACAGCTTTTTCAGGTGGTAAAATGATCCGTAAGAATAACGGTATCTCATTTGCGCCATTGCACACCCTTGTGTACGCAGTCAGTGCTTCTGACGGACAGCTAGCATGGGAATACAATGGAGGCTTGTTGGGCGTATATCGATCCCCACATCTCACAATCGGGCTCGAGAATCTATATTATATTGGTAAAGGAGGTCTTTATGCGGTAAACAAACATACTGGCAAGAAAGTCTTGTTTTTAGCTGGAGAATATAGCAGTTGGAATCTACAGCTCATCAATGACACACTTTATGTTCACGGCGATTCGGGTAGAAAAAATAATTCGATTTCAGCCATTCAAGCCTCTACAGGAAAACTAATATGGCGAAAAACTCCTGGAGAAAATTTGTTCTACACAAACATTGTCGGTGACACAGTTTATTTGTCTGCACAACACAGCTTGATTTCGATTAATACCAAGACAGGGAAACAGAACTGGAAATTCAAAATCAGCAGCTTTTTCAAAGAGGGTACAAACCTAAGTGCAACACCTGTCGTATTTGAAGGACAAGTCA
>JAJRTX010000095.1 GCA_021545665.1 Zetaproteobacteria bacterium
GGCTGATCTGGAATGTTCAATACGCAAGAGCAATCTCATGCTTCGCTAAATCTTGATTTCTTCATCAAAAATCTCTTCGTCATAATTGTAAGAAAATTCTACTTATCAACCCAATGGTTCTTCAGGGGGATTACCCTCAAATTTAGTGAAAGCATGATTGCGCATAAAAGCAATCTCGTCTAGGTTCCGCGACAAATAGCGACATTTTTGCACGCTAGACCATTGGCACCCGTAGCTCAGCTGGATAGAGCGCTGCCCTCCGAAGGCAGAGGTCACAGGTTCGAATCCTGTCGGGTGCGCCATTTTTAAAGAAATCAAATGTTTAATGGACTGGTCGATTTTGGCAGTTTTGCCAAAATTATTCTAGCAATCATTTGTAATGCAAAAACAACAATGTGTTTCCAACAAGATATTTGGGGGTGAAAGGAATAGTTGGCCATTTTTGATTAGCATCAAACCACCTGATGATGGATCAATGCCAATTTCTCAGTACGCGAGTTGCAACCGTAAAAAGAGGAAATTAGCGGACGTGCCTCAGCTAGCTTTATACGGTACCTAGTGCCGATTGCAGTCATTGGCTGATTTTGAAGCGAACTACTGTTTTGAGCCCACTTTGCCAAGATTACGTAACGCAGCGAATGGCTGCTCTACTCAGATCAAGCATGCTGATTTTGCAAAGGGATCCCAGTTTGCATCCTTGTGCCATTCGTACTCACAGCCTTTAGCTATTTCTTCCGCCATGTCCATTCCAAACAAATCGGCCATCACCGCTAGCGCCATATCCATTCCTGCTGACGCGCCCATTTACGAAGCGTTTCTGCTGTGCAGCCAATTTTAGGGGCAATTGCACAAATTGCCGCCCACTGACTGGCGTAATCTGATTGATGTTTCAACACCATCCGAACCGCACGTGCGCGTACTTCAGGTGAAAATCTGTTTGATCTCTTGTTCTTTTCCATAGCTCCAATTTATCCTATCTTTGGAGCCTCCGGTAAACCCGGGGCGGTTCACTGTTCGCGAATATGGGTTGATGACACCAGATCATCCCGTTGCCTTTGGCTGATAGGACGGTCCCGCAAAGTAGGGTAACCGTGTGATGTAACGTTCAAAATATCACATAGGAGTTCAACAGGGATTTTATTCTAGTGTTCTTCAACAAAAGCAAACCTCATTTGCTTTGTTCCGCAAAGAACATCGTGGATTTTTCCTCCTGCCGGAGGGCTGGTTTTAGTATTCCCCGTTCCTCCTTGAGATGACGATTTTCCTTGCGAGGCGCTCGATTTCCTTGAATAATTCCTGATCAGGAACTGAGATTGTTTCATCAGTTCTGGAAATCGGGACCCACTTATTCTAGGATTGAAAATCCGATCCCTAGATCAGATGTTACCTGCCGTCGCGTTAAACCGCTTATCAGTGTAATACGCACCGCTTCTTGTTTGAATTCGCCGCTGTGTCTGTGTGCCATGCTCATTCTCCTTGATGGATAATATTCCATTCAAGGACACGGAATTAAACCGTAACAAGACCAAGTCTACTCAGACACTGAGCAGCCAAGAGTCACTTGTATTCGTATTTTGAATGCTGTATTGCTCATTGGTCTTTTACGTCTTTGGGAAGGCGTTCATTTCATCCACAGTGCGGTAGACGTTTTAGAGATGATTTCCATGCAGACTAGTTTTGTATATTGATCCATGACATCCAATGATAAAATTGCCGTAATCGGTCTGGGCTATGTTGGCCTGCCGCTAGCAGTCGAGTTCGGACGGAAGTTGACGACTATTGGCTTCGATATTAACGAGGCGCGCATTAAGGAGTTGTGTGATGGCAAGGACAGTACACTTGAAGTCGAAACTCAAGATTTGTCGCATGTAGATGGTTTGAGCTTTTCCTGCAAAAGCGAGGATATTCGTGATTGCAATATCTATATTGTCACGGTTCCAACCCCGATAGATCGATATAAACGTCCAGATCTGACTCCTCTGATAAAGGCCAGTGAAACTATTGGTGAAATGTTGGCTGTTGGTGATATTGTTATTTATGAATCAACGGTCTATCCGGGAGCTACCGAGGAAGTTTGTGTACCTGTGCTTGAGCGGCAGTCTGGCCTAGGTTTTAATCGTGATTTTTATTGTGGCTACAGTCCTGAGCGCGTTAATCCGGGGGATAAAGAGCACCGAGTTACGACCATTAAAAAGGTGACGTCAGGTTCAACGCCGGAAATTGCCAACAGAGTGGACGCGCTTTATCAAAGTATAATATCAGCTGGCACCCATAAAGCTTCCAGCATAAGGGTTGCCGAAGCGGCCAAAGTTATCGAAAACACCCAGCGTGATGTCAATATTGCTCTTATCAACGAACTGGCGATGATCTTTAACCGGCTGGATATTGACACTCAGGCAGTGCTGGAAGCGGCGGAGACCAAGTGGAATTTTCTGCCCTTCCGCCCGGGGCTGGTCGGCGGCCACTGCATCGGCGTTGACCCCTATTACCTTACCCATAAGGCGATAGAAGTCGGCTATCATCCCGAAATGATCCTTGCCGGGCGGCGGCTAAATGATAATATGGGTAAATATGTCGCCGATCAGGTGATTAAATTGATGACCAGAAAGCGAATACAGGCAGTTGATGCCAATATCCTGATTTTGGGGCTGGCATTCAAGGAGAATTGCCCTGATCTACGCAATACGAGGGTGGTCGATCTAGTTGAAGAATTTAAGAGCTATAACTGCCATGTCGATGTTTATGACCCTTGGGTGGACAGGAAGGAAGCTAAGAGCGAATATGGAATAGAGCTTGTCACTGCCCCGCAAGACGGTGGATATGACGCTATTATTATGGCTGTGGCGCATGACCAGTTCAAGCAAATGGGGTTAAGTCGGATTAAAAAACTGGGCCGGAAAAATCATGTTCTTTTCGATATCAAATATTTGTTTGAAGCAGATGAAGTTGACGGCAGGCTGTAATGACGAAATATAAAGAGTTGCAACAGCGGTTAAAGGCCGAGCAATATGTCTGGCTGGTTACAGGTGCGGCTGGTTTTATCGGATCAAATCTGGTGGAAAAACTGCTGGCGTTAGGCCAGAAGGTCGTCGGGATGGATAATTTTGAAACCGGTTATCAGCACAATCTGGATCAGGCGCTAGAAGATGCAGGCAAAGCGTTAGCGTCGAATGGCAGTACATTTCAGGCAAATAATTTCACTTTCATCAAAGGTGATGTACGGGAAATTAAAGATTGCCAAAATGCCTGCCAGGGTGTTGATTATGTGCTGCATCAGGCTGCGCTCGGTTCGGTGCCACGCTCGATAGAAAATCCGATAGCAACTAACAAGGCCAATATTGACGGCTTTTTAAACATGCTGGTCGCCAGCAAAGACGCCGGAGTAAAGCGTTTTGTCTATGCTGCAAGCAGCTCGACTTATGGCGATCATCCAGACCTGCCCAAGGTCGAGAGCAGAATCGGCAATCCGCTTTCCCCTTATGCCGTTACCAAGCTGGTCAACGAACTTTATGCCGGAGTTTTTGCCCGCACTTATGGTATCAAGACGATAGGCTTGCGTTATTTCAACATTTTTGGCAAAAGGCAGGATCCAAATGGTGCCTATGCCGCCGTCATCCCCAAATGGGTGGCAAGCATTATCAATGGCAAGGATGTATTTATTAATGGTGATGGCGAGACCAGCCGCGATTTCTGCTATATAGACAATGCTGTACAGATCAACCTGCTGGCGGCAATGGCAAAAAATGAGGTAGCTTTCGACCAGATCTATAATGTGGCCGTTGGTGAACGAACTAGCCTGAAAGAGCTATATGAAATGATCGCCAAAGAACTCGCCCCGCTTGGGCATGCACCACAAAAAGAGTTGCAATATCGCAACTTCCGCCCCGGCGATGTGCGCCATTCTCTTGCGGATATTAGCAAGGCTCAAGAACTGCTAGATTATGACCCCAGCCATACTATCACTAAAGGCATGAAAGAGGCCATGAGTTGGTATACAAAAAATTTGGGGAGTTAAAGCTATTGTCACATTGGTGAAAGATATTTACCAACGCTGCATGCTTGTATTTTATCTTCATCATTTCAACTCTGCTGCTAATCTCCTCATTTTAAACGGGTTATCGTTGCAGCAGATACAGTCATCATCTAAACAAACCTTTGTGTCGTTAGTCGTCACAAATAAAGAAAAATAAGAGGCATAAAAATGAAACTACATTTAGGTTGTGGGCAACGTCATCTTCCTGGATTCGTGCATATAGACGCCATTAACTTTCCGCATGTTGATCATGTTGCTAGTATTGATGTGTTGCCGTTTATACAGGACAATAGTGTCGAGCTTATCTACAATTGTCACGTCCTGGAGCACTTTAAAAGAAATGATGTAGGGCGCGTTCTTAAGGAATGGTACAGGGTTTTGGAACCAGGTAAAACGCTTCGTATTTCGGTTCCGGATTTTTCGAAACTATGTGAGGTATATCAGCGCGAAAA
>JAJRTX010000096.1 GCA_021545665.1 Zetaproteobacteria bacterium
CCTTGCTGATACCGGTTTGGGCGACGTATGCCCGTCGCATGATTGTTTCTATATGTTCTTCTGTATAATAGAGATCCCAGGCCATCTGATTTACACTCTGCCATTCTTCTTTTGACATGGTTTCGTGTTCTGCCGTGATATGATTGAGGTCGTACTGGTTCATATCCGGCTCCATCCAGGCACCTTTTTCATGGAGCGTTTTATGATCCATGGAGCCGGGTAATGGTGTCAGGTTGGTGAAATAAAGCAGATCAATAGGTAATTCTTCCTGAATGATCTTGATATCATTTGCAATACGTTCACGAGTGTCAGCAGGGAATCCCAGAATATACCCGGCCACCGTGATTACACCGGCTTTGCGCCAAGCCTGCATCAGTTTACGATATTCCTTGATATTATTCTGGCCTTTTTTTACCGCCTTCAGATTGTCAGCATTGATTGCTTCCAGTCCTATAAATACTTGGGTAGTGCCAGCTCTTCCTGCCTTTTCGATAAAACCCTTGATGCGATGGCACAGGGTATCAACTTGTAGTGTCAGACGGATGTCCATGTTTTCCTGTTCGCGTAACATGATTATGCGGTCGAAAATTGGCTCCCAGTCTTTATTGCGGGCGAAATTGTCATCAGTGATAAAAAATATTTTAATACCCTGAGCCACATTTGTTCTGATCGTTTTTTCAATATCATCTGCCGAGCGGCGTCTGGATTTCTGACCTTGCACATTAATAATAGTGCAAAAACTGCAAACGAACGGGCAACCGCGTCCTGCATCGACACTGGTTGAAGCATTGATTGAGCGTTTCAGTACATCAACAGGAAGATAAGGTATTGGGGCAGATGCAATGCCGGGCAGGGCGCTGACGTATTGATAGATCGGTTTCATTGCTCTGGCATAGGCATCTTTAAACACCTCATCCATCCGACCTTCAGCCTCACCTGCATATAAAGAAATGCCAATATCCAGCGCCTGTTGAATATCATCAGGGATTTCGTTCAGCATGGCCAGACATCCACTCACATGAAAACCGCCAATGCATACCTGAATGCCTGCATTACGAAACTGTCTGGCCATATCCATGGTGCGGGGAAACTGATTTGACTGAACACCGGCAAAACCGACAAAACCGCCTGCTTCGGACTTTTTGATCTCTCTAATAATTTTTTTTATCGGGATGCGGATATTGGTTTCGTCGTAAGCACTGAGTTTGATTTCTATATCATCACCCAGTATGGCCCGTTCGGCCACATCCTTGCTCAGGCCATACACTGTAGCCAGAGTATTTGATGGTAAATAGGAGCGGCTCCACTGAATGACATAACCATCATTGTCATAATGTGATGGTTTGACCAATGCAGCAAGAAAACGCTTTTTTTCTCTCACGGATCCTCCGATAGTTTACAGTAGCCTGAAATTTATTTTAAGAATAGCGAGGTTGTTTGAAGAAGTAAACGGAGTCTGGCGTTCAACTATGTTGATGACTTATTCTTTAACTGTTGGCTATCTGTTTTTATGCCGTAGTATAGGCCGGATGCGTTTAACGAAGGAATTCAGAATATTATTCAGCCAGCATGAAATGCGCACCTATGGGCGCAAGAACGGTTTTGTTACTGCCGGGCAGGAAGCGCGTTTATTGAAATGGCTGCCGAAAATCGGCCTGCCAAAAGATAAGATATTGGGTGATGCAGGGCTGCCTGAAGGTGCGCCTGTGATACTGGAAATCGGTTTTGGCAATGGTGATTTTCTCGTACATCTGGCCAAGACTCACCCGGACTGGTATTTGCTAGGGGTGGAGATTTATCTGCCGGGAGTGGCCAAGGCTGTTGGCCGTCTGGAAGATGCAGGGCTGATTGAACGTTGTCGTATTTCGCAATTGCCGGCCCAATATGTGTTGCAATCTCAGATCGCTGAAGCACAGCTCGATGGCATATTCATCAACCATCCTGATCCATGGCCAAAGGCGCGGCACCATAAGCGCCGGATCATTCAGAAAGATTTTGCGACATTGCTCGTGTCACGCCTGAAACATGGCGGTTTTATCAAACTGGCCAGTGATAAACCCGATCTGTCCGAATGGATGCGCGATATTCTGGATGTCACACCGGGCCTGATTAATGTGGCTGCTGAGGGCGGTTTTATCGAACGGGATGCCGACAGGCCGCAGACTAAATTTGAGCAGCGTGGTATCAAAGCCGGGCGCATCAGCCAGTTTCTACATTATATTAAAGAGACGGGCAACGCAAACTGATGCAATTCAGATTAGACGGGGATTTTGAACCGCGCGGTGATCAGCCGCAGGCTATCGCAGAACTGGTGCAGGGCATTGGTGAAGGCAGGCGGCACCAGACGCTGTTGGGTGTCACCGGTTCCGGTAAAACATATACCATGGCCTGTACGATTGAACGGACACAGAAGCCGACGCTGATTATGGCGCCGAATAAAACACTGGCAGCCCAGCTGTATGGGGAATTCAAGCAATTCTTCCCTGATAATGCGGTGGAGTATTTCGTTTCCTATTATGATTATTATCAGCCGGAAGCCTATGTCCCTTCTTCGGACACCTATATCGAGAAGGACAGCTCGATTAATGAGCATATAGACCGCATGCGCCATGCCGCGACCCGAGCCCTGCTGGAGCGGCAGGATGTGATTATTGTCGCTTCGGTATCCTGTATTTATGGTTTAGGAAGCCCGGAAGCATATGCCGGCATGCTGCTTTATCTTGAAAAAGGGCGCGAGGTTGATCAGAGGGCTGCAGTCAGCAAGCTCGTTGAGTTACAGTATCAGCGCAATGATATGGATTTTCACCGTGGCACGTTCCGTCTGCGCGGTGATGTGCTGGAAGTATTTCCGGCCCATGCTGAGGATTTTGCCGTGCGGGTGGAGTTTTTTGGTGATCTGATTGATGCCATCAGCCGCTTCGATCCGCTGACCGGCAAGCGCATAGAAGCACTGCATAAGTACACCTTTTTCCCCAAGAGCCATTTTGTTACGCCACGCAATCAATTGCTGAATGCCATGGCTGCAATCAAAGCGGAACTGGCTGAACGACTGGCCGAACTGCATGATCAGAACAGACTGGTGGAAGCCCAGCGACTGGAGCAGCGCACTATTTTTGATCTGGAAATGATTCAGGAAGTGGGTTATTGCACCGGTGTCGAGAATTATTCGCGTCATTTGACGGGCCGCAATGTGGGCGATGCGCCGCCGACATTGCTTGATTATTTACCTAATAATGCACTGGTAATGATTGATGAATCACATGTCACCGTACCGCAGATCGGTGGCATGTTTAAGGGTGATAGATCGAGAAAACAGACGCTGGTTGATTTCGGTTTTCGCCTGCCTTCGGCGCTGGATAACCGGCCTTTGCAGTTTCATGAGTTCGAAGCTGTCGTGCCGCAGGCGATTTACGCCTCCGCTACACCTGGCTCTTACGAAATGGAGCACAGCGGCGGTGTTATTGTTGAGCAGATTATTCGTCCCACCGGGCTGATTGATCCGGAAGTGGAAGTGCGTCCGGCCAGTACTCAGGTAGATGATTTTGTTTCTGCGGCTCATGCCGTCATCAAGCAGGGGTTTCGCGTGCTGGCCACATGCCTGACCAAACGCATGGCTGAGGACTTGAGCGAATATCTGAATAACCTGAATTTGAAAGTTCGTTATCTGCATTCTGATATCGATACAGTGGAACGCATGGAGATTCTGCGCGATCTGCGTCTGGGCATGTTTGATGTATTGATTGGTATTAATCTGCTGCGTGAAGGACTGGATTTGCCGGAAGTGGCGCTGGTGGCCATTTTTGATGCGGACAAAGAGGGTTTTTTACGCTCCGAGCGATCTTTGACCCAGACCATAGGGCGGGCTGCCCGCAATGTGGAGGGCCGGGTGATTCTGTATGCTGACAAGGTGACAAATTCCATGCAGCGGGCTATGGATGAAACCCAACGCCGTCGGGAAAAACAGATGGCGTACAATGAAACACATGGAATCACGCCGGCAACGGTGAAGTCTGAAATCAAGGACATTCTGGGTTCCGTTTATGATATGGATTACGCTCGCATTCCGGAAGTTGCCGAGCCTGAGCCGATCAGCAAGGCTGATAAAGATGTGCGCATCAATGAGTTGGAGCGGTTGATGACAGAAGCTGCGGCTGACCTGCGCTTTGAGGATGCAGCCCTGCACCGGGATGAGATTGCAAAACTCAGGGAGAACAAAGTCTATGCCTGATTTTCCGGATTTTACGCCAGAGCAGATTATCGAGTGGCTGGGCCGGAATATCGCTGAGCAAGGTGAAGACTATTTTGATCGCGGTCTGGTTTCAGAGCTGGATATGGATGCAAGTGAGGATGTTCTGGATGCTGCCGTGCAGGGCGGGGAGGATCGTCCTTATCTGGTGAATATCCGGTTTTTGTCTGAATCAGAGATTGAAAGCACGTGCAGTTGCCCGATGGCTACGGATTGCAAGCATGTGGCAGCTGTATTGTATGCGCAAGTTGATGAGTTGGCCGAGGATGAATTGGCCCCTGTTTTTGCTTTTGGTCAGTGGCTGGGTGCACTGGATAAGGCCAAAGAGGGTAAATTGCCTACACAGGATTATCCAAGCACGATTAAGCAGCGCCTGCTTTATATTCTGGAGCTGGAGGGTGATCAGGATGTCAGCCTGTCATTTTTGTCGGCCAGAATCCTGAAATCAGGCGATTATGGCCGGGCCACATCCTACGATGCGGCCAATGTGCTAAATTATTCAGCTCCCCAATATGTGTTGTCGGTGGATGAACGTATATTACGTGAAGTGGCTACGGATCGTTCATTTAGCTCGATTCGCAGCTATAAGCTCAAGGGTGAACAGGGTCTGGGCATTCTGAAACGGGCACTGGCAACAGGGCGTTGTCACTGGCAAAGTAAAGATAATCCGGCTTTGAAAAGGGCAGATAAACGATCTGGAGGCTGGCAGTGGAAGCTCATAGCAAAAGGTGATCAGCATCTGACACTGCATATGGATCAGGATGAAATTATCATACCAACTTCTCCACCATGGTTTATTGATGCCCGGCAGCATATGAGTGGCGCAGTGGAAAGTGGCCAGTTGGCAGATGTAGCAGAGATTCTTCTCAATATGCCTGCCGTAGAACTGGATTGTAAGGATGAGGTGATGACTTCTGTGGCCGAACAATTGCCTGAAGGCATTCCTGCGCCAATACGTCTGAAACATGTTTATCGGCAAGTAGCACCAGTTGCGATATTGCAGCTTGAAACTATAAAGCTGCCACATCGTTGGGGTTACCGGGTTTCCGAACAATGTCACTGTGTCAAACTTATTTTTGATTATGATGGACAGCGGTCTGTATATGCGGCTGCTGCCCCCGATATCCGTATCATTAAAGATGATAAGGTCATAGATTATAAGCGTGATGAGCAAACTGAAAGGAAGGCCATTGAAGCCCTTGGCAAGGCGGACCTGGTTGCATTGCGGGAAAACAACCTTGCCCATTTCTATGATTTTCCAGAGCATTCATTTTCGTTACATGATGAGATTGACTGGCCTGAATGGGTGTTGCATGAGATTCCACATTTGAAAGAGCAGGGGTTTCTTGTTGAAGTCGATGAAAGTTTTGCTTTCAAAGTAGAGAAAGCAAAGGCATGGAATCTGAATCTGGGTGGTGATGGCAAAAGCTTGCTGGGTGAGACGCGGTTTATGGTTACCCTTGATCAGGGTGATGGGGACGGGGAAGAAATTGATTTGATTGATGCGCTGGCCCGTTGGGTGGGGGCTCATCCCGAGCTGCTGAAAAATAAGGCCCTGTCAGAGCTGAAGGAACAGCAAAGCATTCCCTTGCCATTGCCTGATGGACGCTTGCTGGCAGCTCCCGGGGAGGTGATTGCCAGTATTCTGTACTACATGATGGATGTGTTTGCCTCGGGTAAAAGCAATGAAGCAGCCTTGAGTGCGCCACAGATGCTGGCGCTGGAATCCAGTCTGATGGATTTAAATACGCCAATTCAGATCAATACGAATGTATGGTTACAGCAGATGAAACCACTGATTGATTGCGGACATATTGAAGCATGCGAAATACCCTTCGGTTTGAAAGCAGAACTTAGAGATTATCAGCATGATGGTTTGAGCTGGCTGCAGTTTTTGCGACAGATGCAGCTTGGCGGCATTCTGGCTGATGATATGGGATTGGGGAAAACCGTTCAGGCCCTTGCTCATATTCTAAAAGAAAAAGAAGACGGTCGCTTACAACAACCGGCATTGATTATTGCTCCGACCAGTCTGATGCATAACTGGCGTCGTGAGGCAGAGAAATTCACCCCTGATTTATCCGTATTGGTTGTACACGGAGCCGAAAGGTCGCGCCATTTTGATCAACTGGCACAATTTGATATTGTGCTGACTACATATCCTTTGCTGGTACGCGACTTTGAGGTGCTTGAAGCCCAACCCTGGTATCTGTTGATTCTGGATGAAGCACAGTATATCAAGAATCCAAGATCCAAAATGGCCCAACAGGTCAGGCGTCTACAGTCAGTGCATAAGCTATGTATGACTGGCACGCCGATGGAGAATCATCTGGGTGAATTATGGGCACAGTTTGATTTTCTGATGCCAGGTTATCTATTTAATCAGAGGAGCTTCACCAAGCTATTTCGGAAACCGATTGAACTGGAGAATGATAGTGCCAGACAGGAGGCATTAAATCTGCGCATTCAGCCTTTTTTGTTGCGGCGCTCTAAATCAGATGTGGCGCTCGAATTGCCTGCGAAAACCGAAATCATCCGTAGTATCGAGATTTCCGGAAAGCAACGCGAATTCTATGAAGGTGTTCGTCTGGCTATGCAGAAGAAAGTACGTGATGCCATGGCTGTCCTGGGTGCGGGACAGAGTCAGATTGTTGTGCTGGATGCATTAATGAAGATGCGTCAGGTATGTTGTGATCCTCGACTGGTTACTGGCCTGAAAGAAGAAGCACCGGATTCAGCCAAGCTGGAAATGTTGCGAGATATGCTGGTTGAAATGGTAGATGAAGGGCGGCGAATCTTGCTGTTCTCCCAGTTCACCAGCATGCTGAAACTGATTGAAGATGAGTTGGTTTCCCTACAGATTGATTATGTGAAACTGACCGGCAAGAGCAAAGACCGGGTCACGCCTGTTGAACGCTTTCAGAATAACGAAGTGCCGGTATTCCTGATCAGTCTGAAAGCTGGCGGAGTCGGCTTGAATCTGACTGCTGCGGATACCGTGATCCACTACGACCCATGGTGGAACCCGGCTGCCGAAACGCAGGCGACAGATCGTGCGCATAGAATCGGCCAGGATAAGGCAGTGTTTGTCTATAAACTGATTACAGAGGGTACTGTGGAACAGAGAATACTGGAAATGCAGGATCGGAAACGACTTCTGGCGGCAAGCATCCACCAGAAAAGTGATTCACAGGCAGTACTCTGGACGCCTGAAGATATCGATTCTCTGTTTACTCCTCTGAATTAGGGTCTGTTACAAGTCTTGGTATTGTCGGTGACACTATGGGTAACAAAAGACCTGTCCGTCGTTCGCTTTTATACTTAAAGAATTACCAATTTCTCTTCAACAGGGGCTGAATTTCCTCTGCGGAAAGTGGTTTGCTGAAATAGTACCCCTGCACCTCGTCACAGCCTTGCTCTTTCAGGAACTGTAGCTGTTCTTTTGTCTCCACCCCCTCAGCCAATACCTTCAGACCAAGGTTTCTGGCCATGGCGATAATAGTGGTGACAATGACCACATCCTGTTTATCATCCGGAAGATCGCGCACAAAGGACTGATCGATCTTTAACGTATCCATGGCTAACTGGTCCCGACTTAATGTGAGTTGTGTTATGAGCTCAGATCAGCCCCATCTTGCTTTGAAGCCCCTGACATCAACATGCACAAATGGCCCGTGTGAAGGGGTTGCCTTGTATTTACCCAGGCCACCAATATAGGTTTTATACCACGGTTCAGCCTGTACATGTTCAACCATGCTATAGAACTTCGCAGCATCGTGGTAATTGATTTTGCCATCCCGATTCAGGTCATCCATCTTGCCGTCTGCATGCTGTTCATCGATGAAGATGTCTGATGCCAGCCCGAACAGGTGTGCACTGTAGACAACATTGCCAATTGATTTGTTGTAGTAGGGCGTGCGGTATCCGCTCATCACGGTAAAGGTGCTGGCCTTGAATTTCTCCTTGTTGGCCAGGGCAAGCAGCAGTTCCAGTTTTAGCAGCAGCTTTTCC
>JAJRTX010000007.1 GCA_021545665.1 Zetaproteobacteria bacterium
CTACAATAATGAGCGAACCCATCAGGGTAAAATGTGCTGTGGGCGTACTCCTATGGAGACTCTACAGGACGGCAAAAAGATCTGGATGGAAAAGTTTGTAAACTCAATTTGACCTGACAGAAATGCTTCCGCATTTCGGATAACTGTCAGATCAGGTCGCGACTACTACACTTGATTCTCCACTCAACTGTCACTCTGGTTAAACGGTTAGTTCACAATCTATCGGGCTTCAATATTCACTATCTCAATAATTACTCCATATATATGAAAGCTCATTATATCCTGTTTAACCCGGGCTGACACTATTACTTTAAGACCATTTCTCCTGAATGATTCCGGAAGATTGGCTGGATCAAACCTTTTCCCATCATCACTGTCGATGGCATAGAAACCCCTTTCTATATTTTTATAGTAATGGTTCCCAGAATTCTAAATATGCCAGCAGGGGGTATTGTTGGGCTTTCAGATGCAGGTGGTTCATTTACCTCGGAAGCGTGAGACTCAGCATATTAAATAGGCTGTGTAGAATCTGTTTCAGCTTTACAATCAGTAAGAGCCACAATACAAATGAGGATCAATAATACATTAAAAACAACTTTCACAGCTGCCTCTCTTATTGTATCTAGTTAAGCTATAAATCACAGTTTACGCCTCCCATACATAGCATGCACATGAACTATTCCATAATGATAAGGATTAGTTGCCGTTGTCATCTCCACGCCGGATACCCATCAACTGTGCATGAATGAAAACATCAATATCACCATCCAGAAAAGCCTGTGTATTACCGGTTTCCATGCCAGTGCGCAAATCCTTGATGCGGGACTGATCAAGCACATAGGAGCGAATCTGATGGCCCCAGCCGATATCGGTCTTGCCATCTTCCATATTCTGTTTTTCAGCATTCTGTTTCTCAACTTCCAGCTCAAACAAGCGTGCCTTGAGCATTTTCCAGCAGGCATCGCGATTTTTGTGCTGTGAACGATCATTCTGACACTGTACCACCACGCCCGTCGGCACATGGGTAAGACGAACCGCCGAATCAGTTTTATTGATATGCTGACCACCAGCGCCGGAGGCACGATAGGTATCAGTGCGCACATCAGCCGGATCAATCTCAATGTCTATCTCACGATCAATATCCGGAAAGGAAAAAACCGAAGCAAATGAAGTGTGTCGCCGGTTGCCGGAATCAAACGGTGATTTGCGCACCAGCCGGTGTACGCCGATTTCCGCTTTCAGAAAAGCATAAGCATATTCACCCTTGATCGAAACTGTGGCCGATTTGATGCCGGCTTCTTCACCGGCAGTGCATTCCATTAGCTCGGTTTTGAAACCTTTACGCTCAGCCCAGCGCAAATACATGCGCAACAGCATTTCCGCCCAGTCCTGCGCCTCGGTGCCGCCGGAACCTGCGTTGATATCCAAAAAGGCCGATTCGGCATCGGTTTCTCCACCGAGCATCTGGGCCAATTCCAGCTTCTCAAGTCCGGACTGAACACCATCCAGGCATGCAACCGCTTCAATCTGTGAATCCCGATCCCCCTCCTCCATACCCATTTCAAACAAAATGCCGGCATCATCAAGTTCACAAATTGCCTGATTATATTCATTCAGGACTTTCTCAACACGAGCGCGCTCTTGCATCAGTTGCTGTGCCTTTTCCTGATTATCCCATAAGGTCGGATCTTCAATACGTGCGTTTAATTCACGCAGTTCTTCTTCCTTGCTTTCGACATCAAAGTGACCTCCGCATGGCATCCAGACGAGCAGAGAAATCCTCTAACCGCGTTCTGAATCCAGCAATCTGGTCTTCAATATTCATGATTCACTCCAGCAGACAAAACCTTCGATTTGAGGCAGCTGAAAGGTACATATCTGTCATTTCAAAGCAACAGATTATGAGCGAACAGATATAAAATATCCGCTATTAATGCAACGTGTGATATCTGTCACATTATTATATCAGAATGTTTGCACTCTAAGCTACGATAGTACGGAGGGTAATAATCTATTGTGATTCCTGCCATTTATATATATTCTTAACAATATTGCCGCAACTAAAGTGATCTTAACCTAAAATATAGATGCTCCGTAGAAATCGGGATCACCACGAGGGATTAGCAATTAATAACATGAGTATCGTCATAAATGTATATGTAACAGATCAATCATATCCGGCTGATTGCACGCTGAGTGTGGCAGATACCAGAGTCTTTTAATGAGCCCTGATACTGATCATAATCTGGTCTCCAGAGTCGCCAAGCTCAATGCGATCGGCATAGCTTTATCGTCTGAAAAAGATCTGCCAAGGCTGTTGGAAATGATTCTTACCGGGGCACAAATGATTACAGGGGCTGATGGCGGAACCCTGTACACAGTCAATAATCAGGAACAACTCGTATTTGAAATTGTACGAACAGCTTCTTTAAAAATCAGCATGGGGGGAACAAGCGGCATACCTGTCGCATTCGAACCTATCCCACTGTATCATGAAGATGAGACTCCCAATATCCAGAAAATTGTGGTTTATTCAGCACTAAACAGTAAAACTATTAGTCTGTCAGATGTATACAAAACCTCTGACTTTGATTTTTCCGGACCCCGCCAGTTTGATAAGCAGATGAACTACAGAACCAAATCCATGCTGGCAATTCCAATGCAAAACCATGAAGGAGAAACCGTAGGCGTCCTGCAACTCATTAATAAACGCCCCCCGAATAGCAAGGAGGCTATTTCTTTTTCCAAACAGGACAGACATCTGGCGGAATCACTGGCATCTCAAGCAGCTATCGCCCTGACCAACAAGCACCTGATTGACGATCTTAAAAACCTCTTCGATTCATTCATCAAGACAATTGCAACCGGAATCGATGCAAAATCACCCCATACAGGTGGCCACTGCAAGCGCGTACCTGCACTGACACTGGCACTGGCAGATGCCGCCAGCAAAATTGAAGAAGGCTCACTAAAAGATTTTCACATTTCCAGTCGTGAACGCTATTCACTTGAAGTCGCTTCATGGCTGCACGACTGTGGAAAACTGATAACGCCTATCCATATAGTTGACAAGGCCACCAAGCTGGAAACAATTTTTGACCGCATTCATCTGATCGATACCCGTTTTGAAGTACTCAAACGTGATGCGGAAATTCAAAAACTTAAAAACCTGCTTGCTATAGGCAACCGTAAACCAGAGGCAGATGCTATAGAGCAAGAGTTTCAGGATGACATCCGGCAATTGGATGAGGATCGGCAAATACTTCACAGGTGCAACAAGGGCTCAGAATATATGGTGCCTGGCATGCGGGAAGACGTAAAGAGGGTAAGCTCCCGCAGCTGGCAAAACGAACGAAATGAAACGGTACCATTTCTTACAGAAGATGAACTAAATAACCTGTTAATACAATCCGGAACCCTCACCCCGGAAGAACGAAATATCATTAATGATCATATTGTTGTTACAATCAAAATGTTAAAATCATTGAAATTTCCAAAGGATATGGAAAATGTTCCTGAATATGCTGGCGGGCATCACGAACGCATGGATGGGAATGGCTTTCCCCTCGGACTTACACGCGAACAGATGTCTGTTCCTGCAAGAATTATGGCCATTGCAGATGTGTTTGAAGCTCTTACAGCCAGTGACAGACCATATAAAGATGCCAAGAAACTATCTGAGGCTCTCTGCATTCTCGGTATCATGAGGCAAAAAAATCATATTGATCCGGATCTGTTTGATATTTTCATTCAGGAAAAAATTTATCTATCCTACGCACACGAATATCTGGAGCCGGATAAAATTGACATTAATGATTCCAATGAAATTCCAGGATTCCCATTTGATTGAAACTGGACATTCTGGCCAACGGATTCAATACTGAAGCAAGCCGAAAAATAAGGGCACTATAATAAATTACTGAGGGAAGACAAATGACTAATAAGTGGGCAAAGAAATACAGCATAGAAGATAAGAGTCTGAGTCATCAGTTTCGTATTTTTGCCTTGCTGTTGCTGCTGACTCCAACCGCTGTCTTCCTCTATATTGTTAGCAGTCTGGCTTCTTTTTCTGAGCTGTTACAAACTAAATATCTAATACCTTTTCTATTCTCAATCATTATTATTTTATGTGTCCTGGCACTACTACAAGGTGTGTTTTCATACCTGTCCAACCTTTCATCCGCACTATTAAAAGAACCAGAAAAAATGTTTGCGGAACTAAAAGAGATTCAGGGCGCTTATGAACTTCGCGGTATTGCCAACAGCTTTGAGACATTGTTAGAAAGATATCAGGAAACCAGTAGTAATTTACAACGCAGGGCGCTTGAACTACTGCTGATCAAGGAGTTGGCTGAAGAAGCAAGCTCCAATCTGGATATGAATGTACTACTCAACGTCTTGCTCGACAAAGTTATGCAGGTTAACGGAGCAATGATCGGCTCCGTATTTCTCGTCAGTGAAAATGGCGAGAACTTTCAAATTGTTGGCTCCAGAGGGAACGGAAATAGCGTTGTAACCGGAGCTACAATTTCAGTAAAAGATTCTCTTGCCCGGCATATTGTGAAAGGTGGGTCAGAACACATTTTGGTAGATGACATTGAAACTGATGAGCGCTTTAATAAGACAAATGACCCTAAATATGGTTCTCCATCTTTTCTGTCATTGCCTGTGCGTTCCGGCAATAAATTGATCGCTGTTCTTAATCTGGCAAATAAAGAAAATGACGTGCGCTTCAAGCAGGAAGATATCGGCCTCGCTTCTATAATGATTCAGGAAGTAAGCTTTGCACTTGAGAATGCCCGTATCCATTCTGAAATCAAGAGCCATGCCAAACGGCTTGAGAAACAGGCCGTTATTCTTAAAGAGGAAATTCGGCGTAGAAAGATTGCAGAAAAAGAGCTTGAGCATCTTGCTCACAGAGATACGCTTACAGGTCTTTCCAATCGTTATATGTTTATTGACCGGCTAGAAGTGGCGGTCGCTCAGGCAAAACGGAACAACACAAAACTGGCTGTCCTGTTTGTTGACCTGGATCGTTTTAAAAATATTAATGATACTCTGGGTCATGCAGCTGGCGATAAGGTACTGTGCGAAGTTGCGAAACGCATGAAGGCCTGCTTGCGGGAAATTGACCTGATTGGCCGTTATGGCGGAGATGAATTCACTGTCAGCCTGATGGACATAGCCGAAACTGAAGGTGTTGATAATGTTGCCAATAAAATCATAGACGCATTACAACAACCTTTTGAGCTAAAGGAGGGTAAATTCAGCATTGGTTGCAGTATCGGCATCAGCATTTACCCCGATGATTCAAAAAACTTTGAAGGCTTGATCAATTATTCAGATGCAGCCATGTATAACTCCAAACGAAATAAAGAAAGCTGTTTTCAGTATTACAAACCGGCAGTGACTGAAACAAGCGAATAATCCCGATGTAGCACTTTGTACGTCATCAGCATGTCCGAAACCATGCAAGCTTCTTATTACTTTACAAACACATCTTCAACAACAAATTGAACAGCTCCATTGCCGCACCATTTATCCCTTCTGCATCTGACCAATCACGGCTTGTTATTCAGCGTGCAAAATTGACCCCCTAGAGGGGCAAATCAGCGTCCAA
>JAJRTX010000097.1 GCA_021545665.1 Zetaproteobacteria bacterium
CAACGCGATGCGTATTCATGCTCGCCAGTTAAAACCATGCGAACTGCTCGTTCGCGTACTTCCGGGGAATATCTTACTTGGGTATTCATGGGCTAATCCTCTCAAGAGTTTTAGCCTCCGACAAACCCGGGGTGATTCATCTTGCCTTGTGCACCACGGCCTCTTTTGCCTTTTTGCTTTCCACCAACCAGAGCATCATCAACCTCGACCAGCTTACTAAGCCGATACAGGCTATCGCGGTGTCCCATGGCTGTGCGGATCTTACGCAACATTGATCTTGCCGTAGGCCAGGATACGTTGAGAAGTTTCGACAAACGCACTGCGGAAATATCTCCCTTATCAGAAACTATCCAGCAAATGGCCCAGAACCATTTGGTCAATGGCAGATTGGTTGAATGAAACAGCGTACCGGCTGTCACCGAAACCTGATGGTGGCAGCCAGCGCACTGCTGAGCACTGCGGCTGGGTAAAAAATGAGCATGGTCATGGCTACATTTGGGACAAATAAACCCACAACCCCAGCGCGCCTCAATAAGATGTTCCAGACAAGCTTTCTCCGTTCCAAAACGAGCTTGCCATGCAAAAAAATCCGTCTCTTCATGCCGCATCGTAAAACCTCCATCTGTCTGATATATCAATAGAATATACCACTTATGCTGAAGATTGTTAAGAGGCAAGAAAGAAAATAAGTTTTTTCGTTTTTTTACTGAAGTATCAACTCATTTTCATCTGTGTGTTCAAAAACTTTGCCATAAATATTAACCATGGTGGTTTGTGAATAGGACAGTTTGCCATTGCCAGCTCTTATGGTCTGGCGAAAATCCGTGGTGCTGGCATTTTTCTGCATGAAGGGGGACTGAATGATTTGCCAGTTTTTGTCACCCAAGCCTGCTGCCACTTCTATGATGACATCGCCATCTGCATTTTTTGCGCCGGTGTATTTTGCTCCGGCAAGTATGCATACGGCGCGGGGGATGGTCAGTGAATGCATAACTATTTCTTCCTTCGGATCCCACATCCAGTAGCCGGTTTCATCGTGGAACACTTCATTATTTGAATGGCGCTGGACAATTTGGCGGTAATGAACGACGGATAAGACTTGTGATTCAGCATTGGTAACATCACCAATTGCCGTGTAGGTAATGGTTTCAAAATACGGATTCTTTTCCGTACCATCGGGTTCGGGCGCCACATCAAGTCCCTTTCCTCCTTTCCAGACACCGATCAGTTCTTTTAAAGGCCCATAATCAACACCATTAATTTCACTCATATTCATCTCCTTAGGAGCCGGGTTCCGGCCTTTATATCCTTGTTTCGGCTTAGCGTAACAAGCACCGATCAATATTAACATTATTTTCCAAAATCGTTCAGACTGGAGATTCTCCGGCTTGCTGATTATGATCGCTGATGATGAAACATCAGACTGCGGCCATACTGGTTATCGGCAATGAGGTTCTTTCGGGACGTACCTGTGAGGCCAATGCATATCTGGCCGCTCAGAAGCTGTTTGATTGTGGCTGCAAACTGGGGGAAATTGTTGTGGTGCCCGATGATGCTGATGCCATCATCTCATCACTCAACCGCCTGAGAAAGCAGTTCGATGCAATTATCACATCCGGCGGGATCGGCCCTACTCACGATGATATCACCATGGAATCCATCGCTGCGGCATTTAACGTCGGTCTGATCGAACATCGTTATATTGTTCAATTGATGACTGAACATTATGGTGAAGATGGCATGAATGATGGCCGCAGGCGCATGACAAGAGTGCCTGAAGGGGCGCGGCTGATTCGCTGCGAAAAAACCATCGCGCCGGGGGCTCATCTGGACAATGTCTATATTCTGGCCGGCGTACCCTATATTTTTGCCTCACAACTGGAATCTATCCTGGCTGACTTCGGCCATACCCCATTCACACGTCACGAAATTGATGTGGAACTGCCTGAAAGTACGTTTTCCAATCAATTGAGAGAAATCCAGGCTTTCTATGCCGATGTTGAAATCGGCTCCTATCCGGGAATCTGCGGCCCCAGCCCCAAGGGCAAAATATGCCTGAGCAGTCAGCATCCGGAACAACTGCAGCGGGCAGTTGCCGAGGTCACTGCTATGTTGAAGGCGATCAGCTCGTAAATCACTCTTCCGGCTACTGTTTTGTTTTTGTGGAATTGTTCTCGGTAGTCTGTTTGGCTCTGTAGCCTTCAATAAATACTGTCAGGTTGGCGATCACCAGCGAATAGGTAACCATGCCAAATATCATAGTCATGACGGCAACTGCACGACCCGCAGCGGTAATCGGAGCAATATCGCCATAACCAACGGTGGTCAAAGTAACAAGCGCCCACCACAAACCATCCTGTAATTCCTTAAACTGAGGGTTTGTACCGTTCTCAAGCAGAAAAGCGCCTGTTCCGAAAATAAAAACAACACCAAACATTAGTGCCAAAGCTGCAGGCAGGCTATCACCGGAAAGCAGCAGAAGGCGCAGAAGGCGTTCTCTGTTGGCACGGATAAATGCACCAATTCTTATTGCCGGGACAAGCCCTGCAACCTTGAATGCCATCAGAATGCGCAACAGGGGTGAAGTCAGTAAAACCACCAGCACCAGATCAAACCAGTTTGATTTCATCCATGCCATCCGGTCTGCATCCATCCAGCAACGACTGAAAAACATCGTCACAAATGACAGTAGCACCGTTGTGGTCAACCATTCAGGCAGGCTTTCTGCAAAAGAAATAATTACAGCAGCCATGGTTGCCAGAAAGAGACCGGCATCAAGCAGACGTAGCAAAATATCCCTTTGTATCATATCCTGGTGCTCCAGCCGCAACAAAGCTTGTGTTTAGCATGTCTGGCCGGGAGCTTTGTTGCGGATGGAGCACTAATGTTTCTCCTCACCCGCTTTGTGCCCATAATATGACGCCAAAGCTACAAGGAAAATGCCGCCGCCCATGTACAGAATCTCCAATGGAGTATCGAAAGTGACATTTAATACATTCTTGAAAAAGGACACGATAAGAATCATCAAAATCACCTTGCCCAGGCGGTCTTTCAGATCATCCAGACTCTCGATCTGCAACAATTTCCCCGCCGCCGGATTGTCTTTGGCAAATTCGATTTTATCAATATGCAGTTCATAAACACCCAATGCAAAAATAAGTAACACAATTGCCAGCAGGAAATCATCGACAGCAGTAATCACATGACTGACCACAACGGTATGGAAATTTGGAATACCATGTCCCAGAATATAAACTTCGATAAACTCCCATAGTAATTTGCCCATATCCATGGCTGACAGGATAAACAGCAAGGCCATACCCACAATACATGACCAGACAGCCAATAATGTCAGATAACGGGAATTCCATAGTATTTTTTCCAGAGTTTTTTTCATGCATTTCTCCTCATTAGTTTCCGCATAGATCAGGGTCTGATAAAAGAGCTCTAGCCATCATTGCCGGGGTATATCAGACTGGCCAGTCGCCAGCTCCGGCACGCAGAAGAACTGCTTCTTCTCCACATAAATCAACCACTGTGGTGGGAATCATGCCACCCCATCCTGTATCCATAATAACACATGGTAAATGTTTCAGACGTGGCACAAACTCCTCAGGCTCAAAGGCCGGATCATTTTCACCGGGCAATTGCAATGTGGTAGCCAGTAACACCTCGTCACATTCTTCAAGCAACATCTGACATACCGGATGATCCGGTATTCGAATCCCAACATCCCGACGTTTACCGAAAATTCGCCGTGGCAATGATGAACTGGCAGGTAAAATAAAAGTATATGGCCCCGGCAAACAATGTTTTATGATCCGATACGCATGATTGTCCATGTGTACGCATGTTGCATCCTGTGATAAACCGGCGCAGATCAGAGACCATAGATGTGAATCTCCCAGTCCGCGAAGATGCCGAATAGCCGCTATTGCATCTGTCGCCTGAGGACGGCATAACAGCATATAAGTCGTATCTGTCGGTACAACAAGAAACAAGCCCTGCTTTAACCGCTGTGCCGCAAGGCGAATCTGGCGAATCTGGGGCCGTTCCGGATGCAGACGCAAATGCTCAAAAACATGCATTATTTTATAACCTGAAACTGGTTCCAGTCTGGGTTATAGGCCTGGTATCAACCCCCCGAGACCCTTGCGAAGTTTATCAATCGGCTTTGATGGCTGAGATTGGGCAGGTTGTGTCGATCCGGCGGGAGCTCCCTGACCCGCAGTCTTCTTTCCACCCAAGATTTTACCAAGCATCCCTCCAACTTTTCCTTTGTTCAGTAATGCCGGCGCATTTTCTATCAAAGACTTGGCATCAAGCTCCGGTCTCACTTTCGGATTCTCAAACGGCCCGGAGATATGAAGGGGAATAGAAAGTCCCTTACGCAAAGGCACAGTATCGCCCTGCCCCGTCAATGTTCCCACTACACGGGGTTTCACATGATAGTCCAGCAGCTTCTGCACCAGATCTACGGTACCATGGCCGGTTACACGCAATAACGGAGAGGCCATGAATAAATCTTTATTTTCAGCCACACCATTTTTTACAGTGAATTTGCCGGACAACTGGGCAAAATCAGTTTCCTGTGATCCTGTGGCTGCGCCGGGATTTGTAAACCTGCGAAGTGCGCCGGCAATATCAAAGCCGCGAATCTTACCATTGCGCAGCATGAAATTCCCTTTGCCATTCAGGCTGCCCACTGCTGCCTCTGTCAAACCGTTCGCTCTTAAATTGGTATTCATTTCCAGAGTACCTTCCAGCATATCCATATCTGCCAACGTTTTCAGTAGCGGGCCAACCTGGACGCCAGTTATGCGTACAGACTCCTTCCACTTGGCAGGGTAGGAATTCACATTAATACTGGCCTTTTCAACCACTTTGCCACCGGAAAGGCCGAAACTGAGTGGATTCATATCAATCCTGCCGCCGGAACCGTTAATGCTTGTCTGAAAGTTCTTCATCTCAAGCCCCCGCATAAATATCGTGTTCACCTGCATTTTTGCCGTAATCATCCATGGTTTAAGAAAGCGCAGATCCGGCTCAGCCGCTGTTTCCACTGCATGGGCCTCACGCACAAAAGATATTGCTTTCGCAGCAGTCTTCTGCTCTTTTCCCTGTGGCAACCAGGGATCAAGATGGAGCGTTTTAGCTGTCATGCGCAAGCGAATATCCGGCTTCTTAAAAATCATGGCTCCGGAAACCTGCAACAACTCGCCATCCAGCATCAGTTGCAGATCACGAATATCCGCATGCTTGCTACCACCGGCAATCAAAGCATTAAATTTAAGCTGTTTCCAGGGCGCAGGATGCCCTGCATACATCTTGTTCAAATCCGGCAAAAACCCAGCCAGCCAGGTGCGATCCAAAGGCTGCCCTTCCAGATGCAGCTGATATGAAGGTTTTGTCGATAGTGCTTTGACACTACCGTTTATAGCAACAATCTCTTTCCCGTCCACAGCCAGGCTGGCACGCCGCAATTCCAGCTGGTCTTCGCTGGGCAGCTCAATTTTCCAGTTCAGACCCAGCTTATGGGCACCATTAATGGCAACCGTTCCCTCACCCATGCGCACACCATCGGGATGCAATTCAAGGTTTGCTGTGATTCCGGCAGTGGCTTTGGAAATATCACCCATCATTTCTGGCCATCCGGGAATAAATTCCTTAAACGGCTGCAACTGAAGCTGCTCAACCTTGAGTTGCCCCTGAACCGGAAGTTTGGCGGGGTCGAGCTTATCCAGATCTCCTAAAGGCCCAACTTTGGCATCAACATTAAATGCATTACCGCCGAGTTTGCCGTTTATATGAACTGAGATCGGACGTTCCAGTTGAACATCCTTAAGTAGCAGGTCGAGATCAGACAGTACAACCGGCTTGCTGCCTGCATCTACCCAGGTAAATTCGCCACCGTTGAGACTGATCGATTCAGCATTCAGCGCAGCAAGCAAAGGAGCTGCGCCATTATCCATCGGCTGTTTATCAGTTGCAGCAGCTTCTGCAACAGGTTTCCCAGAAGTTACCAGATCGCTCCAGTTGGTTTCACCATCAGCATGGCGCTCCAGATAAACCTTGGGTGAAACCACTTCAAATTGTTTAATTTCAACCTCTTTATTAAACAGCGGCAGTAGCGCCAGCTTGATATGCAGACGCTGAACAGCCAGGAAATCATGGCCGGAAAAGTCAGCGCGATTGGCCAGCTTCACATTATCAAGCTGTACGCCGACCCAGGGAAACAAAGAAGCGCTGATACCGCCAATACTTAGTTTTCGACCTGTAGCATCTTCAACACCTTGCTCGATTTCAGTTTTATAGTCATTCACATCAATAAAGAAAGGTGCAGCCAAAAGAACGCCAACCAAAAGTAATAGTACAATGAAGCTGTAGCGTATTGTTTTCCCAATCGCTTTAGACATAAAAACTCCTTTTTATCACTTATTCAGGTCTTCCCCAATTACAGGATGGCAGCCATCGTGGGTGATAACTGATGATCTTGCAAGGGTGGAAAATACGCCAACAAACCGGAAAAGTCATTTACCACAGCAATAGCTCCTGCATGTTCCAGTTCGTCGCTACCGGACACGCCAAATGACACACCCAAAGCGGCAACACCTGCTGACTGAGCCATCCGGATATCAAGCAGTGCGTCCCCGACCACACAAGTCTGTGAGGCATCCACACCCATTTCAGCCATACACTCCAATACCATGGCCGGATGCGGTTTGGAATTACAACAATCCGCCGTTCGCAGCACATAAAAATAATCGCGCAAATCAAATGCCTCAAGCACCCGCAGCAGTCCGGTCATCGATTTACCTGTCACCACCCCCAGCCAGTAGCCGCGTTGCCGCAAAACCTGCAATGTTTCATGTACCCCCGGATAAAGTTTCAGCTCATGTTCAGCGGCACGATAAATTTCTCGATAGATATATTTTATTTTCTTGGACATATTCGTATTGCCCGCCAGTTGATTAATTGCCTTGTCCAATGATAAACCAATCACATCAAACACTGCCCTGACAGACGGCTCAGCCAGACCACACAGACAAAAGGCTTTCTGCATGGCCTGCGCAATCGCAATATGAGAATCCATCAGCGTACCATCACAATCAAACAGGATCAGTGAGGGAACCTGATGGCTATGGGTTCTGTCCGAAGTTTCAGCTTGGATCATAGAGGCAGAGATTGTAAAAAAAGCATGAAGGGGTCAATCATCCGAGATCAGGGTTGTTTGCCATAGGGCTGGTTTTAGCATCGTTTTAACAGCAGACTCTACTGTAAGTGAAAGCAGGGACTGCCGTACCAAGCCATAACAAAATATGATTGCAGGATACGCTATATATGAAAAAGCAAACAATAAACATACTTCGGCTGCTGCTAGTGCTGCTATCTCCCTTGCAAAATGCCGATGCCACAGAGCCCGACTGGTCGGATTACGATGCCCTGCTGGCTACCCATGTTGATCCGGGAACGAGAAACGGTATAAATCTGCATCTGGTAGATTATTCAGCCTGGAAACACGATAAACACTGGCCCATACTGTTGAAAAAGCTTGCTGATTTTAAACTGGCGCAGCTGAATGGCAAAGATGAAAAACTGGCTTTCTGGATTAATGCCTACAATATCATGGCCATACACATGGTTCTCAAATATGAGCCCGTTAACAGCATTCGGGATATCGGCAACTGGCTCTCACCGGTATGGAAAAAGAATGTCGGCATCATTGCAGGCCGTATGCGAACCCTGCACGAGATCGAGCATGAGATTCTGCGCCCGATGTCAGAGCCGAGAATTCATTTTGCCATAGTCTGTGCCTCGGTCAGCTGCCCGGATTTACGCAAAACCGCCTACCGCAGTGAAAATCTCACAAGCGCACTGCAAAAACAACATCAGGCTTTTATCTCCAATCCGGGTAAAGGCGCCCGGCTGATTGGCGATACCATTCACATTTCAAAAATATTTGACTGGTTTGAAAAAGATTTTACTGCTGGCGGTGGCATAACCGCCTATTTGCCTCAAGGTTTAGGGCCAACATTTAAGCACGTTAAATATCTAAGATATGACTGGTCACTAAACAAACGTTAAGAAAGTCACACTCGAACCTAAATCATTGGACAGTAACGGCATGCCTTCCTACATTCGCCGACTATGAAAGCTGCTGAATTGCTCTACCAGACCGCTATAAACATGCCCGGCAGGGATATGAATGTTTTCAATGCTCAGGCGCACCCGCTGCTGCAGGAGCTATGTGCACAGGCAAAAACATACGCCATTGGGCAGTATTTTAAACCCGAGTATGATGCTCTGGTTCAGCTCGGTTTAAACATAGAAGAATCGAAGAACCATTTCGATCTGGCGCTTATATATCCTTCAAAAAACAAGCAGCAGACCCATGCATGGATAGCTGAAGCTATGCTGCAACTGTCTGAGGGCGGCAAACTCATCATGGCCTGTGCCAACAGGCATGGTGCAAAAAGCTATGAAGCGGCATTGAAGAGGCTTGCAGGCAATATGGTCTCAGGCGCCAAAGCCAAATGCCGCATCTTTTCGGCCCGCAAAACAGACGCTTTGGACTCTGATCTTGCCAACCAGTGGATCGACAATGGTCAGGCACGGTGTTGTGCATCTCATGGTCTGATCTCTCAGCCTGGATTGTTTAGCTGGAACAGGCCTGATGTCGGCTCGCAACTGCTGCTTTCATATCTCGATAACACATTGACTGGCGAAGGTGCCGACCTGTGCTGTGGTTATGGTCTGTTATCCGAGCATATTCTGCGAGCTTCTACGCATATCACCAGATTGCACCTTATCGAAGCCGACCAACTGGCCCTTCTCTGTGCTCATCAGAATACGACGGCATGGAACGAGAAAGTAGTAACACACTGGCTGGATGCAGCAATTGAAAAGCTGCCGTCAAAACTGGACTGGGTGGTCTGTAATCCGCCCTTTCATATCGGTCAAAATCGTGATGTTGAACTGGGTCAAATGATCGTGGCTCGCGCCTGCCAAAGCCTGAAACGCGGAGGCACGCTATATCTGGTTGCCAATCGCAAACTGCCCTATGAGCAGATACTAAATAGAGAACTCAGACGTGTTCGAACCTTGGTTGAAGCCGATGGATTCAAAGTAATGAAGGGAACCAGATGAAAAAAGAACGGCTGGATAAACTGCTGTCTAATTTGGGTTATGGCGTGCGCAAGGATGTGGCTTACTGGGTAAAAGACGGGCTGATCACAGTGGATGGTAAAATTGCAACATCTGCGGCGCAAAAAGCAAGTCCTGACCAGGTGCAGATGGAAGGCAAAGCGCTGGATCACCCCTATGGTCTGACCATCATTTATCACAAGCCGCTTGGTGCCGTTTGCTCACGCAAGGAAGACGGCCAGTTAATTTTCGATGATTTTCCGGAGCGCTGGATTCATCGCAAGCCACCTTTTTCCTGTGTCGGACGACTGGACAAGAATACATCCGGTCTGCTGATTCTCACAGATAATGGGCAATTGAATCACCAAATCACCAGCCCGAAACAGCATATCTCAAAAACCTATGCCGTAACACTGGATTCTCCCCTGCAAGGCTATGAAGTGAGTCTGTTTGCCAGTGGCAAGATAATGCTGGAAAACGATGACCGACCCTGCCTGCCTGCCGAACTCACTATCACTGGAGATCGCCAGGCCGCACTGGTTTTACATGAAGGTCGTTATCATCAGGTGCGGCGCATGTTTGCCGCCGCAGGAAATCATGTAACTGAACTAAGACGCACCCATATTGGCGCACTGGATCTGGCAGCAACGAAACTACTGCCTGGAGCATATGCAACCATCACTGCCGCTGAATTATTGGCGTTGATTTCCCCATAGAATGACCCTTTTGGAAATAGTCAAAAATGCACCCATGGAAAGATATATTTTCATCCTGGAAACCTCAGTTGGCAGCAACCACATAGCGCAAACTCCGGATTCTCTTTACTACTGAAAACATCAATGGTTTTAAACTAATTACCGGGCATTGGACATACTGCGCAGATACTTCTCATCATCAAATTTGTAATATCCAGAAGACTGGCCTGCATCGGTCAGAGTCAGGGTAGCTGTATTGGCATGTCCCTGATGGCTCACAGTACAGGCAGACGAAAAAAATGTAACAAACATCAGCATAGAAATAATTCTCATATCAACCTCCTTCGATCAGTTTACACCGAAGACTCGCATTCCTTTGCCTGTCAATATAATTCTATGTTTCTATGCGGTATGTGATCCTGCTCATTATTAATGAAACATTTGCTTCATACGGGTAGAGATACTTGATTCGAGACCCATTTGCTTGGGTGAAACTTCATACAACGTGCTTACCCCCACACCTTTTAACGTCATATTCTTCGGTGGGCCGATCAGAATATCCCCCGAGTAGTCACGGATTTTTGTGTGGATCAAACCAAAAACAATTTCATCAATCAGCACCTGATTACGGCGTGCATGAGTCTGGATACGCGCACCCTTATCCATTGCATGTCCAATATAATCCTGTGCTTCACCCGGAATTTCCTTTACATAACCACAGGTAATACCAATACGATAGTTTAACGAACCTACCAGTGCCTTCAGCTGCTTACGTCCACTCGAAATGCTGCGTTTGATCAGTAGTGCGGCCAGAACCGAATCGATTGCATGTTCAAAAACAGCCATAACCCCATCACCCAACCTCTTCACAACCTGCCCATTATACCTGTTTACTGCATCCTCACAGATATCACAATAAAGACGATTACGCATATAACCTTTGGTATGACCCATTGCACGCTTATATTCTGTAGAACTTTCCAGATCAGTAAACATGATGCATTTGTAACGATCTTCCGTAGTAGCAATCGCATACGCAACTTTTTCGATCACGTCATCCAAATCAAGAACTTCGGTATCAATACGGTTTGCAGGCCGCGATGCAGCCAGTTGTGGCAATACGGCAAGATCAGCGGAAGAAATCAACTCAACATTTGGGGCATTCTTTAATACCTTTTTTATGTCTCGTGGTTGCCGTGTACTCACCACCCTGACATCAGTTTTCTTTTTTTCCTGTTTGGGAACAGGGCTCATACATGAACCTCCAAAGAACCAGCATAGTTTTCAGTCTGGAATCCTTGATTCTCCTGCCCGGATATTCTGTGACCCAGGTCGCAAGTCGATATTATGAGATACTGTAACGACAACGATTTCAAAGAAGCGGGAAAATGGTCGGGGTGAGAGGGTTCGAACCTCCGACCTTACCGTCCCGAACGGTACGCGCTACCAGGCTGCGCCACACCCCGAATATCTTATACGATCATACATCATAACTGATACCAACTCCATATCAAGAATCATCCGGACTTATTATCAACAAAACACATTAGCCGAAACCTGATATGGAAACAGAAGGATGAGGTAAACAATTCGTATTTCTACTTGTATAAACGTGCAAACAGAAGCTTTGAATAATTGTCAGTAAGGGCGTCGGGCAGAAAAATCAGCCAGCTCAGCCAGTAGCTGGTGAATTTTGGCATTCGTATTTGAAGGCAACAATAGCCTGGCACGACTGGCATAGTTGCCCGCCTGCTTCATGGCATAACCAGCACCATCCTGCGCAGCTACATGCTCACGCACCCATTCACGGTCTCCATCCTCATAACAACCCCGATCTGCAATCCGTGATACCCGCTGTTTCAGTTCGGTATCGAAGCGCATGGCATAAATCAATGGTAACGTTATTTTACCCTCTTCCAGATCATGACCCACAGGTTTCCCGGCATCTTCTGCCTCTGCCAGATAGTCCAGAGCATCATCCATCAACTGGAAGGCCACCCCCAGACACATGCCGTATTCAGACATAGATGCGACAACAGCCGCATTCTGCCCTGCAACATGTGCCCCCACTTCAGCGGCTGCCTTGAACAACACAGCTGTCTTGCGTTCAACCACTTCAAGACACTCCGCTTCGGTCATTTCCAGATGGAATGTGCGCGACAACTGTAGTACTTCGCCTTCTGCCAGGGCGTTGGTTACATCAGACATTAATTTCAGCATAACGAAATCACCATCGGATACCATCATCTGAAAGGAACGGGAAAACAGGTAATCGCCGACCAGAATACTGGCCTGATTTCCCCACACGCCATTAGCAGATGGAGCACCCCGCCGCTGGTCAGAAGAATCCACCACATCATCATGCAACAGTGATGCAGTATGAATGAACTCAACAACTACCGATAGCGAGATATGTCTGTCACCCTGATAATCGAACAAGCGCGCGCTCAGCAGGCAAAGCAATGGCCGCAAACGCTTGCCACCACAATTGACAATATAATGTCCAATAGCTGGAATCATCATAATATCGGATTGCAAATTCGCATGGATACAGGCATTAACTTTATCTAAATCAGACTTGCACAGATCCGTAGCGCGATCTAAAGGAGAAGTAGTCACAGCCGGAGCATCGTATGCCTGAAGGTCGTGCCGTCAAGCGCAGGGCAGGTTATGCTACGCACATGGATATTATTCTGGCCTCACGCTCACCGCGAAGACTTACCCTGCTTCAACAAACAGGCCTGAATGTTGAAGTGTGCCCCACACATATTGACGAAACACCTCTGGCCAATGAAAGCATTGAGTCTATGGTAACCCGATTAAGTCGGGCCAAGGCAGAAGCCTGCAACATTTTTGGAAACATCCCGATTATTGCAGCAGATACACTGGTCTCGATTCACGGACAGGCTCTTGGTCAACCAGAAGATCTGCAACAGGCCAAATACATGTTGCAAAAGTTGTCTGGCCAAAAACACCATGTATTGACCTCGGTATGTGTACGTTTCGACCAGGTGAGTGCATGCGAGACAGTAACAACCAGCGTCGTTTTCCGCAGTCTGAGTGAACAGGAGATTGACACTTATCTGGCTTTTAATGAGGTGTTGGATAAGGCAGGTGCCTATGCTGTGCAAGGCGGTGCAGCCAGCTTTATAGAAGCCATTAACGGGCCGCTGGATAATGTTATCGGTTTGCCAGTTCGCACAACTCTGAATATGATCGAACACTTGATGCACATGGATTTTCTGCCCCATGATAAACAAGCGTTGTGAAACAATGGGTGTTGCATCACAACGCGTGGTAGCTCAAGCAATCATGTGATGAAAAGGTCATGCAAGCGCGTTTTTTGTTTCACGTAATACGAAGAAACCGGAGCTAATGAGAATGAGTATAGAATTACTGGTCAATGTAGCTCCTTTTGAAACGCGCATTGCCCGCGTAGAAAACGGGCAGGCTGAAGAACTGTATATCGAACGTGAACGCGAACGCGGCTTGAAGGGAAATATTTATAAAGGCCGGGTACAACGCGTATTACCCGGCATTCAGGCTGCATTTGTTGATATTGGCATGGAGAAGGCGGGTTTTCTGTATGCCGGTGATATTGCCACATCAAAACAATCCCGTGCAGATATCTCGGAAGAAATAGATAATTGCGGAGAAGGTTCGGAAAATACAGATGACTCCGGAACCAATGGCAACAGGCGTAATGCCCCTCCAATCGCAAATCTAATCAAAGATGGTCAGGAAATGATGGTACAGGTTTCACGCGAACCTATTGCTTCCAAGGGACCACGACTGACCAGCCAGATTGGTCTGGCAGGCCGCTATCTTGTCTATCTGCCGAAGCTGAATCACTTTGGCATTGCGCGTCGCCTGGAAGGCCAGGTTGAGCGCGAACGACTGCTTAATATTGTTGAATCGTTCAAGCTTGAGCAAGGTGGTCTGATTATCCGAACTGTCGCTGAAGGCAGGCAGGAATCTGAACTACAACAGGATCTTGATTTCCTGCTGCGTTTATGGGCCGATATTGAAAAACGATCTGTGCATTCCGCTCCAGGATCAATGATCCACAAAGAGCTGAATCTGTATCTGCGTGTTATGCGTGATTATGTCGATGCCGAAGTCGAGAAGATTCACATTGATTCGCACGAAGCATATGAAAGCATGAAAAAGTTTGCTCAGAGGTTTATGCCTGAGGTGGCAAAGAAACTTTATTATTATCCTGGCGACCGGCCAATTTTTGATGTCTATGGCGTCGAAGAGGCCATAGCCCGCGCCCTGCAGCGGCAGGTTCCCCTAAAATCCGGTGGCCATATTGTCATAGATCAAACCGAAGCACTCATCGCCATTGACGTCAATTCCGGTTCTTTCGTCAGCTCACGCAATATGGAAGAAACCGGATTTAAGACCAACCTTGAAGCAGTGCATGAGATTGTCCACCAGCTTCGTCTGCGCAATCTTGGCGGCATCATTGTTGTCGATTTTATCGACATGCGAGAAGAAGAAAACAAACATCGATTGATGGAAGTGCTCGAAGAAGCATTAAAGCGGGACAAAGCCAAAACATATATTATACAGCTTTCTGAACTGGGATTGGTGGAAATGACTCGCAAACGAACCCGCGACTCGCTTGGCCGTATTTTACTCAATGAATGTAAGTATTGTCAGAGTGTAGGCCATATAAAAAGTCATACTACAATTTGCTATCAGTTATTCCGTGAAATTGTTGCTGAGGCACGCGCCTATCCCTGTGAAAAACTAATGATCATTGCTCATCCCGAGATTATAGACTTACTGCTCGGCGAAGAAAGTAAGAACATAGAGCTACTGGAACAGTTTCTACACAAGGAAATCACGTTAAACAGTGATGACAACTTTGCCCCTGATCATTACGAAGTTGTATTGAAATAGTGCATGCGAACCACACCACTGCAACTTTATGTTCACATCCCTTTCTGTGTACATAAATGTCATTATTGCGATTTTAACTCACACGAAATCAGTGAACCTCCCTGGAAAGAATATCAGGCAGCTCTTTTAGCCGAGTTAACGCACTGGTCCAAATCAGCCATGTTCAGCAAGCGTCAAATCACAACTATTTTTTTTGGTGGAGGTACACCTTCACTGGCTCCACCATCGCTCATCAGAAATATTATCGAAACCGCTAACGCATACTTTGGTTTGAGCGATATGGTCGAAATCTCACTGGAAGCCAACCCGGGCGCTGTTGATACTGATCATTTTCAGCAATATAGAGAAGCAGGCGTAAACCGACTATCGCTGGGTGTGCAGAGTCTGGATGATGCTGAACTGGACTGGCTTGAACGCATCCATGGGCGGGAGGATGTATTATCTGCTTTCACAGCTGCCCGGGATACCGGGTTTGCCAACATCAGCCTGGACATAATGTATGGCCTTCCTGATCAAGACCTTAGCCATTGGATGCAAACATTACATGCAGTTATCAAACTTAATCCGGAACATGTTTCCTGCTATCAGCTAACTGTTGAGCCACATACCAGACTGGCAGCCAGGCATGCAAAAAAACCATACCCACTTCCTGATGATGATCTCGCTCTGCGTTTTTTCCATGAAACGCGGCAGCAATTATACCATGCCGGATATGATACCTATGAGATTTCAAATTTCGCCAAACCCGGCTTCAAATGCCGCCACAATGATGGTTACTGGTTATACCATGATTATATCGGTATTGGCGCAGGGGCATCTGGCAAATGGGATACCCGGAATGGCGGCATCAAACGCTATAGCAATATCCGATCACCGGAACGTTATGCACGTGAAAGTTTAAAAAAAGGGAGTGCCATTCACAGTCAGGAGTTTCTGGATCAGAATCATTCAGCAGCCGAAGCATTATGGCTGAGTTTACGCCGAAAAAATGGTATGTGCAGACATAGTTTTCAACAACGTTTTGGTTTTGATGCATGGGCACACTTTTCTTCCGCCCTGAAACTTTGGCATGAATGCGGAAAACTGGCTGTGACTGACAGTCATATCTATCTGACACCCGAAGGTTTCCCTGTAGCTGATTCTATTGCTGCCAGCGTATTATAACATCAGGATTACTAGACGCCTGTGGACTTAGAGGGATCTATTGCACGGCAGGGACAGCAGCCCAAAACACCCTGATTTATCGTTACATGGTTGCCACTATACGCCTCAAAATCATGCTATTTCTGACTCACTTCCCCACCTGCCCGCTACAAATGTCAATCAGCGCCCAAAATTGACCCCCCATCAGCGTCCAAAATTGACCCCCCTAAATCATGCTCGATTCTTAAATCTCCAGCTCTCATTTCCAGTCTCTATAATATCGCAATGATGGGTGATTCGATCCA
>JAJRTX010000008.1 GCA_021545665.1 Zetaproteobacteria bacterium
CCAACTGACAACTCGGCTATGAAAGTCGTTTATCTCGCCATTGAATCAGCATCCAAGAAATGGACGATGCCCATACATAACTGGAAAGCTGCTCTCAACCGGTTCATGATTGAGTTTCCAGATAGGATGCCTGAAAAGTTTTAGGTAATTAATTTACACAGACGGATTTACAGACTCTTGCGCATCGGAATGCGCAGGGTTCTTATTTGCTCCCTCAACTGTGAATCAAGTCCTCGAGTTTCCGGCCCAAAGACCAGTACGTCTCCAGCAGAGAAATCGACTTCCCAATAGCTTGAATCGGCTTTGGTACTCAGCCCATACCAGTTACGATCCAGGCCAATTTTTTCACGTGCCTGTTGCCAGTTCTGATAATGAAACACATCAAGATGCTGCCAGTAATCCAGTCCAGCCCGCTTTAGGTGCTTGTCATTAATCTCAAATCCCAATGGATGAACCAGATGCAAAGTACAACCCGTACAGGCACACAGCCGGGCAATATTACCTGTATTTGGAGGAATCTCCGGTTCTACTAGAACAATGTGTAGAGGTGAATCCATGAGTCCGCAGCCTCGGATAGAATATCACCCAACGCAATAGTTTCGAATGACCGGTTTCGGCCTGTTCTGTTGAAAAACTCGGTTTTAATCTGAGGTTGATTCCCAATCGCTCCTGAGTTTTAGAGTTTCATTCTATCTAACCACCTTCTTTCTATCCTTACGGGACTGCTTATATGCATCTGTTTTGGAAAGAGCTCTTGCTACATTATGGGATTGCTCGTGGATGCTACGTGATATTTTACGGTTAGGTGTTTTTGGGCAACACATTGGTTTTGCTGGACAGTCTCTGTATTCCAGGTCGGGATCGCATGTGAATTCGGAGTTGCTGAATGTACCATCATCGCGCTTTGACTTACCCCACACAGGCACATGCGGTTCAATCTGCTTATCCTCAATCATCCACTCGAGCATGGGTGCTGTTCCAGTATGGCTATAAAAATCTGACAGATGTTTGTGCAGTTCACTTAAATCAAGGGATCTGTCGATACTGCGAAGCAGATAATTCTCTGGAACATGATCTTCAAGATTGAAGGAGTAAACAGCTTCTCCTGACCACTAAACTGACGACCCATCATTGTAATCATCTCCACCTTTCAGTGGCTTTAATTTACTATGGAAACCAACAATGATCGACAAAGTTTCTCAACACAACAGGCCGGTGACCGCCTGTGGTGATCGGCAATATGCGGCCAGAAACGGATTTTCATTCAATTCTTCTATTTGTCCTCTGGCAGTGCCTCGAACTCTTCCCGCTTACCTTCCATCCATTTTTTCATAGCCCCAAGATCACTCATAAGTTTCTTCATTCCATTCATTGCTTCAATGTGTTTCTCATCCTCTACCTGGAACATCTCCATTCCATGATTTTTACTCATCTCTGCTATTTCTTCGAACGTGTTAGCACGAAACTCCTTATCACAAGCCCCACCCAGTTGTTTACACGTCATTGTTTTCATGATTTGTACTCTCCTTTTTCTTTGTGCGCTTCGCATTGATCATCGAAGCAATCGAATTATATTAACGGTTCCTGTTACGAATGTCTGTTCTTGGCCCAGGCTAATGGGATGGTCCGAACCCAGTCGTTCGCCAGTTCTGGGTATATGACACATAATCATTGACAAGTTATGGCCTGACTATGTGCTTTGCCAGTTGCGTCTGTGACAAACAGCCAACAGCCTCTACATATATGTGATACTTCCGGTTATGCTGCGCCGCCTGTTTTGATTGAGGATATTGATCTGAGGAGAACGCCATGACTGTTCGTACCCGTTTCGCCCCTTCGCCGACCGGCATGCTGCATATTGGTGGTGCCCGCACAGCCCTGTTTGCCTGGCTGTATGCCCGCCATTGTGGCGGTGAATTTGTTTTGCGTATTGAAGACACAGATCGTGAACGCTCTACTGATGAAGCAACCAGGGTGATTCTGGATGGCTTGTCATGGCTGGGGCTGGATTGGGATGGCGAGCCAATTTTTCAATCTGCGCGGCAGGCGGAACACGTGATTGCAGTTGAGCAACTGCTTGAAGAAGGGCATGCTTATCGTTGTTTCTGTACGAAAGAGGAACTGGATGAAATGCGCGAAACACAGCGTGCTGCCGGTAAGAAACCGATGTACGATGGCCGTTGCCGCCACCGTTCAGATCGTCCTGCAGGTCAGCCTTTTGTAGTGCGTTTTCGTTCACCTGATGAAGGCGAAACCATTGTTAATGATATGGTGTTGGGTTCGGTCAGCTTTCCCAATGCGGAGCTGGATGACCTTATTTTGCTGCGTTCCGATGGCACGCCGACCTATAATCTGGCCGTCGTCGCCGATGACGCGGTGATGGGGATTACCCATGTCGTGCGCGGTTCCGATCATCTGAACAATACACCACGCCAGATTCAGCTGTATCAGGCGCTGGGCTTGCCAATCCCTCAGTTTGCACACATTCCACTGATTCACGGGCCGGATGGGGCCAAGATGTCCAAGCGTCACGGTTCGGTGGCGATTACTGAGTACCGTGAACAGGGCTATTTGCCGCATGCAGTGAATAATTATCTGGCACGCCTGGGCTGGTCGCATGGTGATGAGGAAATATTTTCACCTGATCAATTGATTGAGCTGTTCGATCTGACGCAGGTGGGCAAAGCCGCTGCCCGCTTTGACCAGCAGAAACTGGACTGGCTCAATGGCCACTGGCTGCGCGAAGCAAAAGCGGCTGATCTTGTCGATGAAGTATCACGCCTGCTGGCTATAGATATATCTTCCGGCCCTGATCTGGAGCCTGTGATTGCTTCATTGCAGGAGCGATCAAAGAATCTTGTTGATCTGGCTGAGGGCGCGCGCTTCTTTTACGTTGCGCCAACTGAGTATCAGGAAAAAGCTGTGAAAAAGAATTTCAAGGATATGACCTGGCCGTTGCTGGAATCATTTATCACGCAGGTGGAAGCATTGCCGGAATGGTCGGGTGAAGCGGCACACGATCTGATTCAATCGATTTGTGAAGAGGGAGGTGTGAATATGGGTAAACTGGCTCAGCCGATTCGCATCCTTATTTCCGGTGGCCCGGTTTCCCCGCCGATTGATCTCACTCTTGGTCTGCTTGGTAAAGAAGAAATGCTCACCCGCATCAAGACGGGCATGAATATTTTACGCGCCTGACCCGGTTGAAACGGGGTTTCAGCGTTTTAGCTCAACCGAAGCCCATTCGTCCTGCGAGTCACGGCGGATTTCAGTGAGACCTTCAGCAATATAGGCAGTAACAACATCATCTACCTGCGTGCTTAACAGACCGGATAAGACAAGATGATCTCCGACACAGGCTGTTAACTCTTTGGCCATCCAGACCAGCGGAGCTGCGAGGATATTGGCAACAACCAACTCGAAAGGCTCGTTTGGTGGCGTATCGTCCAGTTTTATGTGCAGTTGAACGCCGTTGATGGCGGCATTGCTTTGGCAAGCTTCGACTGACTCTTCTTCCATATCAATGGCCAGTGCAGAACCGGAACCGAGTTTTAGTGCCGTTATAGCCAGAATACCCGAGCCCGCACCCATATCCAGAACAGTTGCAGGCGGTGTATGTACACAAATCCGTTCAACAGCTTCAAGGCAGAGTTGAGTTGTCGGGTGTGTGCCGGTGCCAAAGGCCATGCCTGGATCAAGCACAATATCGATTCGGTCATCATTCGGGGATGCACAGAAAGATGGGCGAACCCGGAGGTGATTTCCAATTGACATGGCTGTCCAGTCTCTCTGCCATGCCGTTTCCCAATCAGTGCTGTCCAGCGTAGAAAGAGAAATATGGGTAGCATCTACTCCGGAAAGCAGTGCGGCAGCACTGATTTGCGCACGGGTTGAAATCTCGTCATGGCCGACATCAAACCAGGAAATATAGGAATCCGTGCCTGAATCAACATCAGTTTCCTGTGCCAAGCCTGTTGAATTCATTGCGTTTGCCAGTGCGTTGAATTCGTGTTCTTCAATGTATTCTGCAGGAATTCTTAACTCCAGAGATTTTACTGCTTGCATCTTGGTCGCCCCTTCGTTGCAATACACCCTCTTTTTAAATATGGAATTGCACAATCTATGCACGTCAGGAGAGTTATTTGCAACAGTCTTTACCATATCTCATGCAGGTCAAAGAAAATATACGTATGACCGGCTCGGCATGTGAAGACATTGTGGTTCAGTTAAAGCTCGGTTCTGTGTCGGGAGAGGATGTGCGACCGCTTAAAGCCGGACAGTTCGTACGCATTGGGATTCCGGGTGTAAAAGCTCCTGCTCCGGGCTATTTTCCTATTGCGACTTCGCCATGCGAACTGGATCGATATGAGTTCTATATTAAAGATGCTGGTCCTTTATCTAAATATTTGTGTGATATTGAAGAAGGGGCAGAGTTGGAAATTGAAGGGCCGATGGGTAAGGGCTTCGACATCACTTCCTATAAAGGTTCTGATGTCTATCTGGTTGGTGTGGGTACAGGAATCGCACCCTTAAGAAGCGTATGGCGTTATATTGTTGCACACCGCGAAGACTACGGCCATGTGGCGATTTATGCGGGATTCAGGACATCTATGCATTGTCTGCTGACCGATGAGCTGGATCATTTAGCCGAGCACAATGTCGAAGTCAGCATCACACTGGAAATGGGTAATGAGAGCTGGGACGGACCCATCGGCTATGTGCAGCAGGCGCTGAAAAATGATGCGCCCGATGGTAGTAATGCAGTGGCTTGTCTGGCAGGAATGAGCGCCATGGTGGACGCCTGCACGGAAACATTGCAGAATCTCGGCTTTAATGACAGTCGCATCCTGCTTAACCGTTAATTCCGTGGACGATCCGTCCATCACTTCTGATTCTTATTTGAATATACAACCACCTTTGATTGCACTCGATGTTGGTATGAAACGCATAGGTGTTGCTGTTTCTGATCGCCTCGGTTTCAGTTGTCGTGGCATCACCTGTCTGCACCGCATGGATCAAGGATGGCCGACGCAATTGAACAAACTCATTCAGGAATATGGTTCACGTGGCATTGTGGTCGGTCTGCCGAAAAATATGGATGGTACGGAAGGTGTGCAGGCAGCCGATGTGCGATCAGCAGTTGCCGATCTGAAGAAGGTGACTGAACTTGGCATTGCATATCAGGATGAACGACTATCGACCTGGACAGCCAAAGAGCGGCTTTTTGCTCAAGGGCTGAATGAAAAAAAGGTGCGCGCCAGACTCGATCAGACTGCCGCTGCTGTTATTCTTGAAGATTTTCTTGCTACGCATCCGGAGATTGGGAGGCCTGAACATGCCTGAGGTTATTTTTGATACCAGCGCCGTCAATGCGGCACTGGACCGGCTGGCAGAGGCCATGCGACAGGATGCAGTTGTCAATCTGATCGGCATTCAGCGCGGTGGTGCCAGAGTGGCGGACGCCCTTCAATACAGGCTGGAGCAGAGCGGGCAGACAGTGCAGCGCGGCAATCTGGATATCAGTTTCTACCGTGATGATCTGGACACCATGGGCGCCAATCCGGAAGTAAGGCCCTCGCATCTGCCCTTCGATCTGACGAATCAGCAGATATGGCTGGTGGATGATGTGTTGTATACGGGACGCACCATTCGCGCTGCTCTTGGCGAACTGTTTGACTATGCCCGTCCGGCCGGAGTTAAGCTGGCCGTGCTGCTGGATCGTGGTGGACGCGAATTACCCATTGCTGCCAATGTAACAGGATTGGAATATGAAACGCAGCCTGATTGTTCGGTTAAACTCATTACCGATGATGCAGGCTGGTATATTCAGGTGAAATCATGAAGCCACTCAAACACCTCTTTGGCATTGCCGGCATGGAAGCAGAGCAACTTGAATATTTGTTAAATCTGAGTGAGTCCTTTGTTGAACTATCCCGCCGTCCGATCCGAAAAGCGCCCACACTGCGTGGTAAAACCATTATCAATCTGTTCTTCGAGAACTCAACCCGAACCCGCACCAGTTTTGAAATTGCCGGCAAGCGATTGTCCGCCGATGTGATCAATATCTCGGCCTCCACCAGCGCCACCACAAAGGGTGAAACCCTGCTCGATACAGGTCGCACACTTTCTGCCATGCAACCGCATGTGCTGGTCATCCGCCATTCCGTGGCTGGCGCCTGTGAATTTCTGGCTGATTATCTGGACAATACATCCATTGTGAATGCCGGTGATGGCGCCCATGAACATCCGACTCAGGTGCTCACAGACCTGCTGACCTGGCGCTGTGCAGATAACTATAAGGGCAAAACCATGACCATAGTCGGCGATATCGCCCATTCCCGCGTAGCGCGTTCGCATCTACTGGCTGCAAAACTCATGGGTTACAAGGTGCAGCTGGTTGCGCCCAAAACCCTGCTTCCCGCCCAGATTGAACGCTACGGTTGTGACGTATTTCATAATTTTGATGAAGCGATTCCGGGCTCGGATGTGCTGTATATGTTACGCGTACAGACTGAACGGCTGACCGATAACTGCTGCTTTCCATCCATCCGTGAATATCATGAGGCCTATGGCCTGAATCGCAAACGCCTGAAAGCGGCAGGTGATGGATGTATTGTCATGCATCCGGGGCCAATGAACCGGGGCGTGGAAATAGCGACCGATGTAGCCGACTCAGCCAGCGCCCACATCCTCAATCAGGTTGAGCATGGCGTAGCAGTGCGCATGGCTGTTTTGACCGCCCTGTGTGGCGACCAGCAACATCTGGGCAGGCCGAGTCGCAGCAAACAGATGGTGGTTGAAGCCATGCGTAGCCAGGGGAGTCTGTTATGAACGCCGATCTGCTGATTCGTAACGGCCAGGTGATTGATCCGGCCAGTAATATCAATGCAGTGTGTGATGTCTGGATTAAGGATGCATGCATAGCGGGTATTGGAAAGTTCGATGGCGATGCTGAACAGATCATTGATGCGACCGATCAGGTGGTTTGTCCGGGCCTGATTGATATGCATGTACATTTACGTGAGCCGGGTGAAGAATGGAAAGAGGATATTGAATCCGGCTCCCGTGCCGCTGTCGCCGGTGGCGTCACCAGTATCTGCTGCATGCCCAATACCGGCCCGCATATCGATCATGCAGGCATCGCTCGCCAGATCATTGAGCGCAGCAGACAGGTTGGCTTGTGTAATGTGCATCCGATTGGCGCAGTCACCAAAAATCTCGACGGCAAAGAGCTGACCGAGATGCGCGAGTTATCACGTTCAGGATGTGTGGCATTTTCCGATGATGGCATGCCGATCTGGCATGCAGGTGTGATGCGCAAGGCGCTCGAATACGCTTCCAGTTTTGATTTCATGGTCATTCAACATGCTGAAGAAAAACAACTGACCAGGGGTGGCGCCATCAACGAAGGCTGGGTATCCACCCAGTTGGGTGTTCCGGGCATGCCTGCCGAGGGTGAGGATAGCATGATCGCCCGTGATATTATGCTGGCCCGCCGGGTTGATGCCCGTTATCACGTGGCCCATATTTCAACCAAAGGCGCAGTGGATCTGGTGCGTGTTGCCCGTGCCGAAGGTCTGAAAGTAACCACCGAAGCCGCCCCCCATCACTTCGCTCTGACCGAGGAAGAAGTGCTGGGTTTCAATGCTGATGCAAAAATGAGTCCGCCACTGAGAACCGAAGAGGATCGGCTGGCGGTGATCGAAGGTTTAAGAGACGGCACTATTGATGTGATTGCCACCGACCATGCGCCACACCATGAAGATGATAAACGCTGCGGCCTGTCATGTGCCGCCTTCGGCATCGTCGGACTGGAAACGGTATTACCCGTTTCGCTTGATCTGGTGCGAAATGGCGTACTCTCCCTTAGCGATATGATTGCCAAGTTAACATCAAATCCGGCCAAATTACTGGCTCTGGATAGTGGCACGCTTTCCAGGGGCGCGGCGGCAGATATATGTATTTTTGATGCGGAAGCAACCTGGACTGTGGATCGCAATCAACTGGTGTCCAAAGGTCGCAATACGCCCTGGCATGGCAAGGAAATGACCGGTTTGGTGACACACACGATTAAAGATGGCCGCATCGTGTTCGCCGATGGAGCAGTTGTTGGCTGATTCCAGCTGTCTACATCGCAATACTATTTTCGAAGAACAGGCTGAAGTTCTGGCTCATGTCCCGCATCCGGGCGAGCAGTATATTCTGCGTTTAAGAGCGCCGAAAACAGCTGCCAGCGCTCTGCCGGGGCAATTTGTACATATCCGCGTGTCCGAAGAGCGCCAGCTGCGCCGCCCGATTTCAATCATGCTTGCCGATCCTGAGCAAGGAACCATCAACCTGCTGTATAAAGCTGTCGGTGAGGGTACAAGGCTACTTTCCGAGCGCCAAGTGGGAGAATCGCTGCCCATGCTAGGGCCGATTGGTCAGCCCTTTGATTTATCCGATACATCCAAACGTTATGTGCTGATTGGCGGCGGCGTGGGTATTCCACCGATAATTTTTGCAGCTGACAGTTTGAATGGCAAAGCGGATGTAGTTGTCTTTGCCGGTTCCGAAGTTGAATTCCCATTTGCTCTGAACCCTTCCGCCACAATCCTGCCCGGCATTCACGGCAATGCGATCCTCGGCATCGCCTCGCTGGAAGAGCGCAGCATCCCATCCCGACTGGCCTCCAATGCTGGTCTTTATGGCTGTTACGATGGCCATGTGCCGAATCTGGCCAGCGATTATCTGACCGCCCTGAATGAAGAAGAACGCAAACACTGCATCCTGCTTTCCTGCGGCCCGCACCCCATGCTGCATGCCGTGGCAAAAGTAGGCCGCCAGTTTGATCTGCCGACATACTTAAGCTTGGAAGAATACATGGCCTGCGGCATCGGCGGCTGTGCCGGTTGCGTGGTAAAAACCCTTGAAGACGGCGAAGAAAAATACCGCCGCGTCTGTGTCGATGGCCCGGTTTTCAATGCCGATCTGTTGCCCGAATTCGCATGAGTGAACCCTGGCAGGAGATACTGCATTTCTGGTTCTCGGAACTGGAATCAAAACAGTGGTGGATCAAAGACGAAGCAGTAGACAGAGCAATTGAAGCACGCTTTAAAAACCTGCATCAGGCAGCCATAGCAGGAGAATTATCCGAATGGCGCGTGGAGCCAGCCGGACGTCTGGCCGAAATCATTATTCTCGATCAGTTCTCGCGCAATCTATTCAGAGGCAGCCCGGAATCATTTGCTTATGACAGCATGGCACTGGTGCTGGCTCAGGAAGCCATCAGAGTCGAAGCGGATCAGACCTTCGAAGCGCCCGAACAGGCTTTTTTCTACATGCCGTTCATGCACAGCGAATCATCTGCCATCCATGAAGTCGCTTTAAAACTGTTCGATCAACCGGGCGTGGAATTCAATCTGGAATTTGAAGAAAAACACAAAGCCATCATAGATCGCTTTGGTCACTACCCGCATCGCAATAGCATATTAGGAAGACAATCAACTCCCGAAGAGATCAGATTTTTAACACAGCCAGATTCATCATTCTGATTTAAGACATGAAAACTTCTCTAGGGTTTCTAACGACCTGCATGTGGGCGGGAGCGTAGCGAGCGTCCCTCTCTCTATGCTTTTGTTATGTTCTTATTTGATGGAAAAATCATTGGTATGGTAAATTTGATGCGTGATTGTGACCCCGATGTAGATGATGTCTCACCCTTTGCGCCAAGGCCAATTGACATAACAGAAACTTGAATACCTGCACTGGTTGATTCACCTTCTTGAACTGTAACTGCAACATCAAATTCAACTTTCTCTACAACGCGTGTTGGGTCTTCCTGAAGCGCAGAGCTTCGAGTTCTGCCATATGCCTGTGAAGCATCATCGTTCACAATGATATCAGTCGGATTAACAACTGCATCTGTACCCGATAAGGCTAAATTAGCATCTAAGATACCTTCAGCTATTTGAGATAACGAGCTTTTCACAAAGTCTTTTAGATCCATATCGCGTCCTCATGATTATTTGATTTGGCACTGTCCATAATACTGTGACGGCAGTATTTCTCCTAATATGACAGTGTTTCGGCTGTGGACAGAATTTAATTTACTGTCAATTGTAGTTGTCATAAGATTGCCCGTCGCAGTTGATTCCAGAAATGAAAGGTGATCATTTGACTCAAGCTTTTTGATTTCAGAACTTCCATTATTACCTAATAAGTAACTTTTACCAGACACTTTATCTACAATGAAATTAAGCTCGAATTTATTTTTAACTTTGTGGTTTCCTGTTTGATCACTATAGCTTGTATAATTACAAATATATGTAGTTGTTTCTGCAAAAGCAGTGAAAGGCAATAAGAATAAAAATGCAGTAAATATTTTCATCTAAGTATCCTCTTTTGAACATAACTTGGTAATAGCATGACTTGATTTTCCATCTATTACGCTCCTATATACGCCTTTGTTTTCTTAGATATTGCATATTAAAGGCAAAACAAGGAATACGGCTTACTTAACCTGAACGTATTATAGACTATCTCAACAAGATTGCCGAAAGTAATTATTTGCTCAAGCAGAAGTACTGGCTGCTTAAAGGTGTTGGTATCAGGCACTGAATATTGAATTCATCTTTTGTTCCTCTTTGCTTGCCCAAAGACGAACCCGGGAAAGGCACCCGCAGATATTCGTCTGTTTCCTCACGGTGATCATTTGATCGGGCACAACCCTGTTGCGCTATTCCGATAAAATAACTACCACTCGGGTCACCTAAGAGCGGGAAGGAGAGTCAAAACCTTTTCGAGTATTGGTTTATTTCTTATCCCGTTTGTAGATGCGCCGGAGTATTGATTGGCAAATGGAAAAGGTGAAAAAGGTTTCGCCCCATTTGACGATTAATACGGAGGAAACAGCAGCTACCTTATCCGCCGGATAATTTAGCCTGATAGCCTTCCTTTTCCAGCAATTGAAGCAGCTTATCGCGGTGTTCGCCTTGAATTTCCAGGACTCCGTTTTTTAGTGCGCCACCGGTGCCGAGTTGGGCTTTTAGTTTTTTGAGCAGAACTTTTAATTCTTTTTCGGGCAGAGGCAGACCGTCAACAATGCTGACGGTTTTGCCGCCGCGGCCCTTTGATTCGCGGCGGATGCGGATGCCCTGTTTGGCAGGGTTCTTTATGGTCGGTGCGGCGACAGGCTGGTTGCGGCCTTTCTTTTTGCCGCGTTTGTTGTCAGCCATGGGCTTACCCAGTTGGCCATGTTCTGTTGAATAAACAACCCTGCGATCATCGTTCATGCAATTATTCTCCAGTCTTAGATTTGGCATATTTCATACATTTTTATGCTCATCTGCAATCACTTGTCATTCTGACTCCATTTCAGGTTTGAACGGGATCTATTCATCATCTGCTACTGTCGATATGATTGAGGGTATGAATTTTGAATTGCCGGAATGGCTCACCACATATCTTGCACAGGAAAAAAGATCTTTCCCCGTGCTGGAAGAGCGTATGCGGCTGGTGATTGAGCTTTCAAGCCTGAATGTTCAGCATCATACAGGCGGGCCGTTCGGAGCTGCAGTTTTTGATATGGATACGCATCAATTGATTGCCGCAGGTGTCAACAGGGTTGTTGAATCCAATAGCTCTGTTGCCCATGCGGAGATAGTTGCCCTGACGCTTGCTCAGAAAGCCGTGGCAAACTTTGATCTGGGTGCAACGGGTCTTCCAACCTGTGAGCTGGTTTCCAGTACAGAACCGTGTGCCATGTGTTTTGGCGCAATTCCCTGGTCAGGGATTCGCCAGCTTGTATGTGGGGCAAAGGGAGAGGATGCCCGCCGAATCGGTTTTGATGAAGGGCCAAAACATCCCGGCTGGATCAGAGAACTTGAAGTCCGCGGTATCCATGTGCAAACAGATGTATGCAGGGCAGAAGCGGCACTGGTGCTCAACAACTATCATGAGAATAATGGTTTTATTTATAATGCCAGACAGGGTTAACAGACCGTTTTTTCTAAACTAAAAGAGGAGATCCCCCAGCTCTGCTGGGGAGGCCTTCCCAGTTTGACAATTCCGGGATTCTCATTGCAACTCCAAAGTGTGAGCCGCCAAGC
>JAJRTX010000098.1 GCA_021545665.1 Zetaproteobacteria bacterium
CAACGAATTCTGTTACCGGTTCAATCGCAGGCAATGGGAGTCACAATTGCCTAACCGACTGTTGAGCCTATGCGTCATGCACTTGCCAGTGCAAAACCAGGCTGAGAATTGTTAATAGGCAAGTTTTCTTTTGAACTAACGCGGTCTTCTCTCAAGCCCATCGCTATCAAGTCATTGCATGGTACGCAAAGTATGTCCTCATAATCAAAACAGCTTTCAAGCACAGTGATGCCGAAGCCTGCTAACACCTGTTCTTTTCGCTGATTCCACGGCAAGCTTTGTAACTATGAGAAACAGTCTTACATATAGCCTGCCATTTTCTTTTAAAGGGGAAAATTTCAGGCCCGAGTGTACCATTGATCTGGATGTGCATATGAAGCTGGGCTCCTTGCCCTGCCTTTATACTCACCTTGCCAATATGAACCGGATTGATGTTTATTCGCATGAGTATGATGTGATGATGATGGGTGATATTGAATTTGAATCAGCCGAAGGAATGGCCGCCGAGTTTGTCTGCGATGGGGGATTTGACAGCAAAGGGTTTCAGGCCCGGTGGCATGAAAACAGCCTGTTTGATGCGATGCAGGCGATTGCTTCAGACTGTATGAATATCGATGATCTTGCCGCACAACCCGATCTGAAAAAAGCGCTTTTAGAAGCATTTCGTCAGGGCCAGAAAAACAGGTAGCTAATCCTATCTATCGGGCCATGCGTTTAAATCATGTCGGCAACGGCGAGGCCTGCTGTATAACCGGATGACCAGGCCCATTGGAAATTGAAGCCGCCCAGATGGCCAGTTACATCGACTACCTCGCCAATAAAATAAAGACCGGACACTTTTTTGCTTTGCATTGTTTTTGATGACAACTCATTGGTATCGACGCCGCCGACGGTCACTTCGGCAGTTCGATAACCTTCGGTTCCGTTTGGTTTGAGTCGCCAGTGATGCAGCCTATTGGCGATTTGTTCGAGCCGTTTTTCATCCTGCTGTTGAATACGCCCATCCTCGAACTGACTTTTTGCCAGCAGATGAATCAGTCGTTTGGGTAAGTGCTCACAGAGTAGCGTGGAGAGTTGCGCCAGAGGGCGTGATTGTTTCTTATCAGTGAAAAAACTTTCGATGTTGAAATCCGGAAGCAGGTCGATCTCCAGTTCATCACCCGGTTTCCAGTAGGATGAAATTTGTAATATGGCCGGGCCTGACAGGCCGCGATGGGTGAACAGCATCGCCTCCCTGAACACTTTGTTTCGGCAACATACGGAGACATCAAGTGAGATTCCGGCCAGAGCTTTCAATGCCACTTGTTCTTTGCCGGTAAACGTAAATGGAACCAGTCCTGCGATGGTTGGAATAATATTCAGGCCAAACTGTTCAGCTATTCTAAAGCCAAATGGAGTCGCTCCTGTTTTTGGCACAGACAGCCCGCCTGTTGCCACGACCAGCGCGTTCGCCCGAAATGACCCCTTATCAGTTTGCAGCTCGAATACATCGTTTTTCTTCATGCTTGTAATAGTGCAGCGGAGCTGAACTTTTACGCCATTTCCTGTGCATGTCCGTATCAGCATATCCAGGATTTGTCTGGCAGAATCATCGCAAAAGAGCTGGCCGTGGCGACGCTCGTGATAGTTGATACTCGCTACTTCGACCATGGTAATGAAATCAGCAGCGCTGAAACGAGCCAGGGCCGATTTGCAGAAATGTGGATTTTGCGAAATGTAATCATCTGCCGTCGCAAAGCGATTGCTGAAATTGCATCGTCCGCCACCGGAAACAAGAATTTTTTTTGCTGGTTGGTCGGTGTGATCAAGCAACAGTACCGATTTACCATTCTGTGCCGCAGTCCCGGCACACATCAATCCGGCAGCTCCGGCACCGATTATGATTACATCATACTGTAGCATGGCGCTATTATCTTACTAAGATCAATCTACACAAGTCATGTGGAGTCATGATAACTTGGCATGTAGAAATAATGTTGTATAAAAATTGATTGTTTTGATATATATCAATGCAGGTGCTTATCTATTTTGTTTTATTGCCTCCAATATTATTGCCTGGTGAAGGAGAAGTTTAATGAAATTATCGCGTCATAGTGAATATGCATTCAGAACGTTGATTTTTCTTGCTCTGGAGCCAGATCAGAAGTTCAGAATTGAAGATATCGCCAAAGCCCATAATATTCCCAGGAATCATCTGGTCAAAGTTGTCGCGCATTTGGTGAAAAAGGGCTATGTCACTACGCACCGTGGCAGATATGGCGGCGTATCTCTTGGTCGACCTGCAGAGAGTATATTGATGGGTGATTTAATCCGTGAAATGGATCATTTGCAACAAGAAGGATGCGGCGGATGTTTAATGCGGCCACTCCATGCCTGCCCGATTATTGATGCCTGCCAGTTGTCCAGCGCTCTTGATGAAGCCAGCCAGGCTTTCTATGCTGCCCTGAACCGATCTACTCTCTCTGAGCAATTAAAATATCCAGACAAGTTGCATGACATGCTGGGGATTAAGGTGGTGGCAGAAGTATAAACTGTTTCTATCCTTTTTTCAGCCAGCTTTTATTTATATAGCAGTCACCATGTATTGGTGCAAGCCGTTCGACAAAGGTGTTGTTAAGTCACAGAGTAACCATGGCTCCAATTATTATGATTGGAGCCATGGTTATTTGAATTGATTCAATTGATCAGGATAAGGCTTCTTCACAGATATTTTTGCATAACGGCTTGTTTTCTTGCGGGAGCATTATCAATAATAGCCTGAGCATCGGCAATCTTCTTTTCCAGTATTTCTATTTGAAATACAAATTTCTTCTGTTGGGTCAGAGATGGCACCGGCACTTTAATGCCCTTCATTTTGGTGGCATTGATGTTATTAGTGCCGCCAGACTTCACAGCTAGACGAACCATACCCTTGCGAAATGTAAGTGAGTTCATGATGGTAACCAAATACTTAGGTAACGCCTTGGACTGGTCAGCAACAACCCTTACCAGATAAGAAGCGTAACAGTATTCCCCGTCGAGGCCGAACAGGCCAACCTTGCCAATATGATCAAGGCTTCCATTCGAGCGGATGAAGAGTAGATCACCCCTCTTGAGTTTGTACTTGTCAAACTCATCGGCGCTGATGTCGGCATATTTCATTGTTCCGTTGTCCACCATGCGCCCCTGAACAACCTCGTTCATGCGAAATGTCTTGTAGCCTATTCCAGTTTCATTCATTTTCTCATTTAGGCCATATTGAATGCTGGTGCTCAATTTTTCAATTTCAGTATGTGAATATCCTGATAAATAGGTGGATTCAACCAGTGCTTCTATTTGAGTAGAGCAATCAGTCAAAGTCTCTTGTGATTTAGAAACGGTATCTTCGATTTTCCGCCACTCTTCAACTGCCTTTGCTTGTGCGGCAGGATCAGCCTTTGGAATAAGTATTGGGGCCATATCTTTAGGGTAGACATGTGGTTGGGCAGCCCCTTTCGCGTGACTTTGAATTTCAGCCTGCCGACATTTGAGTATATTGAAAAGATATTCAGTGTGTTCGTCATCTGCGCCACGGACTGTTGAGCAATCAGAAGCAAAAATTTCTTCCTTCCAAAAATTAACAAATCCTGCGCTTGCGCCGGAGGCACTGATTGTAATGGTATTGGCTGGTCTGTTTGATTTGTTATGCATATACGCATAATCGACCCCTCCAGCGACAACTTTGTATTTTCCCTGCGTTGCTTTTTTCTGCGTGATTGATGTTCCTTTCTTTATTTTGGCAAGGCTTTCTAATCTTACTAAGGGCCATTTTGAGGTGACTACAAAGGCATTTCTCGAAGATAGAGATAGTTGCTTATCAAACACAGCCATCGAAAAATCCAGCATATCCACAAGTTGCGCCGTTTTTGCCACTCCACCTAACTCATCAGGAATCTTCCCAAGCGACCCGTCAAAATTCGCGCCTATGTAATGATTTAGCTTGGTCGGATTACCGCGATTAAATTGCACTGGATTGGCATGATCCGGTCCATCGTAAAGGGAAGTGATATGCTTGCCGTTGGCATCCTCGAATAGCTTTATCCCTTGCCCCTTTTTCTTGTCGTCCGTCCATTCATAGCCAAGAAACTTTTTAATTTCTTTAGTGCCGGAAGGCGTGCGAATAACCAATACGGGGTGATCCTGATCGGATGCCATAATGAAATGATATAGTTTATCGCGTTCCACAGATTGCACATAGGCCATGTATTGCTTGACAACGATCTCTTCTTTATTGCTTTGGTCAAGGCCTTTGAACTTTTTTGTCTTCTTCAGGTTTTTCAGTTCCGCGCTCTTTGTAAATGCATCGTGATATACCTTAAAATGGTCGTGCTGCCCCCACAAACCATCAAATTCACTCCTGAGCAGCGATTTATAGTCATCGAAAGGAACGGAGATATGGGTGCAATACTGTTCGATCAGATGGCCGTCTTTGTAGATCACTTGCTTCCGTTTGCTGGCAGAACATCCTTTGAACCATTCATTCACCCGTTCGCGATAATGTTCGGCGGTGTCGGGCTGGGTCGGTTTGCGGCGCAGGAACAGAGTGACAGTGTTAGTGCCAGTCTTACCGAAGGTGCCGCTGCCAAATTCGGCAATCGCCACAATATCAAAATACTGCAACAGAATTTCTCTGGTGCGTATATATGTTCGCGATCCCGTATCAATAATTGAGGTTGGAACGATGATTGCGGCGACCCCTCCTGCTTTAAGCAACTGTTTTGTCCGCTCTATAAAGAATGTTTCGATGCTGTTGGCTGTTTCCGCGTCATTTATGGTTCTGGTAAGTGTATATGCATCCCGCTCTTCATCGGGAAGCGTTTCAAGGAAGCCACGAACGCTGTATGGGGGATTGGCAACAAGCAGGTCAAAACTGTTATCGAGTATTTCGGGAAAGGCATTATGTGAACGAACCAGTGCATCACCATAGCAAATATGAATATCCTGCTGTCCGTACATAAAGGCCGAAACCTTGGCAATCTTAGAAAGGCGGTACTCCTTCTCGATTCCGTATATTGATTTGTGGTAGTCCTTCACATCGCTTTGTGGCCTGTGTTGTTGCAGCAAAGGCTGAACCTGAATAGCAAGCTCATTGAGGAAGTGACCCGCACCACAGGCGTAATCAATAGCCTTGGGTGGCGTTTCGTAGTCCCTTACTATCGACTCTAACGGCAAGCTCATCATGATGAATCGGCAAATTGGCATGGGAGTGAAATACTGCCCTTCGCTTTGCTTAATACCCTGGTCAAGAAACCCCTCGAACATATCGCCTAGAAATTGGTTGTGTCCATTAAAACTGGTGAGCCGAATATCCTGCCACATTTGCAGTATCTTCAGCAGGATGTTGGCGTTTTGGTAAAAGAGCCGCTCATTGTGAACGTCGATAAATGAGAAGTCGCTATTGGTAAAAAATTTCTGTTGAACGAACAGACCCCATACTGCCCGATGTGTTGCATCGGGATTCTGTCGAATAAAGCGCAGGGCATTATTGACATCATTCTGATTGATATAGGTAATATCTTCATCAAGAAACTTGCCCATTCCCGTCTGATAAAGCTGTTGCAGACGATCCACCAAATCAAAATGCGTATCGTAAGCAACTCCCTTCCAGTAAAATTTAAGGTCGTCGGGGTTTTCCGTTTCATCTACCAGTTTGCACAGAAACAAATTAACCAGCTTATCAAAAGCATTTTCTCTGCCAGAAACATTATGCTGGCGCAGAATGGTTGCGAATTCATGGTATTTCTTTTGTTGGTCAGAAGCCGAAATTGCTTGTAAATCAGCCAGAGAATACTTGTCTTTGCCAATATGGTATGCCTGAGCATTATCTTCAAATATGCCCTTGGTTATAAAATCTTGCTTATATGTGTCTCTCCATGCCTTGAACCGCTCATTTACGTTTGAAGCGGATTTGAAGCTATTAAGGGTGGGGTGATCGGCAAGAAATTCATCATTATCTTTATGAATAATGATATGGCTTTTGTGCAGAATGTCGCTCCCATCGACTTCTGCCGAGTACATGCACAGAAATTGTGTTTCGCTGATTTGCTGGGTATAACTGAAAAGCTGGTCGCCATCTTGTAATGTCTTATTCCAGTATTTGTTAAACTCCTTTCCTGGCGTCTTACATTCAATAATCAGCAGTGGTTTTTTGTCGGCACCGCTAACAAGAACATCAGCGCGACCACCGCTTGCTCCATGGCCAACTTTCCATTTCGGCTCCAATTCTATGTGCTGAGGCTTATAGCCTTTTTCCAGCAATCTATATACACAGACAAATACGACAAAATTTTCGTTTTCAGAAAAATTACAGGTTTGCGTGCTATTAACATTCATCCCCTGTGTTTCTGGATAGCAAATAGACTTCTTGCTAAAATCGACCTCAAGCAAGGCTCCATTTACGGACTTGGAATAAATAGTCCCTGTTTTTTTGAAGGAGAGGTCATCAAGTAGCTTTGCAAAGTTCTTTTCCGTTATTTGTGCCATATTTCTTTATCCTTCCGCTTGATGATATATGATTTTTTCTAACTGAACTGGCCCTTTTGACAATCCAGTTCGCATTGCCGGTGTCTGCTTGTCTTTCCCCACAAGGCAATAGTTGTAGAACACCCGGAAGATGCCGAGCATCTTCATAATGCTTTCCGGGTTGTAGGCTGAATATCCAAACCACCTTCTCCCTGTACCACTAGCCGATGAGATGGGGCGTTCCAATAATGACAGTCTGCGCCGAACTTGCATGAAGAAACAGTCAATCCCATGCATGGAAGCCTTGTTGTAAAGCCATGCCTGATGATCCAGATCGTAATCACTGTAGTCGGTTAGATAACAAATTGCTTTTTCCGGCTCGCTCATGTTCGGGAATGGGTGGACAAGCCAGCGGTCTTTCCACTTACCAATCTCGGCCATATTTTTCATACGTTCCTTGATCAACATGAGCTTCACTTCGTTCTCGGATAGTTGAGGGTGTACTTTTTGAATTGCTCGAAAAACCTTTCTGGAATCGCCCAACACATGCCGCTTTTCATCAACAGTTAATTCTTTGTTGATGCGAACGTAAAACGCATCGCAAGACCGGCTTGTAATTTCAGGCTGAAAAGCTGCCAGACAAGCGGCACGCATGCCTGAATCCTGATCAAGAAAGAAACGCACCTTGTTCACGCCACCAAACAAACTGCGTAAGAAGAAAAAATGACCGTAGAGCACATATTCTTTGTGAATCTGCATTCCTCTAGCCGGAAGCTTTTGAGTGCTATTGGTGCGTTCTGATGATTCTACATCCATGCGATTTATCGCATCGTTATACTCATCTTCAATTTGCCCATTAAGATCGGGAGATGATTGCGGTTTTGCAGATCGTTTAACGGCATCGTCGTAATCACCCTGTAACCATAAGCGAGCATGTCTCCTGAACGGGTGTTGGATGGCATAGTCACCAGCAGCCACAGCTTCAGACTCAATATCTTCGGCATCTAGCGAAGAATCATAATTAAGATGCATGCCGAACACATATCCGGTTTCATTGTCTGCACTGCCAACGGCAGAGAGCATGGTGTTCCGTTTGTCTGCACGCTTCGTCCAGTTCACCATGTAATCCTGTTGATCCACGCTCACATAGAGCCTGCGGATCCGTTTTCCATCTAGCAGTCTTCTCTCCCGGTCAGCAGCAAAAGCAAGGCATTGGCGATGCAGGAAGTCAATTTTAGGATACAGGCTACCCTCTGATATTTCTGCCACTTCACAAATGCGGCGGAATGGAGTTTTGTTCATCAGAAGCTTAAATATCAGTTTGTTTTTGTGTGGTTGCTTTTGTCCTGTTGTTGCATGTCCTACAGCGAATGTTTTCCTACATGTTAAACACTGGTAACGCTGAGACCCTGCCTTTGTCTTTCCAGACCGTTTGTATCTCTTTGGATGGCTATAAACGCCTATGTTATGACAAGCGCATGTTTCGACAGGACATGACGGCTCACTAGAAAGAGTTAAATAGGAAGATACTCTGCCCACTTCCTCCGCAATACCTTGATTGCTTTTGAGTGGTGGATATTCATCGCATTTGAGGCAGTGGATCATCGGTACTGATTTTCCTGATCCGACAAGTGTGTATGTGTCCCGTCCCCGTGAGGATGCGCCTGGGCCTCGCGGCTGCTTCTGAGAACTTGCTGGCACACCGTAATTTTTACACGCCGGATTCTTACAGAAATTAACCTGAATACTGTCAGCCTCTGCTGGAATTCTTGAAAAAGATTTCTTACCCAAATGAAAAATGCCTCTAGCCGTTGTGGCTAAAGGCATTATATCATCTATAAAGGCTGGTTAGCAACACCTTTGTCGAACGGCTTGGTATTGGTGGCTGTTTTTTTTATGCTCACTGAGCTTTTTATGGAAGAAATTTCATTCGGCGAACTTCCTTTTGTTAAACAGTTGAATGTGTCTTTTTGTCAAACCTTGATATGTAGATAATCGACTGGTGGTTATGGCTCGCGTATGCTTGCCTTATCGGGAGCAATGTCCATTGTGAATAAATATATGGGCGGGGGTGATGTAAATGAGCGGGATTGTGCAATCAAAGCAAAAGCTTCAGACGTTGTACGCAGATATTGCCAGGGTTTTTGAGGCCGGGGAGAGCGGAGCTGCGCTGAGTGCGCTCATGTGTGAGGGCGTGGATACATTACTGATTGATTTGTGGCAGCAGCAAGCGCCACAGGCAGCAGCTTGTGTAGATTTGGTGGCCGTGGGTGGTTATGGGCGAGGAGAGCTATCACCGCACTCGGATTGGGATTTGTGGTTGCTGGTTCAGGAATCATGTTCTGCCGATGTTGAGCAGGAGATGCAGACATTTCTTGTCTCGCTGTGGGATATTGGGGCAAAAATTGGCCATGCCGTTCGGACTGTGAAGGAAACGATGGTACATGTAAACGAGGACTGGGAGTCGGCAACTGCTGCTATGGAATCGCGTTTGCTGGCAGGACAGGGTGATTTGTATGGGCAGATGCAGGATCAACTGAACAGGTTTTTTAAACGCAAACGCAAGTTGTTTGTTGAAGCCAAGTTGGCTGAGTTGGAAGAGCGCCATGCGCGTACTGGTGGCACAGCCTTTCTAATGGAGCCGGACATCAAGGAAGGGAAGGGTGGCTTGCGCGATGTGCAGGCGGCATTCTGGATTGCCAAGGCCTGGTATGGTAGTGACAATATTAATGAACTGGTTGAAAAAGATGCCATATCCGAGAGAGAACGCGATCAGTTGCTCAGCGCACAGGATTTTCTCTGGCGTTGCCGTGCCGGGCTGCATCTGGCAGTTA
>JAJRTX010000099.1 GCA_021545665.1 Zetaproteobacteria bacterium
CGTTGTAATCGAAATTTCTGTCATAGGCTTGCCGACAGGTGTAGTAAACATTCTGCACGTCGACAAAGATGCTGATTTTTTCCGGGGCGGGTACGGGCATGGTGCGATTAACCCATCCTGGGGCTGATGTGTGGTGATTACTCTTGCTAGATATGACAGCATTGGGTCCGACCCCAATTAACTTCACGTCAATCTGATCAGCTCATTCTACCCGACCACCGCTACAAACTTTACGATGACCACAGCAACTGAGCGCTCGGTCAGGCAGCACTCACCGTATCGCCTGGTGACCGCAGGCGCACCACCAGCGCGAGGCCGGTCACCCGATTGAGGACATAGGGGTCGAACCGGGGTTTTCACTTGGCCCTTGATGTTTAGAATCGCTTCGGGAGTTTTACGGGACAAGGTTATGCACCATTATGCACAGTACTGCAGATTGCAACGAACGCCCCTTGGAAATATTCAATTAAAACAAATAGTTATAGTTGATATAGTGCTCTCATAATGGCGGGGTCGGTGGTTCAAGTCCACCCATCACCACCAATTTCCTATTCAGATACAACAGCTTGCCGGTGGCCGGTAGCAGGCTGCTTATCGCAGTGTGGAAGAATTGTGGAAGTTTTCCCCACAATCTTCAACACAGGTTCGTACCGCATTGCCACCACTTGCTCAGTGATTTGTAGCAACCGGGTAACGTCTGGTGCGATATACCGCCGCGTTACCTTTCCGCTAGTGTGCCCCAACAGGAATCCAATATCTGCTTCTGATACGTCTGCCGCAGCGAGGCGTGTGGCATAGGTATATCGCAAATCATGAACCCGTACATTTGGGAGCCCAGCCGAAATTCTCGACTGCTTCCATGCCCTTCCGTAGAAGGTTCTTACTGGGTAGCCACTGCGAGTAAACACATATTCCGGATTCTTGCCCCTTTGCTCCGATACGATGGACCACGCAACCGAGTTGCAAATGATCAACCGATCTCCTGTCGTTCGACCTGTCTTGTGGAACTCGGGAGGGATCAAAAAGGCTGGCTGGCCCTTGATTTGCCACGACCATCTCAAGGCCATGACCTCATCACGCCTGCATCCTGTATTCACCGCAAAAAGTGTCATTCTGGCAAGATAATCAGGTAAAGCCTTCAGAAGCTGTTGCTGTTCATCCCATGTTATTGCCCGATCAATACCCTGATAATTCTGGGTTTCAAGTCGGGGGATCTCTGGGACAGCAGTTAGCCAAGGTTGGCCATTTTCATGGAACCATCTTGTAGCTGCCGCCTTTAGCACTTGTTTGATCGGAGCTAGATCCCGGATCTCGACTCGGAAGCCATAGACTTCCGAGTCATTTGCCGACGTGAGGAAGCTCAAATGCCGGGACCTCGAAACACTCCGGCTCTTAACCAACCACCAAGGGCACAAGGTGCCGGCAGTCGGCGGCGTGCTGCTGTTTGGCCGGGACTGTCTAACCCATTTCCCGGACGCGTGGATCCAGGCGGGCCGGTTGCCAATGATCACCCTAATGGAGCCACCGATGTTCGCCTGTTGATTTGCACCGAAATCTGACCCATTAATTGCACTGAAAGCAGATCTTGAACAATCATCATCAATCAGAAATTAACCTGCATTATTCACTATTTTTCAGCCAGCCGGTACATTAACAGGGCGGCTCTTTTTATCTGCATGGAAAAGGTATCCATATCTGCAATTTCATTATCCGTATGACCACCTTCACCCATCAAACCCAGACCGTCGATGGACATAGCCACATGATTGGCTGCAAATGAGATGTCTGCTGCGCCAGCTAGGCGAGGATTTACTGCTCTGACTTCTCCATATCCCAAATCAATACTGATCTGGTTATAGATCTCAAGTAACTGGTAATTGGATTGCCTCGGCGCCATGGGCGGATAACCCTCTTCAAAGGACAAAACTGCCTTGGTATGTGATAAATTAGCAGCCACAATAGCTTGCATTTTTTGTTGCGCCATCACCAGCTGTTGAGGCGAAGTTGCACGAATTCCACCCGATACTTTTACAGAGCGCGGAATCACATTATTCTTGCCAAATGTGCTTCCACGTCCTGTTAGCCGATTCAACTCAACATCGGTACCACCAACAATAACACCTGGACTAAAAGTCAGAGCGGGCTCTGATTCCAGGCACTCTCTAAAGCTGTTTAATATACGAGATGTTTCTAATATTGCGCCATATCCGATGTCTTCACGAAAAATTTGTGATGAATGTGCCGGTTTTCCAGAAACATCCAGATACCAGATAACTGCACCTCTACGAGCAATGACCGCTGTCTCTGGTTTACCATCACCATCTTCAAAACCGATAGCGATGTCAGCCCATTTTGCTGCATCAATAAGCACTTTATTGGCAATAGAATGGGGTGTACCACGCTTTTCTTCATCACCGGTCATAACCACCTGAATACTTAATTTATCAAGTACACCAGCGGCTTTCAGAGCTCTCAATGCCTGGACCATCACCACATCACCACCTTTCATATCGGTGATACCAGGGCCTTTAACTTTATTATCAGGCAGCTCCTGATAAGCCTGAAAATTGCTGTCACTGGCAAAAATAGTATCAAGATGACCAATTAACAGCAGTTTGATACCCTTGTCGCCTCGCTCTGCAAATAGATGCCCGGCCCGGTTAAAGGCGCTGCCTTCCACCCATTGAGTAACAAATCCAATTTTTTTAAGTTCATCATTAAATAGTTGACCAACCTTCCTCACACCAGAAAAGTTCATCGTGCCACTGTTGATCTGAACGGCTTTTTTTAATAACTGTTGTGCTTGAACCATTTCTGCATCAACCACAGAACTGATCTTCAACTGAACCTCATCAATAGCAGAGGATGCCTGAACTGAGAGGCTATAAATAGCTGCAAAACAGAGAATCATGGTCTTTTTCATCAGTTTTTATTCCTCTAAAAATTAATACTGCAGATATGTTGCAACTAAAGGCTGGCTCTAGAAAAGGATAGGAAATTCTATCCTGCAGGTCGAATCATTTTGACCTGATATTGCTCAATATCATCCGTAATCCGGCAAACCGGTGTCGATGAGATGCAAATGCGGGCTTCATCGCGGTGTGCAGCGAGGATGCGGGATGCATTTGTCGCGCGGGCGACGAAATTTTGCTGTTGTTGTGCCGTGAGCGCCGACAGCGAGCCAAACGCCGGCATGAAACACGGCGCTCAGGCGATGTCCGGGACGGGGTGGTAAGTGAGAGGCAGGTTCTCGCCTTGCGGCCACGGCGGATCACGCCCTACCGCGTGAATCGGAGCCGGCCCGGGATCCCAAGCCCGCAGGTGCCGGAGAATGCGCTCAATGACAGCGGCGTCATCGATCAGCGCAATGATGCGCATGGCCGCGC
>JAJRTX010000100.1 GCA_021545665.1 Zetaproteobacteria bacterium
AGTGAAAGCGCATTTTTTCTGAGAGCTGCATCATTATTCAGTAACAGGATAAACTCCCCCTTTGCCGCTGCTACCATTCGGTTGTTACTGATGCAGAAACCTACATTATTCTTGCTGCAGATTAGTTTTACTTGCGGGTATTCAGCGCGGATAAATTCTACGGAGTTATCTGTTGATGCGTCATCGTGGACGATGATTTCCACGGGGTGTTCGAATGCCTGAGCTAGGACTGAGTCCAAACATTCCCGTAGGATTTCATTGCCATTGTAGTTGGCAATACATACCGATACGGCGACCTCGCTGTTGACGGACGTGGATTTTTTCAATGACTTGGATTGTTTTGTAGCCATTGCCAAGTTTTCTCAATGCCGGTTTCAAGTGAAACCATCGCCCGCCAGTCAGTGGCTTGTCGAAGCTTTGTTGAATCAAGGACAATTTTTTTCACATCAATGGAGCGTGCCGAGTGATAGTTGCGCTGCAAGGGGCTTCCTGTGATGCGATCAACAACATCACAGATATCATTGATGGAATATCCTGTGCCTGATCCTACATTGAAACTGTGAAAGCCTTTTGTTTTGATCTTCGTCAAAGAGAGGGTGGCTGCGACACAGTCATCGATAAAAAGATAGTCACGTATTGCTCCACCATCACCCCAGATATCGATAGATTCACTTTGCCTAGCATGTTCGAGGAGTTTGCGGATAATGCCAAAATCGGGTCGGTAACGCTGCCCCGGGCCATAGACATTAGATGGTCTTAAGATAGAGATATGTGACCCGCATTGCGTGGTCATTGCGTGCATGAAAGCTTCCAGTGAGGTTTTCATGGCGCCATGGTAGGACAATGGATTTAACGCGTGATCTTCAGCGGCCTCAGCCCCCTTTGGGTTTCCATAGACCGTGCCGCCAGATGAAAAGAAAATAAGGTGAGTATCTGGGAAGTCTTGCAGGGTATCGAGGAAGGTCAATGCCGGTTTAAGGTTTGCCTCCAGTTCAAGCAGGGGTTTTTTTGCTGAATTTCCTGGAATGGTATCGGAGGCGGTGAAGTAGACATGGCTGCTATCGGCCAGACAATCGGCCAGCAGCTTGCTGTCTTCCATGGAGGCCTTATGGGTATGCAGATTTTTATTCGCCGGAAGTGTATCTGCATGTCTTGCAATAACATGCACTTCAATTCCTTGAGAAAGAAGTTGTGTGCAGAGCGCCTGGCCGATGAAGCCGGTACCACCAATAATAAGGGCCGATTTTCCCATTAAATTTTATTTCTTAACAGTGTTTCGTAAAGGGCGATATAACGGTCTGCGCAGTCATCCCATGTGCCAATGTGCTTTTTTACCATGGCTTGGGCGGTGCTGCCGATTTCGCTGTTGGTGTCCGCATTCCGTAGCGCATCAAGGGCACAGGAAAAGCCTTGTTCGCTGTTAATCAGATAACCAGTCTTTCCGTGATTAAGGATATCGGCATGAGCGGGTTGATCTGAAGCGATGACAGGCAGCCCAGAAGCCATGGCCTCTAATATGACTTGAGGACGGCCTTCGTCGTGCTGGCTCAGCGTAATCAGGCCTGATGCACGGGGATACCATTCCTGCTGTAGTGCATCAGGAAACGTCGGGCCGTGGTAGTGGACCCAGTCGGGAATAGATATCTCTTCTTGCATGGGGCCAAATAGGTGAAGTTCGTCACCTTGCTTGGTTATGTGTTGACCCCAGTCAAACAGGCGGCCTATTTTTTTTCGGGTGAGGCGTAATACGACTAACCATTTTCTAGGTTTCCCCGCATCAATATTTCTATCCAGCTTAAACCAAGATTTTTCTATTCCAAAAGGTACAGGGTGGACCTTGGTGATGTGCCCCAACTTTTTTTTCAGTTCATCGGCCATCCAGTCGGCGTTAGGTGAAACGATGCATGGCCGTTTTGACAGTGAATGTTTTATGAGCCCGGTGATGGTTTTTTTCTGCAATAGGCCAAAGTCCGTTCCTAATACGGTTACTAAGGCTGGCTGTTCTGGGTTATTGAGCGGGATGGCATTCTGTAGCCAATTGATGTGTAGCAAGTCGGCGTGCTTATAACGCCGATAGACTTGGCGAAGGTAATAAAGCAGGCGAATTATTGCGGGCACCGCAAGTAGTGGATTACTTCTCAATAGATGAGCGATACCTCCTTGGCTGGCAAGCTGGGAAAGCCACTGGGCCTCGCTGGTAGTGGCCGCATAGGTGACATTATCGGGAAAGTTTCCGGGCGGACACCACACATGCAGGTCTATATTTTCTTTTCGGGCGAGGGCATCCACCATGTCTTTGATGAAGCGCCCAGCCCAGTCATTGTCATCTTTGGGGAAGGAGGTGCTGATCAGGAGAATGCGAGGCATCTATTTTTTATCTCTCTGGATTCGGCGTTGCTCCATGTCACTATCTTTGTAATGCAGAGCCGAAACCTGCTCAGACAATATGCCGATGAGAAATACTAGAACCGAAGTAACAAATAGCAAGGCGCTCATATTGGTGAAACGATGTTCGGTAATAAAGGTAAAAAGGTAGTAGCCAAATCCAAGTGAAAATAAGACGAAGCTTACGGGTAAAAATAACCGCATGGGAGAAAATAGCGAGCCGACTTTGATGATGATAATGAAAAACCGAAGGCCATCCTTGAATAGGCGGATATTACTTTTTCCTTCCCGTTTTGCAGCATGGATGGGAATGTAGCCTACCGGAAGCCCTGAACGAAAAAAGGCCATCGTGCTGGTGGTTGGATAGGAAAAGCCATTGGGCAGTAAATAGAGAAATCTGCGAAAGTGTCGTGCACGGACGATGCGAAATCCGGAAGTTAGATCATCTATTTGGTAGCCGGTCATGACGGAGGCTAGCTTGTTGTATACGTTGTTAGCTATTTTCCGAGCAAGGGATGCCTGACCACTCGCATTCCTTGCACCAACAACCATTTCATAACCTTCAGCCATTTTATCAATGAGGCGGTGAATATCGTCTGGGTTATGTTGGCCATCGGCATCCATGAAAACAATAGTGTCTGCTGTGGCGGTACGCGCGCCAGTCTTGATGGCTGCGCCATTGCCCATGCTATAAACATGATTGATGAGAACGATGTGATGTTCTTTGCAAATCTCTGCGGTTTCATCGCTTGAGCCATCATTGACGACAATGATTTCTGCATTGGGGAAATTGCTGATGAGTTTTGGGAGTAGTAAGCGTAACCCCAGCGCCTCATTTTTGGCGGGGATGACGATGGAAAGGGATGGGGTTTCTTTATTGGCGTTCATCTGTGGTCGGAGTTGATTTAGCACGGTGAATTTCAGCTCTTAGACGATCCAGTAGGGGGAGTCGTAATTGCATGGGCTTGGGTTTTTTACGTTCAATTTCAGATGCAATTTCCAGATATTTCAATGCGTCATCATACAGGCCTGCGGATGCAAGCAGCCCAGCCTGCTGTATCGGAATAATGGTATCTTCGTGGAACTCCAGTGCTTTGTCGAGGAGTTGTATTGCTGGGGAGAGGTTTCCCTCCAGAGTGTAGATATCCGAATGCAACAGAAGTAGTTGTGCCATTGCGGCCCCCTTAACACCATCTACAGTTTCCATTACTGTCAACAGGTTGTGGAGATCTTGGCGGGATACAAATTCGCAACTACCGTCAAAGGTTGCATTGACAAAGTTTTGCAGGATAGTTTTCAGTCCACCATTATATTTTGCGATATTCGTTTTTTTGACGATATCATCAATGGAATAGCGTGGAGGAAGTCCTCCGGCGCAAGCATACCGCAACATAACGATAGGCAGGCCTATGTCTTCAGGGTGTTTTTTGTAGGCATCGTTAAGCACTTTCAAAGATTCATTATATTGTTCTAATTTCCCCAGTATCTGTCCATAGATGCGTTGTGCGCGTAAGGAGTTCGGGTGCTCATAGGCCCATACGGCCACCAGATCTACGGTTCTACTCCAGGCCTTGGCTGATTGGTAAGTGAGGAAACCTGAAAATATGATCAAAAGAACAGGGGTTATTTTTAGAGCTGTCTGAACTCTTTTACGGGGAAAGTTTTCAGCCAGAACGGCCAGATAGTAGCCCATAGCCAATAAGGGGCCGACCATGGGTAAATAGTTTCTGTGTTCAAAGTAAAGTTCCAAAGGAAGGAATGTCGATTCCAGAAAGTGCCCACCAAAGAACCAGAATATAGCCAGTGCGAGCATGGGCTGCTGTGTCCTGAAGCGAAAAGCAGTGCCCAGCAATATTGTTATCAGAGTGACTGAAAGCAAGGTGCTGATGGGGGTCAGCAGACCTTGGGACAGGGGGATGTCGTCATGTATTAGACCTGTGCCTTTTATTTGCGGCAGCAGGATTTGTCCAAGGTAGTCGATCAGTATGCGGGCTTCGGTGAGTAACCGTTCTATCAGCGTAAAATCTCTTATCTCATAAACGCTGAGATAACCGGGGATGGATTTGACGATATAGGCCAGAAAGATCAACCCGGGTATGATAATAAAAACCGAAAACCATCGCCGGTACGCAGTGGGTTTTGGCAGATGCTGAAAAAGCGTGTACTCCAAAACGGCCACATAAAGCAGAATCAGCACTCCATTCTCTTTGCTAAAGGTTGCTAGGGCACCAAAAAAGACCACTCCTAGGGTCATTAGGATTAGCCCCTGCTTGGTCTGCTCCCCCATGCGGGTGCGTCCGATGCAATAGAAGAGCAGACCTGCCAGTGTGAACAGAGTCATCAGCTGTGTCATGCGCTGAATAACGTACAGGGTCGTCGACAGGTTTAATGGGTGTAATAGCCACAGGGCTGAAATAAGACCGGCAACCCAGAAGTGATAGTGGCGAGGCAGAGACGTGCTGGGCAGAAGTCGGAGTGCGAGTTGCAGGATGAGCAGGCCATTGATGATGTGAATCATCAGGTTGGTATACTTGAATGACCAAGGATCGCCGGGCCAGTATTGGTCATTGATCAGAAATGACAGCATGGACACTGGGCGCCCCAGAGCTCCCGACGTGTTGCTGAAGACAAACTGCAGGGCAGTAGTCAGGTTGGTGATGCCGCCGTAGTGATTAAGACTTTCTAGGTTGTCAAAATCATCGAGCAGAAAGCCGCCGCTAAGGCCTGGCCAGTATACGAGAAGGCTGGAACCGATGAGGCCACTGAGCAGGAGAAAACTGGGTAACAGTTTTTCGCTGAGGCCTTTGCTGGGTATCGGCATTATAGTTTTTGGCCTATAGACGAATGGGAGAAGTATGCTTTCCGTAATCAGTGGCCGGACCTTGCTTCAAAGCTGGCGGAATCACTAATGATCATAATGGGCTTGCGCCAGAAAAGGCAAAGCCTCCGGTAAAGGAGGCTTTGCGGGGTGCTATTTAGCTCTGCTTATGGACGGCAGTTTGCTGGCAGGTATTTGGCTGGGATAGAGGCTGTGCTTGATGCACAGGTCCATTGAACGCCGTTAGAGCTGCCCGAGCCGGTAAAAACGATAGTTTTATTGGAAGCGTCACTAGGAAGATTGCCCGTGGTTGACGTGGTGTAAGTAATTGTTGCTCTCGTGGCGGTTGTAGTAAAGCCGATATCCGAGAGGAACTTGCTCTGGGTATCGTCGGTATTGATACCTGCTTGACCGGTGGAGGCCGGCATTTTGTTGGTTGAAATGTAATATTCTGACGCAGAGGTTTTGGCGGCTGAGGCAATAACCATGATTTCAGAAATCTTGGCACGAGCCGTGTAATCCTGATAAGCCGGAATTGCGATAGCTGCCAAAATACCGATGATGGCGACCACGATCATCAGCTCGATGAGGGTGAAACCCTTTTGTGCGGTGTTTACCGCTTTCATGCTCATGTTGTTCATATGTGCTTCCTTTACAGAGTTAAAATTTTTGCGCATTTTCCAGTGTTGACCCTTTACAGTCTTTGCCAGTGATGCTGTTTGTGACGCATTCCTTTTCGGTCATTGATACAGAAACTTTAGGGAATCTGTAGCGCTTGATCAAAACGGGGAAATCCGCACTTGCTTGAGTATAAGCATGGGGCGTGCCAATG
>JAJRTX010000101.1 GCA_021545665.1 Zetaproteobacteria bacterium
ACGCAAACTCATGCGCCAATCCCCCCTGATGCTGATTGGTGGCACACTGGTGCTGGGCGTGGCACTGCTGGCACTGCTGGCACCATGGATCGCGCCGTACGATCCTACCGATATTGATGTCAGCGTGATTCTGATGCCGCCGTCATGGCAACACTGGTGCGGCACCGACACGCTGGGGCGGGATGTGTTGTCACGCATGCTGTACGGGGCTCGCGTATCGCTGGCGGTCGGATTTGTGGCCGTGGGTATTTCACTGGTGCTGGGGCTGATTCTGGGTGCGGTAGCCGGTTTCTTCGGTGGCCGTACGGATTCCATACTGATGCGTATCACCGACATGGTGCTCTGTTTCCCCACCTTTTTTCTGATTCTTGCTGTCATTGCCTTTCTGGAACCATCGATATGGAATATCATGATTGTCATCGGTCTGACCTCATGGATGGGTGTGGCGCGACTGGTTCGTGCTGAATTCCTGAGCCTGAGCCGCCGTGAATTCGTACTGGCTGCATACAGTCTGGGGGCAGGCCCGATTCGACTGATGTGGCGTTACCTGCTGCCCAATGCCATGGGTCCGATTCTTGTATCGGCGATTCTGGGTATTGCCGGTGCCGTACTGATTGAATCCGGCCTCTCGTTTCTGGGCCTTGGCGTGCAACCGCCCGATGCCTCCTGGGGCAATATTCTGACCGACGGCAAGGACAATATTCAGATTGCCTGGTGGTTATCCGTCTATCCCGGCATGGCGATTTTAACCACCGTACTGGGCTATAACCTGCTGGGCGAAGGGTTACGCGATTATTTCGACCCGAAACTGAGACAGTAATGGCAAATATATCTTCCAAATACAATCCTCCCATTCAGGACTACAGGTTTTCACCCTGCGAAACGCTGCCTACTCTGCGGTAAAATGATTCAGGAATGACACATGACAGATGATACTGCATATATGCGTTTGGCCCTGGAGCAGGCCGAACTGGCGGCTCAGGCCGGAGAAGTGCCTGTCGGTGCCGTGCTGGTGCTTGAAGACGGCCAGCTATTCAGCAGTCATAATGCCCCGATCAGCCTGCACGATGCCAGCGCCCATGCGGAAATGCGTGTGATTCGGGCCGCCTGTGCCGCAACACAGAATTACAGGCTGGTCGGCAGTTCACTGTATGTGACGCTGGAACCGTGCGCCATGTGCGCCGGAGCCATCATCCATGCCCGCATCAAACGTGTCATCTATGCTGCAACAGACCCGAAAACGGGGACAGTTCAGTCCCTCTATCAACTGCTTTCAGATAAACGCCTGAATCACCAGCCACAAGTAACAGCAGGCATCCTGGCCGATGAGTCCAGTATGATGTTAAAGCAGTTCTTCAAACACCGCAGAAAATGAAATTGTAAACCGACATCACAATGAAAAAATAATATTCTTGCGCCATGCTACTGATGTGAAAGAAAATATGTCTTCTTATAAAATACAATATATTATTGAATTGTCTCTATAATAAAGATATATTATCAGTCATGGACACGCTATTTGAACAACTCATCGCTGATTTTCACGAACGGAGTCTGCCCGAACTCACCCATAGAACTGTTGGTATACCTGCATTACCGGGTAAAATCGATGCGATTATTGGCATGCGCAGAACAGGCAAAACATGTTTTTTATTTCAAATAATACGTCAATATCTCGATCAGGGAATCGCGAAAGAGTCCATGCTCTACATCAACTTTGATGATGAGCGTCTTTTTCCGCTAACAGCGCAGGGGCTTGGAGATATCTCTGATGCTTATTATCGGCTGTATCCACAACATCGGGAGCGACCTTGTTATTTCTTTTTTGATGAAATTCAGAATGTCCCCGGCTGGGAGCATTATCTGCGGCGCCTGGTGGATAGCGAAAACCTGCAAATTGCTGTCACCGGATCTTCAGCCAAATTACTAAGCCGTGAAATTGCCACATCGCTTCGAGGCCGCTCTATCAGTACTGAGATATTTCCTTTCAGCTTCATGGAGACCTTACGCCATGAGGGTATTGTGATTAAATACCCTCTTCGCCCGGGAGCAAAACAACGTGCGCTGCTGGAAAATCGACTGAAAAATTATTTGCGCAGAGGTGGCTTCCCTGAGGTGCAATCGGTCAGTGAGGAATATCACACGCGAATATTACAGTAATATGTCGATGTCGTTGTTTTGCGTGATGTGGTAGAGCGTTATCAGGTCGGTAATATATTGCCATTACGCTATTTAATCCGTCACCTGCTTGCATCACCGGCCACCCTGTTCAGCATCAATAAATTCCATCATAATCTGAAATCGCAGGGCATCTCCTGCGGTAAAAACACGCTGCACGAGTACTTCGAGTATTTAACCGATGCCTATCTCATTTATCCCGTCACCATCCACAGTCGTTCTGTACGGGCAAAACAGGTAAACCCGCGCAAGGTCTATGCCATAGATACGGGCCTTGCCAATGCATTTCGGCACAAACCACAACCGGATTGGGGACGGTTGCTGGAAAACCTGGTATTTATGGAGTTGCGCCGACAAGGATTGAATATTGAATATTATCGAACCGGGCAAGGTTATGAAGTGGACTTCATCGCAACCGGAAACAGTGGGATTCGATCCCTTTATCAGGTGAGCTTGGACATCAGCGATGGAAACACCCGCAAACGGGAAGTTCGGGCATTGATAGCTGCAATGGAAGAAACAGGCCTTTCAACCGCGAAGATTCTGACCTTGCAGGATGAAGAGCATATTGAAACAAATTCCGGAACAATAGATGTTCTGCCAGTTTGGTTGTGGCTGTTAAGGAAACGCTGATTCATTCAGTGGTTCCTAACATGAAACAAACAACGCGGTTGCATGGAACTTTTGCACGCCATGTTACTGTTTCATGGCATGGGGTGGAAAAGATCCATGCGCGTTAACAGGCATCAAAATCCTGAATAATCTCATCAGGCGTTTTCGTGCGCGAGGCGATATACTGATACGGCAACCCTCCCCAATAAAAAAGCAACGGCATCACTGATGGAATGATTTACCCAGCAAAAAGAACTCCGATGATGATTTGCGGCTGGCCGCCGGTTTGATGTTTTTGATTTTCTGAAATGAACTGCCGAAATCGCGACGGAAGACATCATAACCTTCACCCATGAATGTCTTCATCAGGATATCGCCACCGTTGCGCAGATACTGACGGGCGAAATGGAGCGTCATCTCATTCAGGCCGATCATGCGCATCTGATCGACCA
>JAJRTX010000102.1 GCA_021545665.1 Zetaproteobacteria bacterium
ACTGGGGAAGACGGTTCTGGGCGCGAGGGTATTTTTCGACCACCAGCGGAAATATTACTGATGACATCATACTTCAGTATTTGGAGTTACACTCCGAAAGGAAACCTACCGGCATCAGCCGGTAGTGGTTTAGTTTATTTTATGGTTTTTGCATAAGAGGTGCCAAGCTTTGGTATTGTGGATATTTCCTTTTTCAACCCTAAGTTAATGGCGCACTAAGTGAAATTCAGCATTCTTATTCTAAGCTGCTGCCGAAATCTGAACAGTTGCTAGTATCCGCTCCCTATGGATCAGGAGCAGTGATGGGCGAGAACAGAATCTGCGTCGAAGGGGCGCGGGTGCATAATCTGAAAAATATCAGTCTGGAGATTCCGCGTGACAAGCTGGTGGTGATTACCGGCGTTTCCGGTTCCGGTAAATCCTCGCTCGCTTTTGATACGCTGTATGCTGAAGGCCAACGCCGTTATGTCGAATCATTGTCCGCTTATGCGCGGCAGTTTCTGGGCATCATGGAGCGGCCTGATGTGGATGCCATTGAGGGGCTGTCTCCGGCTATTTCGATTGAGCAGAAAACCACCAGCCGTAATCCGCGCTCTACTGTGGGTACGATTACCGAAGTTTATGATTATCTGCGTCTGCTGTTCGCCCGTATTGGTCAGCCTTATTGTTATGGCTGCGGCCAGCCGATCACAGCACAGCCGGCCAGTGTGATTATCGATCAACTGGAAGCTTTGGTGGACACAAAGCTGCAACTGCTGGCGCCGATTGCGCGTGGCAGGAAAGGCGAGTTCCGCAAAGAGTTGGAGAAGGCCGGCGCAGATGGTTTTGTGCGCGTGCGTATTGATGGCGAGATCATGTCGCTGGAAGATGCACCAGCTCTGGAGAAGCATAAAAAACACAATATCGAACTGGTGGTGGATCGGCTGGTGATTCGCAATGGCATCCGCACCCGGCTTGCTGATTCGGTGGAAACGGCACTGAAATATGGTGAAGGTTTGCTGATTGCCCTGATTGGTGACGAACAGCGTGTATTTTCAGAGCGCTTTGCCTGTGCTGATTGCGGCATTTCCTATCCGGAAATTGAGCCGCGACTGTTTTCATTCAACTCGCCCGCCGGTGCCTGTCATGAATGTGATGGCATTGGCACGCAAACCATTTTTGATCCTGATTTGCTTGTTCCCGATCCGCAGCTGTCGCTGGCAGATGGTGCGATTGAACCCTGGGCCGGACGTGAGACGTTTATGTATCGGCAGACACTGGAAGCGGTGGTTAAATTTGCTGATGCCGATATGGATACACCCTTTGCCGAATTGACGGAATCGGCCCGGCAGTCGCTGCTCTATGGCACAGGGCGGGAGAAGGTGCGTTTTGTCTATCAGACGCCGGGGCAGAATCGCGTGGTGGAGCGGCCATTTGAAGGTGTGATTCCCAATTTGCAGCGTCGTTACCGGGAGTCATCGTCGGATGATGTGCGCGAGGTTCTGGGTCGTTATATCAATAAAATCGCCTGTCCGGCCTGCTCTGGTTCACGCTTAAATCGGGCGGCCCGGCATGTCCGCATTGCGGGCCTGAGTTTGCCGGAAATAACCGCGATGCCGCTCAGGGATGGGCAGGCCTGGATCAAAGGATTGACACTGAGCAAGCAGCAGCAGGTTATAGCTGACAGGGTGTTGGAAGAGATTTCTGCGCGACTTGGATTTATGATCGAGGTCGGACTGGATTATCTGAGTCTGGAACGCACTTCGGGTACGCTGTCCGGTGGTGAAGCACAGCGCATTCGTCTGGCTACCCAGATTGGCTCAGCCCTTGTCGGTGTGCTGTATATTCTCGATGAACCCTCGATTGGCCTGCATCAGCGTGATAACAATCGTTTACTGGCAACACTGAGGCGGCTGCGAGATCTGGGCAATTCCGTGATTGTGGTCGAGCATGATGAAGATGCCATCCGCACAGCCGACTGGATTATCGATATGGGTCCGCTTGCCGGTGAACATGGCGGTGAAATCGTCGCACAGGGCGGTCTGGAAGATATTCTAAGCTCAAATTCACTCACCGCAGATTATCTGTCCGGTCGTAAAGAGGTTGCGATTCCCAAGCGCAGGAGGGTGACAAAAAAGCATCCCATGCTTGGTGTTGAAGGGGCCTGTGAACATAATCTGAAACACATAAAGGCCCGGTTTCCGCTGTCCCGTTTTTCCTGTGTCACCGGCGTATCCGGTTCCGGTAAATCAACCCTGACCAATGATACGCTGTTTCGCGCTCTTGCCCGCGCCAAGGGCTTGAAAACAGAGCGTGTCGGTGCTCATGCTTCGCTGTTTGGCGCAGAACAGGTGGACAAAGTGATCGACATTGATCAGAGCCCGATCGGGCGCACGCCGCGATCCAATCCGGCAACCTACACGGGCCTGTTCACACCAATCCGCGAGTTTTTTGCGCAGGTGCCGGAATCCAGAGCACGCGGATATAAACCGGGTCGTTTTTCATTCAATGTCAAAGGGGGAAGATGCGAAGCCTGTCAGGGTGACGGCATCATCAAAGTGGAAATGCATTTCCTGCCCGATGTGTATGTGCATTGCGAGTCCTGTCAAGGCAAACGCTATAACCGCGAAACGCTGGATATTCGCTTCAAGGGCAAAACCATTGATGATGTATTGCACATGACAGTCGATGAGGCACTGGAGTTTTTTGCCGCCATCCCGCCACTGAAAAACCGACTCTCCACTCTGCAACAGGTGGGGCTCGGTTATATTCAACTCGGCCAGTCAGCTACCACCCTGTCCGGCGGTGAAGCGCAACGCGTCAAACTGTCCAAAGAACTGGCGCGCAAGGCGACAGGCGACACCCTATATATTCTCGACGAACCCACCACAGGCCTGCATTTCCACGATGTCGCTAAACTGCTTGATGTGCTGCATGCACTCGTTGATCGCGGCAACACAGTAATAGTCATCGAACACAATCTCGATGTCATCAAAACCGCCGACTGGATTGTTGATCTCGGCCCCGAAGGTGGTGATAAAGGTGGAACCATTGTGGTTTCAGGTACTCCCGAACATGTCGCATCCTGCAAAATATCTCATACAGGATGTTATCTGGGGGAGAAGCTTGTTTGACGTATAAAGTTATATTAGAATGCACGTCTTGGAGGTGTATATGCAAAGTAAACTCACACTTCGAATTGATGATGCTTTGATTCATAAAGCAAAACACTGGTCTAAAAAACGTCATATATCGCTGTCGCAAACAGTGGCCACTTTTTTTCAGCAGTTGCCGGATAATCTGGAAGATGGTTCACAGCATAGCCATGGCACCTGGGCGCAATCACTTGTTGGCATCATCCCTTGCAACCCGAATCAAACTCCATCTGATAAGGAATTGAGGGAAGAGCAGCTGGCGCATCTGGAAGAAAAACATCAGTGAAACCCATATTGTTGGATATAAACGTGGTGCTGGATGTTTTGCTTGCCCGCGAACCATATCTTGTTGACGCATTACGTGTGTTTTCTGCTGTAGAAGCAGGCCACTATGAAGCATGGCTTTCAGCACATGCCATCACAACCATTCATTATCTTTGTGAAAAACATACCAATCAAAATAAGGCAACCGCATCTGTTCGCAGCTTGCTGACGCATTTTCGGGTTGCTGCGGTGAATGAAAATATCATTCGCAATGCATTGAACAGCGAAATCACTGATTTTGAAGATGCCGTAACTGCCTGTGCCGCCAAAGAAGCTGGTGTGATTTTTATTATTACCCGAAACATTAAAGATTTCAAAAAAAGTGATATTCCAGCCATATTACCGGCGATGCTGATGACAAAAACCGATAACGCATAAACACTGGATGAATCCATCACAGGCCTGCATTTCCACGATGTCGCCAAGCTGCTCGATGTGCTGCATGCACTGGTTGATCGCGGTAACGCAGTCATCGTCATCGAACACAATCTTGATGTGATTAAAACCGTCGACTGAATTGTTGACCTTGGCCCTCCTGAAAAAGTCGCATCCTGCAAAAGATCTCATACAGGATATTATCTTGGCAAGCAGCATCTATAGATAAACCTTGCCTCAATGGGCGGTATCAATAATAATTACATTTGTAATTACAAATGAGGTGCATGCCATGCAGATTAATGTGGTGAAAATCGGTAACTCCAGAGGTATCCGCATTCCCAAAAAGGTGCTGGATCAGTGCCATGTTGATGACACACTGGAACTGACGATCAGGGACGAAGAAATCATTCTCACCCCCGTACATAGAAAACCGCGTGAAGGTTGGGCGGAGGTGTTCGAGGCAAGTGCGGCAAAATATGGCGAGGAGCCTGTCGATCAGGAATGGTTGGATGCCGAACTGGTGGATAACGAAGAGCAGGAATGGTGAGTGCTTCTACGATTCGACCATCACGGTTTCAGGTCTGGCTCGTTCAACTGAACCCGACCAGAGGGCATGAAATCAGGAAAACACGGCCTTGCATGATTATTTCACCGGATGAAATGGCAAGCCTGGGTACGGTACTGGTCGCGCCTATGACAACCAAAGGTTTTGATTATCCCTGCCGGGTACGGTGCCGTTTTGAGGACAAAAAGGGGCTTCTTCTGTCAATCAGCGCCCAAAATTGACCCCCCATCAGCGTCCAAAATTGACCCCCCTAAATCATGCTCGATTCTTAAATCTCCAGCTCTCATTTCCAGTCTCTATAATATCGCAATGATGGGTGATTCGATCCA
>JAJRTX010000103.1 GCA_021545665.1 Zetaproteobacteria bacterium
GAGAACAAGAGTGACCTGGTTGTTGTGGCGTATACAAAGGACGGGAAGCCCTCGCCATCGCCCCGTCGCGACCGTCACAAATCCGGCAAGGTGCGTGCGTGTGATGGAAAGAGAGAAATATAGACCGATAGATAGATAGATAGATAGATAGATAAAGAGAGTGTGTGAGAGAGAGAAAGTCTCTAAAAGCGAAAAAACAATCACACAGAAGGAAGAGGGGGAAGAGGCAGAAGAGGTGCTGGATGTGGATCATGACAGCTACAGTCATGATTTATTGGTTGTGGAAGAAGCATTGGCTCGTGCACGGGGAACTCCATCACATGATATTCTGATGCAACTGGGCGGGCTGGAAACAGCAGCAATGGCTGGTTTTTATCGCGCCGCCGCCCAGCATGGTGCACCAATTTTTCTGGATGGTTTTACATCCGCTACTGCTGCACTGGCTGCTACTGCATGGGATGTCCGGATTGCCGGCTGGATGCTGGCAAGCCATATATCCGAAGGCATCGGACACCGGCAAGCTATGGAAGAGCTGGGGCTGGAACCTCTGGCCAGACTCAATGCCAGACTCAATGCAGCTATGGGAGCTACAATAATGATTCCGGTACTGCAATCGGCATTGGCACTGCATCGGGGTTTGATTACCGCCGAAATGTAAGTATCAATGTAAAAAACACTCCCCTAGTTAATGAAATCAGGAAGGTATACATGACAGCATGGACATGGACGGTCTTGGCTTTTGCAACACTGGCAACCGCAACCGGTATTTATCTGGCAGCACGGCAAAAGGCTTTTGTATTGGCTCACCGCCATGCCGTTCCACAGCGCTTTGTCGGCAAGGTGTCTCAGGCCGCACATGAAAAAGCGGCTGATTACAGCTGTACCAAACTACAACTTGGCAATATTGAATTGATCTGGGGACTGGTTCTACTGCTGTTGTGGACCATTGGCGGCGGCCTTGGTCTGCTTGATGCTCTGATTGGGCAGCTGCCATGGTCACAGACCTGGCTGGGCGTTGTTTTCCTGATCAGCTTCTTTCTGATCAGCCATATCATCGACCTGCCCATAGATATCTATCGCACCTTTGCCATTGAAACCCGATTCGGCTTTAACAAAATGACTGTCGGCCTGTATATCAGCGACATGCTGAAACAACTGGGCCTGATGCTGGCTATCGGCAGCGCTCTGGCCTGGGTAATCCTCAGCCTGATGGCCAGTGCCGGGGGTTTATGGTGGCTCTATGCCTGGATGGTGTGGACCGGGTTTACCCTGCTGATGATCTGGGCCTTTCCAACCTTTATCGCACCGCTGTTTAATAAATTTGAGCCCTTGCCGGACGGGGAAATGAAAACATGCATCGAGGCCTTGCTACAGCGCTGTGGTTTCAAGAGTAATGGCCTGTTCGTCATGGATGGCTCGCGCCGTTCCAGTCATGGCAATGCCTATTTTACCGGTCTGGGTAATGCCAAGCGTATTGTTTTCTTTGATACTCTGATTAACCAGTTGAAACCGCTGGAAACAGAAGCTGTTCTGGCTCATGAGCTGGGACATTTCCGCCATGGACACGTAAAAAAACGACTGTTTTCAATGACTTTCATGTCTTTGATCGGCTTTGCAGTACTGGGCTGGCTGGTAGAACAAACATGGTTCTATGCCGGATTGGGTGTAACTCAAAGTTCCAACCATGCTGCACTGGTGCTGTTCATACTGATAACACCCGCCTTTACCTTCGGACTTTCTCCCCTGATGAGTTATTTCTCACGCAAACATGAATTTGAAGCTGACGCCTATGCTATCAGGAACAGCAGTGGCGAAGCTCTGGCCTCTGCGCTTGTTAAAATGTATGAAGACAATGCCAGCACACTCACGCCTGATCCTGTTTACTCTGCCTGGCATGATTCTCACCCACCAGCTCCTGTGCGTATTGCCCATATTGAGCGTCAATTACTCCAAGAAAAATGAAACTGCTTACAGAGCATGATTATTTGAGCTGCTGGTAGCTATTCACCATCGTTACAACAATCGTGTGACTGTTCAGATTGCCGCTGATTTTTTCCGAGGACAAGATGAAAAAGCGGAGCTTACTACTACTGTAAGTGAGTATTTTTTGACGCTGCCATCGGGAAAATCAGGGGTGAGCTGAACAGTTACAGCCGCTGTAATATTTGGAAGCTATAGGCATGGGGATTTTTTTCATCCGGCGGATGAGTTTCACTATGGATTTCCTGCCAGTCAGACAAGTCGAATTCCGGGAACCATGTATCCCCCTCAAACACATCGTGAATCCGGGTAATATAAAGACGGTCAGCTTCCATCAGCAGGCGCGAATAAATTTCTGCGCCACCAATCACCATAAGTTCTTCAGCATCTGTTGCAGATACTCTTGCCTCTGTCAGCGAATGTACCACTGTGCAACCCTCAATATTTATATTCTGGCGTGTAATAATTATATTCTGCCTGCCAGGTAATGGTTTGCCGATAGAATCAAATGTTTTTCGTCCCATGAGAACAGGTTTATCCATCGTCTGTTTGCGAAACCACTTTAGATCTGCGGATAGCCGCCATGGCAACTGATTAGCGCTGCCAATCAGTCTGTTTTCATCCATGGCCCATATCAGTGAAAGAATCGGTTGCCTGCTCATCAGCCAAGGATCACCAATGATGTCCCGGTTTGCAATAACCACGCACTGATCCAGTACAATATAAGTTATACGGATTGAATGGCTTACTATGTTTACACCTTGTCAAAATCTCATGTGGGCCTGTCGAAAAATGATGTAATCTTGTAGACTAAACCACTACCGGCTGATGCCGGTAGGTTTCCTTTCGGAGTGTAACTCCAAATACTGAAGTATGATGTCGTCAGTAATATTTCCGCTGGTGGTCGAAAAATACCCTCGCGCCCAGAACCGTCTTCCCC
>JAJRTX010000104.1 GCA_021545665.1 Zetaproteobacteria bacterium
ATCCAACTTCCGACCAAATTGTTGAAAAAGCAATGGCGGACAGTTTTGTTTATGAAGCTATGGTCAAAAAGGAGGCCTATTTTTGGGGCACTCTTTTTTCTGATGTGGCAAGAAACGAGCGGCTGAAAGACGCCCAGCGCGCTGCAGAAGAACTTGGCATGAATCGCAATATGATCAGCCTTGGTGATTTTGTCAGCAAAAACGGCATCAGGCTGAAAAGGGGCCTTGTGGTTGGTTGCGGGAATGGTCGCGTGGAGCGTGATTTCCTGAAAGAAAATGTATGCGAAAGTTTCCACGGATTTGATATTGCGGTTGATGCGGTTGAAGAGGCAAAAAAACTGGCCAGGCAGGAAAATCTGCCCCTCACCTATGAAGTGGCAGATTTTAATTTTATCAAACTGCCGGAAAACGAATATGATCTCGTTTGCACCCAGACCGCGCTTCACCATGTTCTTTATCTGGAACATCTGATTGAACAATTGTGGCTGACGATAAAGCCTGGCGGCATATTGTGGTTTGAAGATTTTATTGGCGAAACCCAGTTTCAGTGGACAGATCGGCGCCTCGAAATTATCAATGCCATTGTCGAACTTTTGCCTCAGGAACTGACCTTTGACAAGGTAAATCAGCGCCGGATGCCAGGACTTGCGCGCCCGGTCCCCGGGACTCTGGGATCGCCTTTTGAAAGCATTCGCTCCAGTGAACAGATACCACTATTGGAGAAGTGGTTTTTTGTTGAGCACAAATATGAATGGGCGAGTATCATTCATCATGTTTGCCCGCCAGGCGTTCTTGAGAACTATCTTAAAAATGAGGATACAAGAGCGTTATTTGAATTGTTGTTGTATATGGACAAACTATTGCTCAAGCATGATGTTTTGCCACCTGTCAGGGCGCAGATAATTTTTCGCCCCAAACCGCGAGATCAGATTTCGATGTAATGGGTACTAGGGTCAGGGCTCATTAAATCCACCATATTACGATAGCAGCGATGCAAATTGCTGAGAAGAATGTATGTGCACAACGGCCATAGCGTGTTGCAACACGCCTCCAGTCTTTCAGTAGACCAAACATGTTTTCGACTTTATGCCTTTGTTTGTACAGGATTTTGCTATACCCGGCAGGAAAGTTTCGGCCCTTTCGTGGCGGGATACAGGGCGTAATTCCCTTAGCCTTGAGTGCGGTGCGAAATTCATCGCTGTCATAGCCTTTGTCGCCAAGTAGGTGCGCTGAGCCATCAGGCAATGCAGGATAGATCAGTTTTGCACCGACATGATCGCTCATCTGGCCTTCGCTCAGGCACATGATGATCGGGCGACCCTCACCATAACAAACCGCGTGCAATTTGGAGTTCAGACCACCCTTTGTGCGCCCGATACGCCGGGGAACATCCACATTTTAAGCAGGCTGCTTGCAGTCCGGTGGGCTTTCAGGTGCGTTGCATCAATCATCAAGATGTCCGGGTTTCCGCCCTGGGCGACTAACGCGCTGAATATATTGTCAAAAACACCCAACCTGCTCCATCGGATAAACCGGTTGTAAAGAGTCTTGGGTGGCCCGTAATCTGATGGTGCATCGCGCCAGCGAAGGCAATTGCGGATCACAAAAATGATGCGGGAAACAACCTTGCGATCATCCACACGCGGAATTCCATGGGCCAATGGAAAATAACGCTCTATCTTCGAAAGCTATGGCTTTGAAAGCCAAAACAAATCACTCATGACAAATCTCCTTTGCCACGGTGAATCACAAATCTGACGAAAAGGGAATCCCGAAATTTAATAGGTCCTGAGCCTGGACTGATTGTGTTTCCAGTATTGTTCCCAACCGCGCTGTTGAGGGTGGATTGTTTGTTAATTTCAGTATCACCCTATATCAATGTGATCTTGTGCGTTATACCCATATACTGTTAGAAAGAGCCAAATGCAGCCCTGACCGCACCAAGTCCGTGAAAATCTGTCCTGAGACTAAATTAGACAAATTCAGATTAGGAAAAAATAGGAATACCATAGCTTGACGCTGCAGATGGATTTGACTGAGAATTGTCAGTTTATTTTCAATGAAATTCTATCCCAAAAACATTTATTACTGCCGGAGATACTATAGTGACAAAAATTACACCAAACGAATGCGCATTCTTTCATGTAGTCGACCTACCGGGACATGGTCCAACAAATGGATCATGGGATTTTAGAAAGACTGAAAAAGAATATCTTGGTAATGTTGATTTGGCAGGAAAGCGTGTCCTTGAGCTTGGAACTGCCACCGGATCACACGCTTTTTATATGGAAAGTGTCGGAGCTAAAGTTGTAGCATACGACTTGTCACCAGATTTTGAATGGGATCTGTTACTTGATGAAAATGAAGACGAGGAAAAAGTTCGAGAGTTGATGCGTAATGGCATAAAAAGGATCAACAATAGCTTCTTGTTCTGTCGCGAGAAATTACAGTCAAAAGTCCAACCGGCATATGGATCAATCTACAACATACCAAAAGACCTTGGTGACTTCGATATTGTAACTTTCGGATCGATACTACTCCATGTACGTGATCCAATAGGCGCCTTGTTGAGTACACTCAAGCGCGTCAAAGACAAGGTTATAATAACGGACCGAATGCCTCCCTGGGATGAAGAAAAACCATTTATGGAATTTATACCTAAGATGGAGTTTAAAAAGCCGTGGGGTGGATGGACGTGGTGGTTTATTAGCCCTACTGTTTATTCTCAAGTTCTCAACCTTGCTGGATTTTCGGACATCAAGATCTCAATGAGTAAGCATCGGTTTGTACCATCAGACACGGATGTCGAGCTATTTACACTTGTAGCAAAACGTTAATTTTGGTTATTCAGCCAAACAAATTTATGACAACGAAAGAAACACAATAGATGATCGAACCAAAATTTAACATTGATACGCAGTTGTCGCAGGAAGCATTGCTGGAAAAATTGAAAGTCTATGAGCCCTGGCGCATTGGTATTGGTTTTTCAAATGGTGTAAACACCAGTGATCTGGAAACAATGCAGCCGTTTTCCGATGTGCCATTGGCTAAACTTAAAATGATTGCAGAGTACGGCGGTGAAGAACAACTCACAAATAAGCGTGTTTTAGATATCGGCTCCAATATCGGCTACAATTCAATAAAATTGACACGGGATTACGGGTGCAATGTCACTGGCCTGGAGTTCGATCCAAAAAATATCGAAAAAGCCAACCTTATTGCTGACCTTTGTGGTGTTGATGTTGAATTTCAACAGGGGGATGCGGGAACCTACCTGGCGGAAGATGAGTTTGACCTCATTTTGCATCTGGGTACCCTGTATCATTTACCTGATCCGATTGGCGCTTTGAAATGTTCGGCGCAAAGCCTGAAATCCGGTGGACGCCTATATATCGAAACCGCTATTTATAATGGCGAAGATGAATATGCCTGCAGATATGTATATGGTTATGGTAATGACTATACAAATTTCTGGGCATTAAGCCCTAAAGTCATCACCGAAATTCTTGAATATCATGGCATGAAATCAGTGGTAAAATTCAAGGATATCGTGATTAAGCTTTATGAGGGAACGGGCATGTCCAGAGCGCTTTTTTGCGCTGAAAAATTTTAGACAATTTGTGCGAGTGTACTCAGATGACAGCGAAAACCAAAGAACAGATCATTGAAGATGCAATGAACGACAAATCCATCTATGAGGAGATGGCAAAAAAGGAGGGCGCTTTTTGGGGGGCATTGCTGGGCGACCCAAAAAGAAATGAGCGGGTGGTAAAAGCACAACAGGCTGCTGTTGAACTTAAAAAAAACAGGCACCTTATCAGCCTGATTGGATATGTACGTGAACACGGCCTGAAATTGAAAAACGGATTGCTTTTGGGTTGCGGCAATGGTCGCGCAGAAAGAGCATTCCTTGGGCAGGGTGTATGTGCATCATTCCACAGTATTGATATTTCTGAAGAAGCTGTAAATGAAGGCCGCAGGATTGCTGCAGAGCAGAACCTGCCGATTACCTACGAAGTGGCTGATTTGAATTTTATTGAATTTCCCGCTGAAAAATACGATTTTATCTGCGCGCAAACCAGTCTCCACCATGTGCTTCACCTGGAACACCTTATCGAAAATACCTGGAAAACGCTGAAGCCTGAAGGCATATTCTGGGTCCATGATTTTATTGGTGAAACCCAGTTCCAATGGAGCGATGATCGCATTGAAATTACCAATACAATTGTCGATCTTTTGCCGGAAAAAAATACCTTTGATGTAGTCAACAACAGGAAAATGCCAAAACTCACCCGGCCTGTTCCAGGTACACTGGGTTCTCCATTTGAGAGTATTCGTTCCGGTGAGATTGCACCGATTTTGCTGAAGTGGTTTAATGTTGAAAAAGAATACAGGTGGGGCAGCATACTGCATCATGTTACTCCACCCGGCGTTCTTGAGAGTTATCTCGAGAATGAAGACACCAAAGCAATGTATGAGTTACTGCTTTATTTCGATGGGCTGTTGATAAAACACAATGTTCTGCCGCCTACCGGTGTCCAGTATGTACTTACAGCCAAACCCCGGGATCAGATTGATATTTAGTCTGCTTTAATTATCGTTCTAAATTGATTTTATTTCCACCATTTACCCAATTGAAGCCGCAGGCGTGGCTTTAACACAAATGAGCGTATGAGAGCGCCGATCGTAGCAAGGCGCTTGTTTTGCGCGGCGTGGGATGCAGCCTGCTCCAGGGCCAGATAAGATTTCAGATACCTTAGATTAACCGTGTCGAGCTGTAGTTTATTGTTGTTTACATCGCCATATTTTTGAAGCAGGTAACTGCTGCTTTCCATAATCAGATTGATGGTGGGCCTTTGGCCTGCCTCAATATCGACATAGGTGCCTTCAACGGAGTGCAGTGTGCCACCAGCCATGGCAAACCTAATAAACCAGTCGGTATCCTCAAGGCGGCGAAGATCTTCGTCATAAGCACCTACAATATCATAGACCCGGCGTTCGATTAAAAGCGTTGATCCGGGGCAAAACCAGCAACCGCTGACAAAGTCGGATAGTTCTTTTGAAGGTATCGGCTGCAGTTCACCATCTTTACCGGTTACCGCACTTTTCAACCGGAACCCGCACACAATTGCTGTTGGCATATCGCGATTTTGCACTTCCAGGATTTCTGTTGATTTTAGCTGGGCAGACAATTTTCCCGCACGCCACAAATCATCGGAATCCAGAAAAGCAATGTATTTTCCAGCGGAATTCTTAATCCCGGAATTGCGCGCGGCTCCTGCGCCTCTATTTTGTTTGTGCCGGATTACCCTGATGCGGTTGTCTTCCAGCATATCGGCAGGGCATTGAAATGGTGGGTTTGAGCAATCGTCAACAATAATCAGTTCGAAATCATCGTGCTTTTGCAACAGGACAGACCTTGCTGCATTTTCCGCCGCCTGCTGCCGATTATAAACCGGGATAATCACGCTCAGTTTCATGCTGGCTTCGTACTTTTATATTACGACGGGATCATAGCAAACTTATTGCAACTGCAATATTGCCATGTTTATGGTGCCAGAAGAGGAACCGAGTGTGGGACTTAACCTATTGATATTACTTTTGTATTAACAGTTCGATAATTCGCAATACCCAGATTGATGCCCAGTATTTATTTTACTCTATTAGGTTCGAGTCCTCAAGCGGATTTTGAATTTACTACAGCATCTCATTTTAGCGGTAAAAAAGAAATGCCGCGCAGCAAGCTGACGGGTAATATTTAGGTTCGATTTTGTGTTACCAACACTAAAGAGGACAATGCCATTGTCAGATATGGCGATGAGTTCTGTTCTTCGTCGTATAAATATCAAGAATGCCACAGTTCACGGGTTCAGGTCGTCGTTCAGGGACTGGGTAGGTGATGCCACTGAATACTCCCGTGAGATTGCTGAAATGTCTCTTACGCATGTCGTGGGTAGTGCGTGCGCGTCCGGGGAACTTCACCTAACGCGGATAACCTTTAACCTTGCGGCCACGCCTACCGCACTGTGATGTAATACACGCGGGTCGACGCTTCCAATGGCCACCTTTGACATCATAGGAAGTAATGATCGTTCGCAATCCACATCAAAGGAAGGAACAAGGAATATGAAACATTTGGTTCATGGTATGACCATAGCGGTCGCCTCACTTATGCTGTCGTCCACAGTGGGCTTCGCTGAGGTATCGAAAGTTGAAAAGAGAGACACTCTTCGCATGCAAGTACATGAGCGGGTGGGTGTTCGAGGACCAAAGCAGTTCAAAAGAGTGCTTTCAGGCCGCGTAAAGGGTGAAGGAGGCGGTGTCGTCGAGTGTCAGCCGGTCGACAGTAAATGGTGCAACGAGGGCTTTACGAAATTCTGTGCGGAAAGTAACGGAGTTGGCAAGACCGACCCTGAGGGCCATATTATCTGCACGTATTAGGGGTGCTAACTAGCGTCTGGTGCCAAGGTCTGCAAACAGATCGAGCGCTTCTCTTCGGTTAGCGTCTTACTGGTTATTCATCCGTACGATAGTTCCAAGGGAGCAGTTCGTCAATTCGATTAATCTTGTGATCGGCAATACGACCAAGAGTGTCTGTCAGCCAAGCTTGGGGCTATTCAACTCCACTTCAAATGTATCTACTACTATTCCGCGCTTTTGCCAAATATCTGTTTCAGTCAGGGAGGTGCATTTATCTAACCGCCAGATTTAATGCCATCAAACTCGACCAGGTTTTGAATAAGCTGCACAATCGCCTTGCAGGTGTTGTCATAGAAAACCTGGCCTATGCAGAATGCATAAACCGCTATGACAGGCCCGACACGTTGTTTTATCTTGATCCACCCTATTGGGGACGGAAAATTCCTATGGTGCGGACCTGTTTTCCAGGCAGGACTTTGAAAAAATTGCCGATATTCTAGCTGGCATCAAGGGTTCATTTATTCTGTCGATCAATGACACCGAAGAAATCAGGAAGGTATTTTCCCGGTTCAAGTTTGTGACAGTTGATGTGACCTATTCCATTTCCCGAAATACAGCCAAGCGTTCCGGGGAATTGATTATCACCAACACCTGACAAGGTTTGGCAATACCCCTTCCCCATCTCTCCTGTCAACGCCGGAGTAAATTCCCACCATTTACCGGAGTAAAAGTACACCACTTTAGTGTTTCGGAGGGTTGTCCATAGGCCCGCACTGTGGAGTGCCTACCATAGGGCTGACGCAGCAGGGCGGGCCTGTGGTCAAGCCGGGCTGTTGGCCTATTCGGGGTTAATCTGTTTGTGTTTGCGGCTGTGCTTCAGTCGATAGCTTTCTCCGTTCATCTCCAGTATGTGGACATGATGGGTCAACCGATCGAGAAGCGCGCCTGTGAGGCGTTCTGAGCCGAAGGTTTGTGTCCATTCATCGAATGGCAGGTTTGATGTGACGATGGTTGAACCGCGCTCATTCCGCATTAGGCTGGAAAAGCCCCTTGGCTTTTGAAAGGATAGCAGCTTAAATGAGAACCGGGAGCGGAACTAAACCGTGACAGGTCCAACATAGAGTGAACGTATGTCTACTTCGACGGATTTAATCTAAGACCAATGCCAAGCGGATAAGAAAATTCACCAGACTATGGTGGCCCAAAACCAACATGGGCTGGGATTATAGTGTGGGTACTATTGATTGTTGCATTTATGGCAATTGGACTTTGGATAGCACTATGACCAATGAAATTGCTACATTGGATGTATCCTGGCGCAATCGTTGCGAGCGGATTTTAACCAACATAGTGAATACAAAACGGCAATCACATGAATACAAAGTGGCAGCAGATTTGATGCTTACCGCATTAAATACAAATCCAAAGCGTGATATCTTCATTGAAGTAGCAGATCAGCTTGAAACTGATGGAGAAATAAAACGTGCTGAAATTGTCCGCGAGCTTACGGATATATTGGAAGACATTACATCCGTAGATTTCAAATTACGCAACCCACCGCCCATTTTACATTGACTGTTTGCGGAATTCATCTTGAACATCAATACAGCCCACATTCTGATCCATCACATCATCTGACAAGAAACTAAACTTGTTGAGTTTCCGACCGCTCAAGACTTCTTGGACATAATCAACAGACACATAAAGATATTCAATGCAATCAAGTCCCAAGGCGGAGGCAGCGCATTTTA
>JAJRTX010000105.1 GCA_021545665.1 Zetaproteobacteria bacterium
AAGCAGAGGCTGAAAGAGTCGCAGCTGAAAAAGCAGAGGCTGAGAGAGTCGCGGCTGAGAAAGCAGAGGCTGAAAGAATCGCAAATTTTAAAGACTCATGGGATAATGATGTTGTTCAGGAAAAACCGGGAGTTATTTACAGTGATGACTTTAGCTCGGATTATTTATCAGAGTACTGGCATGCCATAAATCCTACGCCTGAACTGCTGAATTCTGATGGTAAAAATCTGATTTTGATGACCAAACGCTCATCTCTTACTGATGGCACCGTTCCAAACCTTCTTATTTTAGATCATAGAGGCCTCTATGGTGATTATTCTGTATCAATCAAGGTAAACGCTGAATTTACTGCTGGTAAAATGGGGACGAATCAAGAAACCGGATTGCTATTTTATGATAACATCAACAACCATCTTGGCCTGATTGCCAGCATTGTAGATAAAGACACCTTTCCGAAATGTCGTGGTGAAGGTTGCAGACAGGTTGTACAGATAGAGTTAATTAAGGTGCTAAGTGGTTTAACTACACATATTGGAACCCCCTTCAGAATTGCATGGCAAAGCCCCAAATCATCTTCTATGAAGACCCAGTTCGACGTTCATCTGAGGATTGATAAAATCGGCCTTACATATATTGCTTATGTAAGTTTTGATGGGGAGACATGGCATGAAGTTGCTCAGGTTCCATTCTATGGCAGAAAGCTAAACCCGGCGATTTACGCCAGCAGCAACTCTGATCATCCTTATGTACTGGTGAAATTTGACTATATTCTGATTAGAAGATTACAGGCCGAATAATATGAATATATTAAGCAACTTAAAACTTCATCTTCATCTTCATCAAGATTGTTGCATGTCGAGATAAAGTGTCTACAATGTCAACTAATTCTAGAGGATGCGTATATATAATAGTAAAATTTAAGCTGATTATCGGGGGGTTCTTATGTTTAATGTATTAAAATTGATGTTTATTTTCATGGTATTTATGGCGCTTGCCTTTCAGGCAGAAGCCAAAATTGGTGACAACCTGAATATTTCCGGGAAGCAAGCTATTGTCTATTCCGGACCAAGTGAATCTTCTTCTAAAATCATGAATATCAACAAAAAGATGGAGTTGGTTGAAATGGAACGCCTGGCTGGTTGGGTACTGGTGACTGTAAAACCATCCGGCGTTCAAGGCTGGATAAGCGAAAAAGAACTGGTAACTACAAAGCAGCCTGCAAAAAATAAGAAAGCAAAGAAACCAACCGTCATTTCTCCTGCCGCAGCCAGAAAAGCACTGAGTGCTTTAGGGCCAGTAAGGACAATCACACTCGACGACATGGGATTCCGTAAAGGGCACGTCTTTAAAGGATCCCAGAGTGGTCATGTCCAGGATTTTTATTTTAAAACACCGATGGATTCCAGTGTCAGAGGTGGCGTATTTCGCTTGTCATATCGTGCTTCAAAGATGTTGTTTACTTTATCCAATATAAGAATCTATATTAATGATATTCCCCTGACTCAAATTCTTGTCAAAGCGGATAACCTGGTGCATGAAAATGCAGTAGTTCTACAACGTTCCATGTTCCGCAATGGCGTAGTCAAAGTAAGTATTGAAGCAGGCACGCTGGTAGATAAGAATCGCTGCCTTGATATCCGTTCCGGAGGCGGGTTCCTCCATCTATTGCCAAGCACTGCACTGGATATTACCTATAGTTCAATTGACAAGTCTATTCGAGATGCATGGCGTATGTTACCACATAAAGTCGTTGTCTCACTCCCTGCCGGCAATTTGGATGCATCCCAGTTTGCCGCTTCCATGTCGGTTATGGAATTGCTGGCCAATGCTGGCAAAGAGATTGTAATCAAGCGTCTACCTGAAATTGGAGATGTAGTCATTGCTCCGAAAGAAGAAATTGTTACGGTATTAAACCAACAGGGTAAACACTTGAACCAGGGCTTTATTGAGCTTAAAACAGGCGATGTGTTCCGGACTCCCACAGATAATCTAAATCTGATCAAGTCAGGCAATATCGTTTCTCTTGCGGTTTCAGAGCCATATGACGTACAACCATTATATCTGATTGATGGTCGTTGGGAGCTGCTTGCTGCAGGCAGACACTATGACATAAACAACCCGGATCGGCTATATACCCTGAGGACACTGCCCAGAGCCCCCAACAATGAAGCCAGCGCCGGGGGCGCGGCTATGCCAATAGACTCCAATAGCAACTACTATTCGTTACCGCTGTACCAACTGGATACGAGTCCCCACTATATCTCACATGAAACAGTATGGAGCACTACGCTTTCACCTCAGGACCTGCCATCGGGCACCCAACTGAATATGATAAGTCTTAGTATTATTGCTCCAGTACGCTGGGAAGCAGACCCAACTTACGAATTGTACATATTTCTGAATGATGTACTGGTATTATCCAAACGGTTGGAAAATGATGGTGAAAAGCATAATTATTCTGTGCCTTTACCCGTTGAATATCAGCAACAGTACAACAATCTTCGCTTTGTTGTACAACATGATATTGTCTCTGGAGATTGCTTTGGCGTATTGCCAACCGACTTTGTGCAAATCACACCGGACACATCAATTATTGTGAAAGTTGTCGACTCCAATCCTTCAAATTTTTCGGGTCTTGCTCAGTATTTTTCTTCCGGATTTGATACCTTCATATCTGATAAATATCTGAGTAATCCTGAGAATGCTCTGTATTTGCTCTCACGGGTTGCTGCTGACCTTCCACTGGTTGTGGATTACTCCAGAATTCATTTTGTAAAAGCAGGCGAGGCATTGAGCCCCAACGGTCCTTTTGTAGCATTTGGCAACTTCAAGCTGGACAATGTTGATGCGCCTTTGCGCATGGATCAGGGCCCAGTTGAAATCAGGGATAAGGATGATCAAACATTCTTCAGCGTGAATGTATTGCCGAAAATTACTATTGCAGAAATTGTCAATACATCTTCATCACATGGACTTTTGGTTATCCCATCAGATCAAATTCAGCATAACTTTGATAAAAAGTTACGTTTGATTGAAGGCAATGTGGCATTCATTGATACCCATGGCGTACTTCTTCATATTGATAGCAACCAGCCTACCCTGGCTCAGGTCTATTATCCTGATACTAAAGACTGGTTTGCAGTGCTTGGTGCCTATCGGTTCTGGTTGTTGGGACTGTTGTGGTTTCTGCTGAGTCTGGCCATTGTGTATCTCTTCCGTCTGTCTCGTCGCCAACGACCAGGTGACGATCATGATGTGGAGATGCCAACTTCTGAGGATCTTCACGCTCAGCGTATGCATCACACCAACATCAATATTGAGGATGGTGATACACAACGACCTGATAAGTAAAGTGGCCGACAACCATGACCAAAATGGAGACCTCACGACACCGTAAAATTGGTGATTTCCTGCTGGAAAAGCAGTTAATCACCTATGAGCAACTGGCTGAAGCCCTTGCATTACAGCAAGGGCAAGGCTTGCGGCTTGGGGAAGTTATTCTGGCTAAAGGCTGGGTCACTGCCTCAGATCTTTATAGCGCTTTAACTGATCATTTCAGGCATGGGCGTATTGGTGACCTGCTGGTAGAGAACGGGCTGTTAACCCAAGCCAGGCTTGATGAAGCTATTGATCTCCAGAAGAAATGGGGAACCCGGATAGGCGATATTATCATCTCCAAAGGCTGGGTGCGCCCCTTTTCGTTCTATCAGGTATTAGCAGAGCATTTTGACAAGCCCTTTATAAACCTGATGGATAGCCCTCCGGATAAGGCGCTGATCGATACGAAATATTATCATATCTACTCTGAGAACCTGTTTATTCCATGGCGTAAAGAGCATGGCCTGACCAAGGTGGCTGTTGCCGACCTGAATGCTGAGGTAATGGCAGAAATCGAAAAAGTAGTAGATGGGCCTGTTGATTTTGTAGTGACTTCAAAGTTTGATATCGTCTGGACACTACAGAGCTATGGCAATGAGTTTTTCAGTGAAAAATCAGTACATGAACTAAGAAAACGGCAACCACAATATTCAGCGAGCACAGTATTCACAGGAAGACAGCTTATTTTTGTCTTTTTTCTGATGACAATAACTTTGATAAGCATGGGGTTATGGCCTATTCCTACACTGATTGCGCTTAATGTTTTTGTTTCAGTATTTCTTATCATCAACTTTGGTCTGCGTATATTGCTAACATGGGTGGGTGGAGACAGACGTTTTGACAATCTGATATCTGATGAAGAGGTTAATGCAATCAGGGATGCTGACTTGCCAACTTATACGGTACTTGTGCCGATGTATAAAGAATCTGAATCTCTGCCGCATCTTGCTGAATCACTACGAAACTTTGATTACCCGTTATCCAAACTCGATATCAAAATTATCCTTGAAGAAGATGATGAAGAAACAATTCAGACAGCAAAAGATCTTGGTCTCGAGGGTATTTTCGAAATTATCAAAGTTCCGGATTCGTTGCCGAAAACCAAACCCAAGGCCTGTAATTATGCACTTAATTTTGCCCGGGGTGAGCTGGTAACCATTTACGATGGCGAAGATGCTCCAGAAGCTGATCAATTGAAAAAAGTTGTACTCGCCTTCAAAAAAGCCCCTTCAAACACGGCAGTAATTCAAGCTCGACTGAATTATTTCAATGTGACTGAAAACTGGCTAACCCGAATGTTTACCCTGGAGTATTCTCTGTGGTTTGATTTTTATCTACCTGCGCTTGATCAGTTAAAAATCCCAATTCCACTGGGGGGAACATCCAATCACTTCAAAATGCATGTACTTAGAGAATTGCAGGGATGGGATCCATACAATGTTACTGAGGATGCGGATCTGGGAGTTCGGCTGACCCAGAGAGAGTATCGCGTGGGTGTCGTGAATTCGACAACCTACGAAGAAGCCAATAAAGATTTACACAACTGGATTCGACAACGCTCCCGCTGGATAAAAGGATATATGCAAACCTATCTTGTGCATATGCGCAGGCCGATAAAATTTTATAGAACGCTGGGGCATGTTGGTTTCTGGGGATTTCAGTTCTTTATTGGAGGCACGATCCTCAGTGTGCTATTGATGCCCATTCTGATGCTGATCTTTATTACCTGGTTAATTACTCAAACAGTTTTATTTGATTCGATATATCCGGCTGTATTATTGTATATTAATCTAATCAACCTGCTAATCGGCAACGGTTTCATGATTCATCTGTTTTTGCTGAGTGGGTTTAAACGCCACTATTATAAACTGATGCCGTGGTCTGTAACCGTGCCATTCTACTGGATGTTGATGTCATGGGCTGCATATAAGGGTCTTTGGCAATTGATATTCAATCCGTTCTACTGGGAGAAGACGCATCATGGCCTGACCAAATTTACAACCACCAGTGAAGTAAGCGAGATGACTTTGGGGACAGAACAGGCAGGAGGAGACAAATGAAAGCCTACCTGACGAATCTTAGAAATCAGGAAAACATGATTATTGTCATCATGGCGCTTATAGCCCTTTCTGTTTTGACATCCTGGCTACTATCGCATGGCTTTATGTTTGAAGGTGCAACGCATCGCTGGGCAAAAGTTCTGGGTGTTCTGGGATCGGAAGAGATCAGGTTGGAAAACCTGAGTTTACTCTACCCTCACCTTCCACTGTATTCGCTGGTGCCATTTTATTACTTGCCAGGCATGTCGTTTGGTGCAGCACCTTATTTTGTTTCAGTTTTATTTGCCTGCATTCTGATTGGGCTGTTCCTCTCTCATATGCGCCACATTGATATCAGTGCGTCCAAACGGATGTTGCTAGTCTTTCTGCTGGTAGCCCATCCCGCTTTTTTGTGGGGTGCAACAAACGGTAGTCAGTTGGCCATGAGTATGCTGATGTTCTATCTGCTCTACCATGCATGCCAGAGCATGATCTCAGAGCACGATGTTCATTCATATATTTCCCTCGGTGTTATTCTTGCAGTATTTTTCTTCGTTGATGCTTCGGCTGTGTTCCTGTTTGTTGCATTACTGCCCATGCTCGCTGTAGTTGCTCCGAGAAGACTGTTAATGGCTTCGCCAGCCAGTATCTACTTCATTCTGTCAGTACCTTTTGTCTTCTCAGTATTCTCATGGGCATGGTTAAACTGGGTATTCGAAGCTGATTTTATGCACTTTATTACCGATCCTAATTCAAACTTTCTGGGTGGATATATGGAGCTGTTTAAATATCCATGGCTGGTTGATTTCGGCGGCAATTTCTTCGAGGCTCTAATTGCAGCATTTGGCTATGCACTGGTAGCCTATCCCGTCATCCTCTACTTCTTGTTGAGCACATGGGATGAAGGTTCGCGCTTCAGAGCAAGTTTCGTACTGTTCGTACATCCTGTGCTGGCTATCGCATTGGCAACTGATCAGTACTACCTGTCCCATCCCATGGAAATTCTCGTTCTGATTAATGCTGCTATTTTAGCAGAAATTACATTTCTCGATATAGAACGTAAACGTGTTTTTTGGAGTGTTTCGTCTTTCCTTGTAGTCAGTTTGATTGGTGGCTGGTGGCTATTTATAGAATCCGCCGATCCTAATATGGCCAAATGGGTTGATTCATTTAGAACAGAGCGCGTGCTAATTAAGGATGAGGATGGTTCACTACGGCTTGGCCGCTGGTTGAATGAAAATCGTCGTGACACTCTCATGGATGAATCCAGTGGTTATAAAGTGCTGGTCGCACGCGGTGATGCTGAAGGCATGCTCCTCTCATACACCAGCAGATTCAAACTTGCACTGAGTCATGCCTATCCTGAAATCTCCCAGATTGTAGTTCCGGATCCGGAATCCGGAATCGGGAGGAAAGATCATATCAGCCAACGATATCCGAGGCTTTATGACGAGGGCATGAGTGGATATAAACTTGCTTACTCGGATAACATCTGGCGTGTTTACCAGAAGAATTGATGTCAAAATTTCTATTTCTTCTTCTTGGAGCAGTGATAGCAATCGGAGGCTGTTCGACAAAAGTTGTTGAGGATGACACAACAAAACCTCAAATTAAAAGGACAGAAACAGAGCGTCCATATGAACAATTGCCTGTTATATCAGAAACTCAATGGCGAGGTTTTAATGCACTACAAACCTCAAAAGTTGCATGGAATACCCCTGGAGCAAGACAATCACTGTTAAATATGATGGCACTTGGAACCAATTCAGTTGTCTTGATTCCATTTATGAAGCAAAACGGTCCAAATTCGACTGCTGTTCAAAATGCGGACAATGTAACAGACGCACAATTGATTGCCGCTGTAAGAACCGCACATCAACTGGGGCTGAAAGTAATTATAAAACCACAAATTTTGGTAAGTGGATCCTGGGCCGGGGAGATATCATTCAGGGATTATAACCAGCTGTACCGCTGGTTTAAGAATTATTCTGCACACATACTCAAGTACGCCAGCCTGTCTCAGAAGCTGGGCGTGGAAGCGTTTGTAATTGGCACTGAACTATCAATCATTGCCAAGGATTTGCCATGGCTGGAATTAATTACGCAGTTACGAAAAGAGTTCAAAGGTAAACTGACCTATGCGGCTCATAATATAGAGGGCGTGGAAAGGTTTCCATACTGGAATGAACTGGACATAATCGGTATTTCGCTATACCCGTCACTTGGTAATATGGGACGATATGATGAGATGCTCTCTCACATTGAGTACAGTATGCACCAGCTTAATCAGATTACAGAGCATAAGAACAAGTCTGTCTGGTTGCTGGAGATAGGCATGCCATCTGCAACAGGCTTCTCGGCTCGACCATGGGCATGGAAGTCGCTGAGTCACAGGCATCATCAGGCAGATGTAACTATGCAAAGTAAAGCGATAGCAGCATGGCTTAACGCAATCAAGCAGTCGGAAGGTGTGAATGGTGTCTTCTTCTGGAACTGGCTTAGTGATCCGCATGCTGGAGGTGAGCGTGATTTGGATTACACTGTACAGAACAAACCAGCTGAAATAGTGATAAGGCAGTTTTGGAGAAATTAATTATAAAGGGAAGGGGTATATGAAAATTAAATATCAACTGAATCACATTATGGCATTATTTATTATTGCAAGTGGGTTATCCATTACCAACGTTGGAACAACTGCTGCAAGTGCATATATGCTATCTGAGGGAACACACAGGTTTACTACCGGTCTTCAGTACAGCACGGCGAATGATTGGTTTAACCAAAACAGGAATCGTGTACCACAGGGCTGTACTTCACGGGATTTTAACTGGCATAATGCTTACACATACGGTTATTCATACTACTTCAACATCTTTACCGCTGCTGGTCTAGCCAACTATGCCTGTGGTCTGGGTCCGAAAGTAGCCGGTATTTCTGATGTTAAAATAGGCATTCGTGGCAGGCTTGATCAGTACAGGAATGGCAGAACCTGGGAACTGGCAGCGCTTATTCCTACAGGTTATGACAATCAAAAAGTAAACCGTCTTGGTTTCGGTCGTTTTGGACTATGGGGCGGAATAGCCTGGTCATCTCAAAATACAGGATGGGAAGAAAAGAAACCATCTTATTGGGAACTTGGAACAGGCATTACCTGGTGGACAGGTTCGCCGTCCTCGCAATCCAGAAGCTATGGCAAATACTCGTGGCGCCTGGATAAAGACGGCAATAACCGCATCGTCCTCCAGGGTGTGCTGAAGCTTTCTCTGAGAGATGGCAGGGCGACATTTCCGGTAGCATTCGCAGGATTTCCCAGATTTTCCGGTGACTATGATGTGTTTACTATTTCAGCCAAGTATGCACACAGATTAACAAGAGAGTGGTCAATTGCTCCAAAAATTGGAGCATCCGTATGGGGAAGAAATACCAGCGCCAACTATTTTATGGATGTATCAATTACCCGCCAATGGGGAAACTGAGGTGGCTATGTTAAAAAACATATTTATTCCTTTCGTAATCTCTGCATGCTCATTATTGATGCCGATTACCGCACAATCTGCTACTGACCTTACATTCAGAGAGAGTCACTTCGCCTACTCCCAGGAAGCTCTTGCCAATGCTCAGAAAGCAGTAAAAGTAATAGATATTCATATCTCGATGAACAAGACAAGCGCCAAAGTGCTTTTTCTTAAGGATCCAAATGACAAATCAAGCTTCCCGGCCGAATTCAGCATTAGTGATGAAAAATTCAAAGGTAGAATAAAATCATTCGGCAGTTCTACCCGCGCACTGAAAAAGAAATCAATCATTTTGAAAATTAAAGGTGCCAAATGGCAAGGTTATAAAAAGTTATCACTGCGCTCAATGGCTTCAGACGGTTCATTGATGCGTGAATGGATGGCATGGGAATTGATGCGCGATATGGGTATGATGGTCCCGGACACTTACTATGTCAGACTGTACATCAATAAAAAATTTATCGGCTACTATTTATATATCGAATGGCTGGGTAAACATTTCCTGGAAAAGCGTGGTTACAATGCTTCCACTGAGCTTTATCAACCTGATGACACGACCTATTGTGGCGATTTCAGACACGGCTCAAAACTTGAACGCTGCTGGATGAAACTTTCGCCACGAGGCGGTGATTATTCCAGCCTGAAAGCACTTGCCAAAAAATCAAGTCAACACCACCGGAAGATTTCGACCAGTTTATTGCTGATAATTTCGAAGATGATTCCCTAACCAACTGGATAACTGCCAATACACTGGTCAGTCAGGGAGACACCTATAATAAGAACTATTTCTTAATTAAATCAGGAAAAACTGGCAAGTGGAAGGTAATCCCCTGGGATTACGATCTTACCTTCGGGCAGTCATTCGATATGTTTGTGAAATTTCCGGAGACTATCTTTAACGAACGCTTCCAGTATTACTACACACCGGACCAAGGCGTCTTTAATCCGATGAAAGCCAAAACACTGTTGAATAAAACATTAAAAAACAAGTTTTATACAAAATTGAAACATCTGATTGGAAAAGATAAAAACGGGCCGGAAAAAACTTATGGCTGGTTCTCACCAACAGTGATGAACGCACGCATTGAAAATCTGGCAAGGGTGCTTGAAGCCGGTCAGCTTAAACAGCTATATGGCGCACGTTCTCCTGAGTCTTTTATTGAACAATATGACGCCGTGGCTCACTATAGTATAGTAAGACCATTCTTCCTTGAAGCCAACCTGTTCAGCACCTTCGAGTGGACATACAAACATACAGATCAAATGAAAGAATATATAGCTTATACACAGGGAGAGGATATTTTCCCAGGTTATAGTAAAAAAGCGAAAAAGACCGATATTATTAAGCTTGCCAAAGCCAAAAAAGAAATTGAAGTGGCGGGAGAACCAAGAAAAGCTCTGGAAAGGCACGAGTTTATGGCAAAACTACTTGAAAAACCCTTTTCCGGCAGAGCGGCATCTGCAGATTTCGGTGCATCGCTGATCGTGTATGATCCGGGCTGGGGCTATCTGCTGGCAAAGTTAGATTTCATGAAGCCGTTCCAGATTACGGATTTTCAGGCTGAGGCCGAAGCATTCAGGCCTCCGATGTACATGCTGAAAGGAGAAAATCCGGAACAGTGTATCCAAAGATCATGGCTGCTATTCACGAGAATTCCTTCCCTCAATATGAAAGCAAACGTTACCTTGGAATACTTTGACGAGCATACACAAAGAAGCGAGTTGGCAGGCATAAAGAATGAACATCTGATAAACCTGTGGGTGAATGCAGGTGAAACATGGCAGCCATTGGTTACAGAAGTGAATGCCAAGGCAAACACATTGACCGTAAGGAACTTCCAGCTACATGCTGGAAGAATTTACCGTTTCATTGCCTGTTCTTCAAAAGAGCCAAAAGTATGGAGCCGACCTGTAAGTAGATAATCCACTTAACATGAAACAATCCATACGCATTAGGGTTCTGCAGGAACAATATGACGACTGAATGCCTGTTTTGTAAAATTGCTGCCGGCATAATTTCATCTGATAAAGTCTATGAAGATGATGATGTGTTCGCATTCAGGGATATTAATCCCAAGGCTCCGACCCATGTTCTGGTGATTCTCAAGAAACATATATCCACCCTGAGTGATGTCAGCAATCCTGCCCTGCTTGGCATACTGATGAGTCGTGTTCAGTATATTGCTGATGAAGTACTGAACCTGAAAGCCGGATACCGCATCATCACCAATGTTCGCGCAGGAGGTGGACAGATCATATTCCATCTACATGTACATATTCTTGGTGGTAAAAAACTACCATTTTGAGCAGCCGCAATAAACGTTCCCGCTCCAGACTCACAGGTCTGCATAAAAATCTGGCTAAAATCCTCGGCGAGGAGTCACTTGACCAACTGATCGGTATATCCCGTCTGCGCAATGCCTGGCCTGACATTGTGGGCAGCATGATGGCATCACGCACTGAGCCGATTCAAATCGAACACCTGACCGATGGCGGATTCTGCCTGTGGGTTGGCGTAGATCACTCCATTATGGCACAACAAATCCGCTTTTTGCGTGATGATATCCGCAAAGCCTGCTACAAACATGCCCGCATAAGCAAGCTGCATAAAATCCGCTCGCGCATGATGCCGGAGGCAGGCATCAAAACAGAAAAAAGATCAGCCAAACCCAGACCCCTGCCCTTTCGAAGCAAGAGGAAACTTGCACTTGAACTTGCCAGCATTAAGGATCGCGCCCTGCGTAAAGCAGCCTTTCAGGCCAGACTGGCACAACTGGCTTATGAGATGGCACCCGATGAAAAAGAGGTTAATCAATGAAAAATCTATTCATAGTGACAATTTTGACTGCATTCTGCTTTTCAATGACGGGTATCGTGAGCGATGCCGATGCACGCCGTTTCGGTGGTGGCATGAGCTTTGGCAAGCAGCGTTTCAAACAATCTGCCCCAAGAATGCAACGCCATGCTACACCGCAGAAATCCACCGCTGCAGGTCAGCGAGGTTCAGCAAGAACCGGCATGATGGGCATGATCGGTGGCCTTGCACTGGGCGGAATGCTCGGAGCAATGTTCTTCGGTGGCGCATTTGAAGGTATCAACTTCTTCGATATCCTGATTATTGGTGGCGGGCTTATGTTGCTGTTCTGGTTCATGCGTAGAAAAACTCAACCCATGGCCTATGCCAATCAGCATGGGCATTCCTCTCAACCTCATAGCAATGCCGATGCGGATATTTATTCGCAGGGTGAACAGGTAACAGGTGGCAAAATGTTGCGCCCTGAGATCAATGATAAGCATTTCCTCAGTGCTGCACGTGATATTTATATGCGCATGCAAAAAGCCTGGGATTCGGACGATATCGAAGATATCCGTGAATTCTGCACAGCAGAGATTGCCGACCGTATTTCCCGCGATATGCAGACAACAGAAAAAAATCACACAGAAGTTGCCACACTCAATGCAGAAATTGCCGACAGCTGGATTGAATCAGACCTGGAATGGGTCGCCGTAAACTACACAGCCATGCTGCGTGAACAGGCACTCGACAATAATGGTAACTCCATTGAAGATAAAACCACTGAAGTCAATGAGATATGGATTTTCCAGCATAATCCAAAATCAGATGACCCAACCTGGTACCTGGCAGGCATCCAGCAAGTCAACTAATCACGATACCTTGAATAAACAAAAAGGCTGGCCAAGTTTTCTTCGCCAGCCTTATTTAATGAAATTGTTTATCCATTTTTTAACAATTAAGCATTAGTTATTTAGAAAAGTGTCTCACTGCTAACTGCTTACAAAATCCATCTAAATCAGGAAACATTGAACCCCATGTTATGCCCATTAAGCTTAGCTCTCGCATGGCGATTTCTCTGTCAGAAGCAGGTATAGCTATTGCTTGCAAATATTCCCCTTGAGTTGTTTCGTTCGAAGCTATGATTCCTTCGATATCATTAACATTGCTATACATAGTTATTGATTGTTGTGGAAGAGCCCTAGAGTTACCAAGTATTGGAAGCATCATAGTCCGAACAACCATATTTGGTGCTCGAATTTGAGCTGTTCTGCCAGCCATTTCAGCCCATTTTCGTTCGTTAAACGAAAAGATGCTTATTGATCTATCAAGCTTTTGTTTGCTTTTGTCTTCAAACGCAAAAAATGCAGCTACGTAAGGGCTTTTCGTCCAATCAAGAAGCGGCGTTGGATACCCATGATGCTGTGCAAGATTAAGCAAAGCACTTAGGTGGCGATCATCATTGATATTATATATATGATCCGAAATAGCATTTATATGCTGTTCAACTTCAGGAAGATTGACATCAAGATAAGAGAGTAGATCGGCAAAACCTGTTCTGTGATATGATGTTTGGAGTCGCCAGCGCCTAGCTTGGCCCCGGTAAGTAAGACCATCTTCTTGAGCCAACGCATATTCTTTAAATTCATCCCAGCTCATTTTTTTATGGGGTATTTTTGAGCCTCCCAACCTTTCCTTAGTAAGTTTAACTTTATCAACTCGCGCATCAACTGTCGGGTATTCTGAAATCCATTCTATATTTAATTCGTAATGACCTTCTTGCTTTCCTTTAAACATTGTACGAACGTGCAATTCAAAACTTGTTCTTTCTTGAATTTTTTTTAGTTCTTCTTCGCTAAATATCTCTCCATATTGTTTGTGTATAGTAGGTAGGTATAGTTCCCCTTCAATCTCATTCTCCCCTATTAAATTGGCAGTGAAATACGACCAAGTCCAATAAGACATAGATTGACCATCAAGTAAAACTGTCTCAAAAACTGATACCCGACCATCGAGCGAGTTCTGTAATAAGTTAATATTTACAAGGACAGAAGATCCAGATTCAGATATTCCTCTCCATTGGCCGATCAATGACGTTCTCATTATTTATTCTTTCGTTCATTCATATTTTACCGCCTATTTGGCTTGTTCCCATAAACGTAGCAGAAACAAAATAGCTTCGCCAAATCATATGCCTGAATGTCAGCTCTATAGCCATAATCTGCCGCTCACCAATATCCAACTTGGGGCAAAGCAGCAACTAGTTCCTGATTATAGACTACCCTTGAAGTAGCTGCATCCAGTTATCTGGCCAGGGGGCTTTTAGTTCGAGGGGTTTGTTCGTAACCGGGTGGTTAAAGCGTAATCGCCAGGCGTGGAGCATGAGGCCCCTGCCCCCCAATGATTTGTATGCGGATAGCTCATCCTTCCCGGCATATTTATTGTCGCCGAGGATGGGGTGGCCTTCGTTCTGGAGTTGGACGCGTAATTGATGCGTGCGACCGCTGTGCGGTTTTAATGCCAGCATGGCATAGTCGAAGTTATTTTTCTGGTATTCGATCATCACCTGAAAATCGGTAATCGCTTCCTTGCCCAGTTCAGAATCTACGACCATGCGTTCGCCGCCGCGTACGATTCCTTTGACAAGATTCGACTGCATACGTCCGGCATGGGCAAAGGGATGACCGGCAATAAGGGCAAAGTAGGTTTTCTGCATATCGCGTTCCCGAAACGACTCGGTGAGTCTTCTCAAAGCTTCTAGGTTTTTGGCCATTAGCAACACGCCCGAAGTGTCACGATCCAGCCTGTGAGCGAGCCTGAGGTCTGGAAGCCCCCTCACCTCTTTCAGTGCTTCAATCAGGCCTGCATCGTGGCCTGAGCCGCCGTGTACAACCATTCCAGCCGGTTTATTGACAACCAGCAACCATTTATCCTCGAACAATACGGATAACCGCTCTGTAGACCGCAGTAATGACATTGGAATGCTTTCATTCTCATTCACCTCAGGCTGACGCAAACTAAGCGGCAAAAATACTTCATCACCAATTCGCACTCGAGACTCGGGTCTGCATCGTTTTTTATTCACCCGCACATTACCCTTGCGAATCAGGCGCAGAATCAGGGAGCGTCTGGAGCTACCCAGACGGCGTATTAAAACGCGATCCAAACGGCTGCCTTCCTCATTGTTGTCAATGTATAATTTATCGTTTTCACGCTCAAGCCTTGCCAAACCACTCTCCAAACCTATAGCTTCCAGAACATGTGCAGCGAGTTCCGTGTTGTCTGTATCATAATGTAACGCTAACCCACTATGCCAAGCATAGTGTTTTGAGGCCGGGAATCCCAGCTTCCGCCCGGATGGGTAGAGGCAGGGAATTTGGAATGTTCCGAAGACATGGTAATGAAGCGATTTTTACGATTATGATTTATATCCACACGTTGAGCCTGCATAAATAAAATGCGTTTAAAGACTTACAAACTGCATTCCACCTGAAACCGGAATGCAGTGAACATAGCAGAGAACAAACAATTTAATGAACTCGGTGTCGTGTTTGAGAACCGGGTTGCTGTTTGATAATACTGCTCTTTTAAACATGGTGCGATTTCCTCTCTGGATGGGAATAGTGCGATCTTCAGAGTATGTTCATAAGTCCAAAAACGCCAAAAGGAAGCTGGCGTGACCACGAAAAAACTCATGCTTATCAATGCGTTACACGAAGAGGAAAGTCGTGTCGCTATCGTTGAAGATGGCTATTTACATGAACTTGACATCGAATCGGCACATAAAGTCCTCACCAAAAGTAATATTTACAGGGGTAAAATCACCAAAGTTGAAGCCAGTCTTCAGGCGGCTTTTATCGAGTACGGTGCAGCTCGGCAGGGCTTTCTTTCACTGAACGAAATTCATCCCGATTACTGGAAAGAAGGGGCTGATAAAACTGCTGATGTGCGAAACTTGTCTATTCAGAATATACTGGAAGCCAAACAGGAAATTCTGGTTCAGGTGGTCAAGGAAGAACGCGGCACAAAAGGTGCGGCGCTGACCACTCATATATCACTGGCTGGCCGTTATCTTGTACTCAGCCCCAACACCACTCGTGGTGGCATTTCACGCAAATTATCCGATGATGATCGCCGTTCGATGAAAGAAATTCTAACGCAATTGGAAGTTCCGGATAACATGGGTCTGATTGTTCGCACTGCGGGTAAAGACCAAACACTGGAAGCCTTACAGCGTGACTACAATTACCTGCGCCGCCTGTGGGACGAAATTCGCATAAAAAGTGAAACCACACCGTCCCCTGCCCTTATCTATCTGGAGGGCGACCTGGCCACACGTGCAGTCCGCGACCATTTCTCCGAAGATATTCAGGAAATTTGGGTCGACAATCACGAAATATACAAACACACCAAGGCATTTGTTCATGCTGTGCTTCCCGGCAAGGAGAAGCTGGTGAAACTCTATCGCGGCAAAAGACCTCTATTCCGCCAATATGGTATTGAATCGCAATGTGAAGAAGTTCACGAACGTGAAATTCACCTTCCTACAGGCGGCTCCATCGTACTTGACCCAACTGAGGCTTTAACATCCATTGATGTCAATTCGGCCCGTGCAACCAAGGGAAAGCATATTGATGATACTGCTCTGGCCATCAACCTGGAAGCAGCTGAAGAAATTGCCCGGCAGTTACGCATACGTGATATAGGTGGACTCATTGTTATCGACTTTATCGATATGGCCAATCGCAAGCATGGTCAGAAAATTGAGGAAACACTGCGCAATGCATGTAAAAGTGATAAGGCTCGCATTCAGTTTGCCAGAATTTCACGCTTTGGTCTGTTAGAAATGTCACGACAGCGCCTGCACCCGTCTGTGGGTGAATCAACTACAGATTGCTGCCCCCGCTGCCAGGGACGCGGCTCCATTCGAACAGTTGAATCCATGTCACTGCAAATGCTCACACGCATGGAAGATCTGGCGGAAGCTGGTAAAAAACCCAATCTGGTTGTACAGGTTCCTTCGGATACTGGCGAATATCTGATGAATAATAAACGCGATTATATCGCACGTATTGAAGAGAACCATGAAGTTCAGATTACCTTGCAAATTCGCCCTGACCTTGATATTCCGCATTACCGGATTGAGCGCCAATGGACAGAGAATAACCAGCAGCGTGTGGAAGTACTTGAAGACACCAGTAAAAATAAGAAACCCCCGCGTTCTGGTCGTAAACTCAAGCCAGTCAAGCCGGTAGTCGGCATTCCTACACCGACACCGGAAAAAGAATCCCCAAAAAAGGAAAGTCGCCTGAAAGCAATTCTGGGAGTTATTACCGGCCAGAAGCGCAGAGAAAGACTGAAGAAGGAAACTAAAGAGGCTGAAAAACAATGCAAAAAACAGGAAGCGCAAAAGAGGCGTCGCCGAGGCGGTAGAAATCGCAAACGCACAACGCCTGCAAATTCAGCTGCGGGTAACACAGAAAAAGCAAGCTCAGACAATAATATAAAGAAAAAACAAAATAAACCCAAAGCTCAACAACAGGTGAAGGCTCAGAAAGAAGCCAGCACTGAAAATAGCAATGGGAACGGCGATGCTGCTACTACGGAAACCAAAAATCGTCGTCGCAGACGTCGCCGCAGGCGTCCATCTGGCAATAGCGGTGATGCGGCTAAAAAAGTGACTGAAGGTCAACAACAGCCTAAAAATGAACCTGCAACTGCGGCTCCTGAAAGTTAGCCCGGCTTATTCATGAATAAGCCGGGTTAGGAAACATACCTGTACAGGTGAATGAACCGAATGATACAAATCAGCTGGTCATAACAATTGATGAGCATCAGTCAGGTAAACGGCTGGATAGTGCGTTAACTGAGGCCAGTGGCTTGAGTCGTAGTCATATTCAAAAGCTTCTTCGTGACAGTTTTGTTAAAAAATTACTCAAGACAGGTGTTCAGCAGACAGCTATAACTCAGGCATCCACTCATGTACACGAAGATGAACAGTATCTGATTAATATACCTCCATCTGAACCCCTGAGACTTGAGCCTGAAAATATAACTCTCGATATTCTGTTTGAAGATGATGATCTGATTGTACTCAATAAACCGGCCGGTATGGTTGTGCATCCATCCCATGGACATGATCGTGGTACACTGGTGCACGGACTGCTCCATCACTGCCCTAACCTGCCGGGCATCAATGGTGTAGAACGCCCCGGCATAGTACACAGACTGGATAAGGATACATCTGGAAGTATTGTAATCGCAAAAAGTGAACTCGCACATCGGGGCCTCTCCGAATTATTTGCCAGCCATGAACTGGATCGCCAGTACATTGCATGGTGTCGCGGTGCACCACATTGGTCTGAGCAGCGTATCGAACAGCCGATTGGCCGCCATCCACAGCACCGGCAACGTATGGCTGTAAGAATGAATGGAAAAGAAGCCATCACTGATGCATCCGTCGAGTATTTTTATGGCCCTTTTAGCCAACTCCGTCTGACCTTGCATACCGGACGCACCCATCAAATACGCGTACATTTATCGCACGAACGCCTGCCCATACTGGGAGACCCTGTCTATGCACGCAATTACCATCCTGGAAATAATATCCCCCAACCTACACGCGATGCTATTATTGCACTCAATCGGCAGGCTCTGCATGCTGAACTGTTGGCTTTCAAACACCCGGTCAGCGGCGAACACCTCAGCTTTAAGGCTCCCCTGCCTGCCGATCTGATACAACTGTCTGATGCCCTGAAAAAAAATTATGGCTAGTGGCATTAGTACCAATTTCCTGCGTTCATCTCTATTGGCTGAATATGGTATCACTGCTCTTTTTAGCCTGCGTACAGGAGGCGTAAGCCCTCCACCGTTTGATAGTTTGAACTTTGGTCCGGGCCTGGGAGATGCAGATGCTAATATTGCAAGCAACCTCAATACTTTAACAGGAATCAGCGGACTTGTATCGCTGCCTCATCAGGCACAGCAAGTTCACGGTAACAATCTGCTTTGGTGCAAAGGCTCTGATAGCATCATGCATAATGATGAAGCAGATATACTGCTTACTGATCAATCTGAAACTTCCCTTGCTGTCCGCACAGCCGATTGCCTCCCCATACTTCTCGCCGATCCGAAAACAGGAATCACAGCGGCTGTCCATGCTGGCTGGCGCGGAACTGCCACACAGGTAGCTCAGATTGCTGTCAGGGAGATGCAGTCACGTGGCGTTCAGGCCAGAAATATTCTGGCTAGCCTTGGCCCATGCATCGGACCCTGCTGCTTCCATATTGACACGATCACTGCGGAAAAACTGGCCGGAAGTTCGCCGAATGCAGAACGCTACATCCAATATGATCCGAAAATATCTGCTGATCTGAGGGAACTTAACGCCTTGCAGCTGATGCAATGTGGTTTATCTGATGTACATATTGAACGTATAAATATCTGTACATCTTGTGATTACAAACGTTTTTTCTCATATCGCCGTGACAACAAACTGGCAGGTCGTCATCTCGCCGTTGTCGCACTGCCTCACAGACCGTAAACTGCGCCCATGACATCTTTCTCTCTTCGCTGTTTAACTATACTTATACTGCTTGCCGTCCTGCTGGGCGGGTGTGCAAAAGATCAATATAAAGATACCACCCAGAATGAATATGATAAAATTAAAAAGAGTATCGATAAGGGCCAGTATAATGTCGCAGACTTCAGCCTTCAGAAATTCATATCCAAACATCCATACAGCCACCATGCTATACAGGCTGAGCTGTTACGCATTTTTGCTGCCTATAAGGCCGATGAACTGATTCTGGCTGAAACATTGAGTACACGTTTTATTGATCATCATCCACGCCATCCGAATATCGATTATGCCAAATATATGCTGGCCATGAGTTATTTCAGACAACGGGGTGATGCCGAACATGATCCCACCCAGAATCAGGACGCCATTGATGCATTCAATCGTCTAATCAGTGAACATCCGGATAGTAGCTATGCAAAAGATGGTAGATCCTACCTTCAGATGCTCTACAACACACTTGCTGCTCATGAACTTCAGGTTGGAAAGTATTATTATGATAAAGATTTGTTTCTTGCTGCTGCCAATCGCTTCCAGGAAATCGTTGAACACTATCAAACCACTCCTGCCATTGAAGAAGCCCTCTATTATCTCGCTTCATCATATGCAGAAATGGGAATGAATACAGATGCAAAACAAAGTGCCATGCTGCTTCAACATAATTATCCAAAGAGTTCATGGAGTCAGAAAGCAGCACGTTTTCTTTAAACCTGCTTAACAGCCAATTGTAAAACTCGTGAGCGGCGAGCACCTTCCCCACTCCATGCTTGCAAATAACCTTAGTGTAGTGTCCTGAATAGTACCTTCTTTTCCTTACAAATATGTCCTCTTAACAGCTATCTATAAACTCCCTGAGAACCTAACATTTTTCATTATTTTCTGATCCCGTACTTTCGGCTGAGTGATGCCATTCATCCTGCGGAAAATCATCCACCATCACGGCATTCCTGACAGCCTCCACAGCCTCTTGCAGAAGATCGACCTCTTGCTGATTGATAACCTGCTCCCCTAAAAGCATCTGTAACCACGATTCATAGGACTGATCAGGTCGATGAGAATATCCCTGTTCCTTCAGTTTACTTTCAATCGATTCCACCCGTATGCTCATTTTCATCGCATAATGCAGACACCCGATTATGTCATTTTTATCTTCCGACTGATAAATTCCGGCCACCAGTCTGTCTCGAGAAGCAGATGGTTCAATCAGTATGGCTGCAACCTGATGGGTCAAGTGATCACTGGGAAGCTTAAGCCGACAGCCCAGAGGGAAAGCCAAGATGCGCATTTTCCAAGCCACGAGACGAACAGGGAAATTGCGGATAATTCCATCCAGCGCTTGCTGCACCTGATACAAACTGAATTCACACGCCCACTGAACCAGCGGTAAATCCCCTTTTGGCCGGCCATCATCTTCAAAACGCTTCAATACTGCTGAGCATAAATAAAGATAGGCCATGGCGTCAGCAAAACGACCGGAGATTGACTCCTTACGTTTGAGCGCCCCACCCAGTGTCAGCAACGCCAGATCGGCCAGTGCAGAAGTGACAGCACTGAAACGGTTTATCTGCCGAAAATAAGATGCCGTCGGTCCGGCCACAGGAGATGGAGCCAGCAGACTTCCAGTGATACCATAACCAAATGCACGCGCCGCGTTGGCCATTGTATAAGCCAGATGAGACATCAAAGCCCGGTCAAAACGAATCAACCCTTCCTCTTTATCTTCCATAGTTGCAGCAGCAATTTCCTCCTGCAACCAGGGATGACAGCGCATGGCTCCCTGCCCAAAAATAATCATATTCCGGGTCAGGATATTTGCACCTTCAACAGTGATCGCCACCGGAATGGACTGATACGTACGCCCCAGATAATTTGCCGGACCCATGCAAATACCACGTCCGCCATGCACATCCATTGCATCATTAATTACCTGACGCATAGACTCGGTTAAGTAGCGTTTGGCAATTGCCGTCAGCACTGCCGGTTTCTCACCCTGATCCAGTGCTGACGTTGTCAATCTGACGGTGGAATCCATCAGATATGTTAGTCCGCCAATGCGAGCCAGAGCTTCTTCAACACCTTCAAAACGACCTATAGAGGTATGAAATTGCTTGCGTAAACGTGCATAGGCTCCAGTTGCATCACACGACAATTTACCGGCAGCTGCACTCAATGAGGGCAGTGAAATACCACGCCCGATAGATAGCCGTTCAACCAGCATGCGCCAGCCCTTTCCAATCATGTCCTGCCCGCCAATGATCCAGTCCATAGGTATGAACACATCTTTACCCCGGTTGGGGCCATTCTGAAAAGCGATATTGAGCGGATCATGGCGCCTGCCAATTTCCACGCCCGCTGTTTCAGCCGGTACCAGCGCACATGTGATACCCAAATCATCATCTTCGCCAAGCAGATGTTCAGGATCGAAAACATGAAAGGCCAGCCCCAGTACCGTGCAAATCGGCCCCAGCGTGATATAGCGCTTTTCCCAGTTCAGACGCAGACCCAGCACTTCTTTACCTTCAAACTCACCATAGCAGACGATACCGGTATCTGGAATAGCCCCTGCATCAGAACCAGCTGACGGCCCGGTCAAGGCAAAACATGGTACATCCTCACCAGCAGCCAGACGGGGAAGGAAATAATCTTTCTGCTTCTCAGTTCCATAAGCCAGCAGTAATTCGGCAGGGCCGAGGGAATTGGGCACCATCACCGTTACCGCCGTCCCACCGCTACGACTGGCAATTTTCTGGATCACACATGAATGCGCATAAGCGGAAAATTCCAGGCCACCATAGGATTTAGGAATAATCATACTGAAAAAACCCTTTGTCTTGATAAAGTCCCAAACTTCAGGTGGCAAATCACGCAATTCATGGCTGATCTGCCAGTCATCAAGCATGGCGCATAACTCATTGCATGGCCCGTCCACAAAGACCTGCTCTTCTTCTGTCAATTTCGGTGCGGGCGTATCCAGCAGTTTGCGCCAGTCCGGATTACCCTGAAACAGTTCAGCATCCCACCAGACCGTACCGGCCTCGACTGCATCACGCTCGGTATCAGACATCGGTGGCAAAGCCTGACGAATATAATTCAGTAGCGGTTTGCTAATCCATTGTTTACGAATATCAGCAACAGCAAAAACAAGAAAAGCTGCCGCAATCAATAGCAGTAGAATAAACCCAGTCAGCCAATTCAGGCCTGCACCCATCAGTACGATATCGGATACGACCAGTATCGCCAGCCAAATGTGCAAGGATAGTTTGGCTCTGCCCAGTAAATAAAGAAGCCCTAAAATAATACCCAGAAATAACACCCAGAACATCATAACCTCCATGAAGCATGCTTTTTGTCACTATTATAGCAAAAAACTTTCATAAACGCATAAAAAAAGGGCTCCGAAGAGCCCTCAATCAATATGTGCTATACATTGAAGAATCAGAAGTGGTAAGACAACGATGCCATTGCAATATGAGCGGTGGATTTGTACTCACCATTTCTAATTGCATTCGCACCTGTTGAAGCCGTCTGGTTTCTATCTACGAAATAAACAAATGCATAGGCCAGATCAATCGTTGTTTTGGTATTTACATCATAACCAAAGCCAATGGAAGCAATATGCCTGTCATTTCCCGGAATGCCCGGACTAAAGTCAGCATCTCTGATGGGCGTAGGATCAAAGACATAACCAAATCTTGCCCTCATGTCCGGTCTGTATTTCCACTCGGCACCTATCCTGACAGCTACTGTTGCTTTCCAGTTCTCCGGAACACTTTTAAAGTTCGTGCCACTGGATAGTATAGTTGCAAGTGTCGATGGTGCATACACAATATCAATGGAATCAAATGTCTTCCAGTTCACCCAATCTACATCAACACTGAGTGTCCATTCTTCATTTGGCATCCAGGCAAGACCCACATTAACCTGATCAGGCAGGGTGAGAGATGTGCTTGCTGATGAGCTCACCCCAACCAAACCTGATAATAAAGGAATCAATGGAGCAAGTGGTGTACCAGCCAGTCTCCCCGCCAAAGCAGGCATGGCAGAACCACCCGTTACAGCACCATTAATATCAATTGTTATTCGGCTGCGGTAGGTTGCGCCAAGATTAAAACCGTCACCCTTGTAGAATATAGAAGCATTCCCCCCCCAACCATCTTCATTTTCACCTTTCAGAATTTGAATGGCACTACTGAAATCAACCTTGGTCAAATAGGCATAATCAACACCGGCTGCAATGGAAATTCGATCAGAAAGCTGAAAAATGACACTGGGATTGATCATTATCAGGTTGATTCGTGAAAAAGTACTGGTCGTCTGCAATGGGCCACCAATGCGCCAGTCAGTTTCCAGACCGAATGGAGAGTTGATACTGAGAGAAGCTCCCAATCCAGCATCCTGATCCATGTAGGTAAAATAGGCGTGAGGAATAAGAAATGTTTTGCTTGCTGCGCTATCTGCAGTGGTAGCGCCTAAACCGTTTGGTGTATAATCAGCTCCGGGAGAAAAAATTACAGCTCCGCCACCCATAACCTGAATCCCTTCTGTAAAGGCTACACCGGCAGGATTATGCCATGCAGCCGATGAATCATCCGCCACTGCAGTAAATGCAGTGCCCATACCTGTAGATCGCGTAGACATCTCACCGATCTGATATCCGCCCGCCTGTACTGTTTGCAGCCATGCAAAAAACATGACAACCAGAATGATTATTCTATACATAAGCCCCCCCTTCCTGACACCAAGATAGAGTGAGAATAGATGATAAATTTATAATTTGCAAATGTAATCAGCTTTCCGGTAAGAAAAAAAAATGAGAAACAACTCCCGGCCATTGGCAAAACACCGAAAGGAAATATTGGCAATCTCTGGAAATTTCTTCTGTTCCGCTTTCTTTTAGCGCTCACTCTGCGTACCGTTCTGTCATGCAAAAAAACATTCCCCTGCCCAGAGCTGTCCTGCTTGATCGTGATGGTGTAATCAATTTTGATTCGCCCGATTACATTCTTTCACCTGAACAGTGGGAACCGATTCCTGGCAGCCTTAAAGCCATTTCCCGGCTTACCGATGCAGGTATAGCTATTGCCATCGTCAGCAATCAGTCTGCACTCGGTCGTGGTCTGGTCGACCAACTCACTTTTGATGCCATTCACGGCAAACTGATGTTGTGCATTGAAGAAACCGGCGGCTTTATTGCCCATACATCCTATTGTCCACACAGGCCTGATGAGGGTTGTGACTGTCGCAAGCCCAAGCCAGGTATGCTATTTGAAACTCTGGACATGCTCTCACTGACAGCAGACCAGACTTTATATATTGGTGATTCAATCCGGGATGTGGAAGCTGCACATGCTGCACATATGCCAGTTAAACTCGTACAGAGTGGTTACGGTGATGCAGCGGTGATTCTGGAGGAATCTCGCATGCTGGTACCATCAATTCAGGCATATGCAGATTTAGAGACAACAGTGGATGAGCTGTTGATTGCCAATAAATTCTAATGCAAAACACGCAAGAAATATTACCACGAAGGTTCGCAAGTAAGGATAAATCAGATTCAGAGCTAGAACAGTATTCAAAAGATGTGCACTGGCGCCTGTCTGCAGGTATCTCTATCTGTTTTCCTTTGCGCACCTTGGCGCCCTTTGCGGTTCAATTTTTTTTTACTTCCGGCTGTAACAAATGATGTTATGGATTCGCTCAGCAATGTTTAACCTCTGTTTTATACTTTCGACAGGCATTTTCTCAACCATCCTGATTATATCGCGAATTTTTGGTTTCCATGCAGCCTGGTTCTGGGCCAAAGCATGGTCTGCTTCAACTTTCTGGCTGCTGCGTCTGCTCTGCGGTATCCAGCTCAAAATCGATGGCAAAGAGCATTTTCCGACAAAGGCCTGCGTGGTTATGGCCAAACATCAATCGGCTGCCGAGACAGTTGCCATGCCAATTCTGGTTCCACCCTACGTCTGGATACTAAAAAGAGAGCTGTATTATATACCCTTCTTCGGCTGGGCTCTGAGCATCATGGGCACTATTGCCATTCGACGCGGTTCACCCAGAGAAGCTATTAAACAGGTCATCAAACAGGGTATATCATATTTAAAGCTGGGACGCTGGGTTGTCATCTTTCCCGAGGGTACGCGGTACGCCGCCGGTGAAACAGGGCAATACCAGCCCGGAGGCGTGATCTTGGCACAGAAAGCAGGAGTTGGCATTTTGCCCATGGCGCATAATGCCGGGGTCTGCTGGCCCAAGCGCGGTTTTATCAAGTATCCCGGCACTATTCATATTCGATTTCTACCCTGTATTCCGGCAGAGAAAGTTACTTCAAGCAGGCGTAATAACTTGCTGGAACAACTGAAAAAAGATATTGAATCCGCCACTCGTGAACTTGGCGGCTAGTCTACGCGTATTTAACGGCTTATATACTATTCAGGATACTTCACTAGGAACCTTTAGCTTCTCCAGGTTTGTCCACAGCATCCGAACTGGCATCCATCTGAGCAGTTTCCCGTTTTTCACCTTCAGATGTCCCCTGATCGGATGGCCAATCCGAGAATGGATACGGGCGCTCCTCACTATTATACGTAAGATAGCAAAGCGCCTGATAAATATAAGCTGAAATCGCACCACCCAGATCAAGCAGCCTGTCATTTTTATTGCCTGTCAACAATACAAATAAAAACTGAAAGGCAATCACGGCGAACAACACTACTTCAGCAACGCTATAGAGAAAACCAAACAGCAGCATAAAAAGCAACCGTTTCCATACACTGCTGTTCTGGACATTTTCCTTCAATTTTTCATTCAATATCGGATCATCCATTCTTGTCTCCTAGCCTGCATTTGTTGCCGGACGCATGCCGATGGCATGCATCCGGACTTATGCTTCCCTGGCCTCGCACCCCGGAAGCGAACCTTGACTGTCGGGATGATTATATTGTCCTTTGGCTAAGTCAAAAACCAAGTTGGATATTTAGCCCAGTAGTGGTGCAATCACCAGAGACACGATAGCCATCACATTGATCAGAATATTCATTGAGGGGCCAGAGGTATCTTTGAACGGATCACCGACAGTATCGCCAACCACGACTGCGGTATGCACATCTGATCCCTTGCCGCCCAGATTACCTTTTTCAACATATTTCTTGGCATTATCCCAGGCGCCGCCGGCATTGGCCATCATCAACGCCATTAACACGCAACAGACCAGCGCGCCGGCCAGCATGCCGCCCAGCGCTGCCGGTCCAAGTCCGAAACCAACCACCACTGGCCCCGTCACGGCCAGAACGCCTGGCAATACCATTTTCTTCAACGCCGCCGTGGTGGCAATTTCAATACATCGGGTATGATCAGGCTTTGCTTCACCTTCCATCAGGCCGGGAATTTCACGGAACTGACGCCTGATTTCCTTAATCATTTCAAAAGCGGCATCACCCACCGCTGTCATGGTCAGCGAACTCACCAACATCGGAAAAATACCGCCGATGAACATGCCTGCTAGTACTTTGGGATTGGTGAGTTGCAGGTTGAAGTCGGCGACGTGTGACGACACCACTTCCACAAACGCCGCAATAATGGCCAGTGCTGCCAACGCTGCCGCACCAATCGCAAAACCTTTGCCGATGGCGGCGGTGGTGTTACCGAGTTCGTCCAGCGAGTCGGTGATCTTGCGTGTTTCTTCACCCAGCCCTGCCATTTCTGCAATGCCG
>JAJRTX010000106.1 GCA_021545665.1 Zetaproteobacteria bacterium
GAGCGGGTTTTTTCGTCTACCTGCTTGACGATGACTGCGCAGTAGAGGTTCGGGCCGCCTGAATTACCGGGCATGGAGCCGGGCACAACCACTGAATACGGAGGCACTTCACCATAATGGGTTTCACCTGTTTCGCGGTTGATAATGCGTGTAGATTTACCGATGTAAACACCCATCGACAATACTGAACCTTCACGTACAACCACCCCTTCAACTACTTCTGAACGGGCACCGATAAAACAATTATCCTCGATAATGGTCGGAGTAGCCTGTAAGGGTTCCAGTACACCGCCAATGCCAACACCGCCGGAGAGATGTACATTTTTACCGATCTGGGCACAGGAGCCCACAGTCGCCCATGTATCTACCATGGTGCCTTCGTCTACATAAGCACCGATATTGACATAGGAAGGCATCAAAACGACTTTGGGTGCAATATAAGTGCCTTTGCGAACGGTGGCAGGCGGTACAACTCGCATACCTGCTTTGCGAAACATCTGTTCGCCCCAGCCAGCAAATTTTTGCGGCACCTTATCGAAATAATTGGTACTGCCGCCACTGATTACCTGATTATCATGTAGTTTAAAAAACAGCAATACTGCCTTTTTTAACCATTCCTGAGTCACCCACGCACCGGCATGGTTTTTCTCGGCTACCCGAATACCGCCGTCATCAAGCAACTGAATAGCATGCTCAATGGCGTCTCTTGTTTTGCCTGTCACTGAACGCATATCCCATTCGGCTCTGGTTTTCCATACATTTTCAATCTTTTTTTGTAAGTGATTCATAACAGTGCTCCTTTTATAACTACTACTCTCACCCTGATATCTGTTCAGGAGAGGATAAGCTCTTCGGGCCGTTCGTGGCTGAGAAATTCGATATTCGACATACTCAGTCCATAAGCACCGGCCAGACCAAAGACGGCGATATCGCCGATATCGGCAGTTTTTACAAACACATTATTAGCCAGTTTATCCGCGCCGGTACACAGTGGGCCGCCAAAATAAACAGACTCGTTTGAGATGCGTTCCTGATGGTCAAACAGCAGCGGTTTCTGCATGTACACGATAGCCATCGGATGATTGATGGCAAGCGCTGCGGGACGCCGGAAATGGTTGATGCCGCCAGCACAGATAACCTGTTTTTTACCGCGTGAATCTTTAATGTCGAGAATTTGAGTACAGAACCATCCTGAATCCGCAGCCAGATAACGACCCAGTTCAAGAAAAAAAGTACGTCCGTTAAAGTCATAGTCCGTGATCAGTCTGTTCAGACCATCGGCATAAGCCTGGGGATCGAAATTATGCCCTGTTTCCATATAATCGACGCCAAAACCACCACCGAAATCTATGATATCACAAACAACTCCGGGATATTCAACTTCAATTCTTTTCGCCATACCGAAAACCAGTTCACAGTTTTTCAGCAGGTCATTCACATTGAGCACGCCGGAGGCGGCATACACATGCAGGCCACGAAAATTCAGGTGATCCAGTGACAGAATTTGTGGCAACACATCTCCGAGTTTCTCTTCATCGACACCAAATTTTTTCGAACCGCCGGAAAAAGTGGTTTGTGCCTCATGGATATCGAAATCAGCATTAATGCGCAACAGAATATCCTGAGTTTGTCCCAGTTTAGCGGAGATGGCATTCAGACGCCAGGCTTCGGTCAGCGATTCAATATGTATCGTACGGATATTGTGTTCGACAGACCAGCGCAATTCCTCGGGAGATTTTCCCGGCCCGGTGTAAATCAGCTGTTCGGGAGAAAACCCGGCTGTAACTGCCTTCTCAGCCTCGCCAAGACTGGCAATTTCAATGCCTCTGGCACCGGATTTCAGCGCCGCATCCAGAAATGCCTGATGCGGATTCGCCTTCATGGCATAATAGATCTCAACACCCTGCGGCATGATTCCGGCCAGATGCACGATTTTCCTGCACATGGGTGCCGTATCATAAATATAACAGTTCAGCGTTTCCTGACCTGCAGACAGTTGGCGTAATCTGGCCTCTACGTTTTGTGGAACTTGCATGATTAGACCCTAAACTCTGACCAATCGTAGTCGTTGCGCAAGTTCGGCAGCACTCTCGGATCCATCTACCAGTGCGATTCGTACATATTCTGCCCCAGGATTACTGCCATCTGGTGCATCTGCACTGAGATAGGCTCCCGGCAGTAATGTTACTGCCTGCTGTTTGAATGCGGCCAGGGCAAACCTTTCACCATCTGGTACAGGCAACCAGACAAAGAATGAGCCGGCAGCTGGTTCGCCCTGTCCAAAGGCATCATAAAAGGCAGTAAGGCTTTTTCGATAAATGGCAAGATGCTGTTCCACATGTGTTTCATCCGTCCACGCAGCCGCAGCCACATATTGCAGCGGTAATGGCGTAGCCGGGCCCGTATAACTGCGCAGTTTGGCAAAACGGTTGATGAGTTCTGCATCTCCGGCAATCAGTCCCGAGCGCATGCCGGGTAATGCTGAGCGCTTTGATAATGAATTCATTACCAGACAGCGTGAAAAACCCGGACGATCCAGCGCTTCAGCCACCTGTAATAGCCCGACCGGTTTGTCACGCCAGTAAATTTCCGAATAACATTCATCGGAAACCACATAAAAATCATAGCGGTCGGCCAGTTCCAGCAGCCTTGCAAAATAGTCCTGCCTCGCAATCCAGCCTGTTGGATTGGATGGGGAACAGACATAGACAAGAGCAGTATTGGCCCACACTTCATCTGTTACAGCGGATAGATCCGGGGCAAAATCATTTTCGGTCGTACATGGTAAAAAGAAGGGTTCTGCTCCTGCCATGATCGCTGCACCCATATAGATTTGATACATCGGATTGGGCATTAGCACATAAGGCTTTTTGTCAGCTTCCGGATTAATCAAAGCATGGGCAATGGTAAACAGAGCTTCGCGTGTGCCGTTGGCTGTTAATACCTGAGTTTCAGAATCCAGTTGCTTCAAGCTATAGCGTTTCTTTAGCCATGTGGTGATAGCATGTCGCAGTACATCGCTGCCACGCGTCGAAGGATAGCGGGAAAAGGCATCCAGATTTTCTGATAATGTTTCTGCCACAAAGGAAGGCAGCGGCAGGCGGGGCTCTCCGGCACCTGCATCAATGCCAAACAGATCCGGATTTGCAACATGCCCTTTGAATAATGCATGTAGTCGTTCAAATGGATAGGTGCCAAGCTGGTTCAACCGTACCTGGTTTAACTGCCTGGATTTACTCACTGATGATATGGATCCACGCCAAGCGTATGAATATTTTTACTCCATGGCCCGAGTTGCCCTGCGGCATCGAATGCGCGAATGCGAAAGACATATTCTGTTGTTGTTGATCGAAGCCTGAGTAACTTGGTAATAGGCACACCGATATTCCGCGGGGTTGCCAGATGTTCCAGATAACGCCGCCATAAGCCTGGGCATTTGCAATAGGGGTCGATTGCCGCCCGATCAATCTGATAACCTACACCTTCAGGGTTGCCAGAGAGTTTGAACTCCAGTTTTAGAACCATATCCTTCAATTCATAACGAAAATCAACCAGCTGAGGTGGCTGGTCATCAGAAATGATTTGGGGCGCTTCTTTACGTCCACATGCACCCAGAACCAGTACAAGCAGCAGTATAATCCATGTCCGGTTTTTCGTTATATTAGCCATGATTATTCTCCAGTTTCTGCTTCCATTGATTGACCTGAGCCAGCACCTGCTCCGGGGCCGTGCCCCCGATATGGTTGCGAGCGGCTACACAGGCCTCGACAGAAAGAGAGCGCACCATATCGACAGTTAAACGCCCGTCAATGGCAGTGCATGCCAATTCATCCATTTCATGCAACTCGATATTACTTTTGATGCAGTGTGTGACTGATTTGCCAACGATTTCATGCGCCTCGCGAAATGGCACTTTGGCCCGTACCAGCGCATCAGCCAGATCAGTAGCCGTAGAAAAGCCGGATGAAGCAGCCTTAAACATGGCATCCTTATTCACCTGCATGCCGGGCATCATATCTGCAAATACGCGCAGACATCCTTCGAGACTATCAAGGGCATCAAATATGGCTGATTTATCTTCCTGCATGTCTTTATTGTAAGCCAGCGGCAGCCCTTTTACTGTGATTAGCATGGCCACCAGTCCGCCGATAATGCCTCCGGTCTTGCCACGTACCAGTTCCGGCATATCCGGGTTCTTTTTCTGTGGCATAATCGAAGAGCCGGTACAAAATGCATCTGGCAGTTCGATAAACTGGAATTGTGCACTCATCCATAAAATCAGTTCTTCGGCAAAACGTGATAAATGCACTGCTGTGATACTGGCTGCTGCCAGCAGCTCCAAAATGAAATCACGATCAGACACTGCATCCAGTGAATTGGTGGTTGGGGCATCAAAGCCTAATTCTTCAGCTGTCATGGTGCGGTTTATCGGGAATGTTGTGCCCGCCAAAGCTGCCGAACCCAGCGGGCTTTGATTCATGCGACCACGTGCATCAAGGAAGCGTCCGGCATCGCGATCCAGCATTTCAACATAAGCCAGTAAATGATGTCCCAATGTAACTGGCTGAGCCGTTTGCAAATGGGTAAAACCGGGCATGATTGTATTGGCATGCGCCCCGGCCAGTGTTACCAGCACCGATTGTAAAGTCCGAATGCGAACCACAATCTCATCATTGCGCCGCCGCAGATACAGACGCGTATCGGTTGCCACCTGATCATTTCTGGAGCGGGCTGTATGCAGGCGTTTACCGGCATCGCCGATCTTTTCGGTTAATTGCGCCTCGATATTCATATGCACATCTTCCAACGCTATGGTGAATGTAAATTCACCGCTTTCGATCTCGCCCAGAATATCATCCAGACCACGCAAAATGGCATTCAGATCCTCATGCGAAAGAATACCGCACTCGCAAAGCATGCGCGCATGCGCACGCGAACCGGCAATATCCTCGGCATACATTCGCGCATCGACATCAATGGATGCATTAAATGCCTCTACAAATTCATCGGTTGGGGATTCAAACCGTCCACCCCATGGTTTTTCAGCCATAATAACCACCTGTATCCGTGATATGATCCGACAACTATAACCATGCCTCCTCAGAACTGAAACAAATCAGAACATACCTACAGAAGACAAATAATTCAGCAGACTAAAAAGTAAAAGGGGTCAGGGCTTGTTTCGCGGATTCAGCGCGTTATATTCTCATCCATGGCAAGACCATTACGAATTGAATATGAAGGCGCTGTCTATCATGTGACCTCACGAGGCAATGCTCGCTCTGATATCTATTTGGATGATGCAGACTATGAGATGTTTCTAGATATTCTTAATTATGTAGTTGAAAGGTTTGGCTGGCAGTGTCATGCATACTGTTTGATGACAAACCATTACCACTTAATGATTGAAACACCGCAACCGAATCTCAGTCGAGGTATGAGCCAGCTCAATGGCATGTTTACCCAGAGATTTAATCGTAACCATGATCGAGTTGGCCATCTATATCAGGGGCGATTCAAATCCATTATTGTAGATAAGGATTCATATCTTCTGGAACTCAGTCGTTATATCGTTCGAAACCCTGTTGCAGCAAGGATGGTAGATAATGTGGGTGATTGGCCCTGGAGCAGTTATCAGGCAACAAGCGGAATGCTTACTCCCCCTGATTTTTTACAGGTTGACTGGTTGTTATCACAATTCAGTCATTTAAAAGCACATGCGCAAGAGGCCTATATTGGCTTTGTGGGTGAGAAAACAAATATTTCACCTTGGGACTCATTGAACGGGCCGGATATTTTAGGTGATGATGTGTTTCGAGGACAGTTGCAGAGGGAATCAGAAAATATCCCAATTGGGATAACACAGCGAAAAGCAATATTGCGGCATTTACCTCTCTCCGATATTGCGCAAGAAGGAAGAGAACGTAGCGATTGGATGCGAGAAGCATATTGCGAACACGGGCATACCATGCAAGCTATTGCAGAATTTGCTAATTTACATCACTCTACGGTCAGTCGACTGATTAAAGCTGGGGGTGAAAATGCGCGAAACAAGCCCTGACCCCTTTTCTTCCTTTTCTTCTTTCTACCGCATGACGGTCTGTAGCTGCTACAAGGTGGATTTTTGTTGTCCATCCGGCGCGTGATTTCCCGATGGATTGAGGACCGTTTTTTTTAAGGCGCCAGTGCCATCAGGATGAACTTTAACCGCTGTGCTATCCAGCGAAAGGCCATCAATCTTGATCTGAATTGCTTGCTGCGCCTGCAATTCGGAAAAAACTC
>JAJRTX010000107.1 GCA_021545665.1 Zetaproteobacteria bacterium
ATTGAGAGATTAAATCTTGTGCCTGTGTAGGGATTAAAATACAAAAAACTCATATATCCTAACCAAAATTAAGTTCCCTCAGACAATATCTCAACTTAACGTATCAAAAATGATTTTCCGACAGACCCCATGTATCCGGACGAATAATGCAGAACTCATCGAAAGACAGGGAGAATGAGGGCAGACATATGTTATTAAGGAGATGGTGATCCACACATAAATTGCTAAAGGTTTATAATTTTAACGCCCCTTTTAGTGAGCCGTGTCTGAAACAGGACAACTGTTGCATATTGACACACATAAAACTGTGAGATGTTGACCCAGTGATCTGGATCACACAAAGTTCCGACCATCGTCCCGTTGCATCATGCGTTGTTTTCTGTGGATTGGGGTGCTGAAAAGCTGAACCAGCCACAGGTCGAAGAAACATGCAGAATCAGGGGGAAGGAAATTTAATGACTCCACGGAGTCAAATTCTATTGAGAGGAAAATAAACACTATGAAGAAATTACTTCTTACTGCTGCTTCTCTTGCCGTTGCTTTTACCACCATGGTTGCTGCTCCGACAACTTCTGAAGCTATCCCGGCATTTGCGCGCCAGACTGGCGCAGCATGCCTTGCATGCCATCACCTGACCTTCCCGACGCTGAGTGCGTTTGGTCGTCAATTTAAACAGGGCGCATTTACCGATGTCGGTGAACTGGCCTTGATCGAAGATGAAGATTTGTCCATCACATCCGTGCTGAACTTCTCCATCGTACTGCGTCAAAAGTTTATCAGCACAACCACAGACCTTGCTGCTGGTGGCACCCAGACTGTAAAAAGCACTACCCTACCTGCTGACACCGTACTGCTGTTTGGTGGTCGCGTCACCCCGGTTACCGGCGCTTTTATCGAGTATGAAGCTGGATTTGCCAACTACCAGTTGATCAACTCATGGGATTTCGACGGTTTCAAGGCCGGTGTCTCGTTCTTTAATTCCGGCTTTGGCGACACCTTCGGTATCGAAGTGGGTTCCACCTATGGTCAGCATGGCGGCCTATTCGGCGCCAAAGAATTTACAGCTATTAAGCAGATGCAAGATTCCGGTAAGGCTTTATTCGGCGGCACCGGCGGCGTGGCATTGTTCGCAGCCAACGACTGGATCACCGCATCCGTTTCCGGAGTTGTCCCAAGCGATGCTTTGGGTGGCACTGAAAATGGCTGGAAACTGGCACCGGCAGCACGCATCTTTGCCGTGCAGGAATTTTCCGGTCAGGAATTTGGTCTCGGTTTTGCCATCACCAATGGCGAGTGGGGAAATGCTGGCACTATTGCAGCAATTACTGCCAATGCAGCTGTTAATCCAGCAGCAGCAGCAGCAGTGGTAGGCGTTACTTCGCTACGGATGGAGAAGTGGGTAGTTGACTTCCAGATTCAGGGTGAACTCGCCGACATGGGCTTTGATGTCTATGCTGAATATTCTTCAGCAGCAGCCCACGGTCTGGGCGAGCACAACTACTACAACAGTGATACTTCTCTGATGACCATTGGCACGCTGGAGGGTTATTCACTCCGCGCTGACATCAAACCGCTGCACAATGTTATCTTTGGTGCCGGTTTTGGCCGTCTGAGCAATGATCTGAATAAGAGAACCCAGTGGCAGGTTGCCGCTGAGTATGAACTCTACCAGAACATGACTATTTCCCTGATCCACCGTCAGGCAAAAACTACTGTTGCTGGCTTGTCAACAAAGGTCAAGACCACAACGCTGGATATCGAAGCACTGATGTAAATCGCTGTATTCGATGCTCCGCATCTGAGAGGGAGGCTTCGGCCTCCCTCTTTTTTTTGTTGACCCAGCCTGTGATAGGCAGACATCACCCTGCTCAATTTTGCGCCGCACCCGGATTTTTCAGTCTGTTTTTCCCTGTTGAGACGCTCATCGGGCACAATCATGGCTAAGATAGCCCGGCCTGCATCATGTAGTCCTTGACCCGGAGGGTAGGAGTGGCTGGAATCCCCCGCCATGAAACAGATAATGCAATCCTTCCTTTTATATTCAACCCTGTTGGCACTTTCCGCCTGCGCCTCAATACCCCGGATGTTCTGGGATACCGACGGCAATGGTCAGCCGGCTTATGCCAGAGGTTCATCAAACAATTCAGGGGCCGAATCGCGTCCCCTGCTGGAGGTACCGCCGGAATTGAGAGCTGAACTGGAAGTGCCGGAGACCGCTGACACCGGAAAAAATACAGGTGACGTCAACATTATACCCAAGCAGTATCGCAAGACTGTGGCGGGTAAGGCTGTAGCGCTGCATGCGCGGCTGTATGATGCCAGGCCGGAGCGATTGTTTTCAGCTGTGGTGGATGCCATGACAGCATTGAATATGCCGGTCGATTCCGTCGATTCGCCCAGTGGCGTGATCACCACGGAGTGGATCAGAAGAAGCTCGGCAAGAAGTGGCGGCATGTTGAATCTCGATATTCTGGGTGATATGTTTGGTGGTAGTGCAAAGAAAGCGCATCGTTACCGTTTTATTGTGCGCATTTTCAAACTCAATGCAGATGCCAAACTCAAAAGTCGACTGGAAGTGCGTTTGCTCAGCCAGGTGCTGATCAACAGACACTGGGTGAACAGGCCAATCAAAAATAAACCTGCCCTGAAGCTGTTTTCCACTGTTGAAAAACAGCTTGGTCGGACGCAACCACAATCATCCACGCCATGAACCCGATTACCTGTCGCCTGCTGCTTTGTGCATGGCTGCTGCTATTTTCGGCATGCAGCCAAATGCCAGATATGCCGAATCTGTTCTGGGATACGGAAGATGCTCAGCATGAACCGGATACTGTCAGCCCAGGTCGAAATGCAGAGCCCCAGCCTGCTCTGACTGATGGGGTATCCGCTGAACTACGCACTGACCGGCAACTGCCGATGGCCGAACAGATTGGAAAGGCCGCTATCGCCGGCAAGCTGCCGCAGCAGTATCGGACATTACTGGGCGATGATGCGATAACCGTGGATGCGCGATCCTATGGACGGACAGTCGCCGAGCTGTTTTCGGCTGTCATTGATGCGATGACAAGTCTAAATATTCCTATTGAGTCGGTGGACTCGCCCAACGGCGTGATTACATCAGGCTGGATTGGCAAGGGTGAAAATGATCTCACCATGCCCGGCATCAAGGCTTATACGCGCCACCGTTTTATCATTTACATTTATCGCAGCGGTGGGAAATCTGGGGATATGAGCCGGATGGAAGTGCGCGTGCCGGGTCAACTCTATGAAAAACGCCGCTGCAGGACAAACCGCTTTCGCGCAATATGTCCGGGGAGTTGTTTTTGGCTGTGGATGAGCTATTGCCGCGAACCCGGGAAACAGTATTCCCCATTAAAAGCTCAAACTAACTGTTCTTCTCAGTGCATAAGTTGATATAATGCTTTGCCGGGATCGGGCTGGCGCATCAGTGATTCACCGATCAGAAAACCGTAAACGCCTGCATCATTCATGAGCCGAATATCTGCTTGGCTGAAGATGCCGGATTCGGTGATGACAGTCTTGTCGCAATCAATCTGTTTCAACAATGCAATCGTTGTATCCAGCGAAGTCTCAAAGCTGTGCAGATTGCGATTGTTGATGCCGATCAGCCCGGTATCTAGTTTCAGCGCCCGCTCCAGTTCTTCCTCATTATGCACTTCCGGCAATACGCTCAGGCCCAGCTCAGTGGCGCAGGCGGTCAGTTCAGCGACCAGGACATCATCCAGCATGGCCATAATTACCAGAATTGCATCAGCACCTATCGCTTTGGCCTCGATGACCTGATACGGATCGATCATAAAATCCTTGCGCAGGATGGGCAGATTAACTTCATTCCGGGCAATCGTGACAAAGTTGTCTGCGCCCTGGAAATATTTTACATCGCTTAGTACTGACAGGCATGTGGCTCCGCCAGCTTCGTAGGAACCGGAAAGAAATGCAGGCTCAAAGTGCTCACGAATCACGCCCCTGGATGGACTGGCCTTTTTAACCTCGGCAATGACAGCATTCTGTCTGTTGTCAATTTTAGCCGACAAGGCGGCAGCGAAATCAAGAGGTTTTCGTTTTTTGGCAATCCTGAGCAATCTGGCCTCGGACACGTTCCGTTTACATTCAGCCACCCAGCCACGTTTATACTCAGCAATTTCGTCAAGAATTGAACTCATGTTTTTGACTTTTGAGTAAAGGCGATCAACGCATCCAGCGTCTGTTGCACTCGCCCGGAATCAATGGCTTCGGCGGCCATGGCGATGCCTTCACCGATGCCTTCTGCTTTTCCGGCCACCCACAAAGCGGCTCCAGCGTTAAGCAACACAATATCGCGCCCGGCTCCCTGCTGACCGGCAAAGATATGTTTCAAAATCTCGGCATTCATGGAGGCATCATCACCGGCCAGCGCTTCGGGCGCGGCATAGGGTATGCCGAATGCTGCCGGATCGATTTCAAATGTTATGGGTTTCTGCCCTGCTTCAACCAGTATGGCATCGGTAATATCCGTGGTGGTGATTTCATCCAGGCCATCGCGGCCATGCACCACCAACGCCCGCTTCGTACCCAACTCTGCAAGCGCTCCGGCAACCAGTTCCAGCTTATCTTTAGCAAATACGCCCAGCACCTGAAATTCGGCTGCGGCGGGATTGGTCAGCGGCCCCAGTAGATTAAATACAGTGCGGATGCCCAGCGCGCGGCGAACAGGTCCGGCATACTTCATGGCCGGGTGCAGATGCTGGGCGAACAGAAAGCCGATGCCTGTTTGATCAATGCATTCAGCGACTTGTTCCGGGTTGATATTCAGATTCACACCCAGCGCTTCGAGCACATCGGCAGCGCCGGATTTGGAGGACATGGCACGGTTGCCATGCTTGGCGACCGGAATTCCGCAGGCGGCTACGACAAACGATACGGCAGTCGAAATATTGAATGTTCTGGCCCCGTCTCCGCCAGTGCCGCAGGTATCGATCAGTCCGCTTGCTTTTGGTGTTATTTTAGTCGAGGCCACACGCATGGCTTTTGCAGCACCGGCTACAATTTCGGTAGATTCGCCGCGCATAGACAGGCCCATCAAAATAGCGGCAATCTGCGCGGGGCTTGCTTCGCCACTCATAATGGCGGAGAAAACGCTCTCAGTCGCCTGGCCAGTGATCGCATTGCCAGCCTGCAAATCCCTGATCATCTGAACAATGGTATCACTCATTAGCCGCCCCTTTTTGAACCGCAAAGAACGCAAAGGTACGCAAAGAAAGACCAACAGGGGGAGCTTGCCATGAGGATTGCTGATTCATTGTAACGCCGAAATCGATTTCGATTTCCTTTGCGAACCTTTGTGGTAAGAAAATCATACCTGAACCAAAAGGAAGTTTCTCAGCATTTGGTGGCCATGCTCTGTGAGAATAGATTCCGGGTGAAACTGCACGCCAAATGTCGGGTGCTCACAATGCTGTAAGCCCATCAGTTCTCCTTCTTCTGTCCATGCCGTGCGTTTCAGGCAATCCGGCAAGGGTTCGGGCACAATCAGAGAGTGATAGCGGGTGGCAGTAAAAGGAGAAGGAAGTGATGCAAACATGCCCTTTCCATTGTGATTAATCAGGCTGGTTTTACCATGCATCAGGCGAGCTGCACGGACAACCCGCCCACCAAACACAGCAGCAATGGACTGATGGCCAAGGCAAACACCAAGAATCGGTATTTCACCGGAGAAACGCTGGATCACCTGCATGGAAATCCCTGCTTCACTTGGGGTACGAGGACCGGGAGAAACCAGAATATGATCCGGTTTCAGTTCAGCAATTTCATCAACAGAAATTTTATCATTACGAAAGACTTGTGGATGTTCTCCCAATTCGCCCAAATATTGTACCAGATTGAAGGTAAACGAATCGTAGTTATCAATGACCAGAATCATGATTCTCTTTCCTGTTGTGCTTCAGCCAGCGCTACGGCACGGAACATGGCTGTTGCCTTATTCACACATTCAATATGCTCTCGCTCAGGCACAGAATCAGCAACAATGCCTGCTCCGGCCTGGATATGAACCTCGCCGCCATGGATCACGGCAGTGCGAATAGCAATGGCCGTATCCATGCGCTGGCCGCCAAAACCGATATAACCCACTGTCCCGGCATAAGGGCCGCGTGCTACAGGTTCCAGTTCATGGATAATTTCCATAGCCCGCACTTTGGGAGCGCCGGATACGGTGCCAGCCGGAAATGTGGCGGCCAGCAGATCAAGGCTATCGGCATCTTCATTCATTTCGCCCTCAACCTGAGACACGATATGCATAACATGCGAATAGCGCTCTATGCTCATGGACTCTGTCAGTTCCACACTGCCGAATTTACACACCCGGCCAAGATCATTACGGCCAAGGTCAACCAGCATAACATGTTCGGCCAGCTCCTTGGCATCAGCCAGCAAATCCTTCTCCAGAGCTATATCTTCATCCTCAGTTCTACCGCGTGGCCGGGTGCCTGCAATGGGGCGTACAACTGCTTTCTTCTGTTCCCTGCGCACAAGAATCTCCGGCGATGAACCAATCAGAATCGTCTCGCCGACATGCAGATAAAATAGATAGGGTGATGGATTGATATGGCGCACCGCCCGGTAGATATCAAAAGGTGCACAGTTGAGTGTCTTGGTAAATCGCTGTGACAATACCACCTGAAAAATATCGCCGGCATGAATATATTCTCGCGCCTTGCTGACAGCAGCCTCATAATCAGCCTGCGATGTCCGGGCAACAGGCGCTTCAATAGCCGAGGTATCGGCATCAAGCTTGAGCACCTGAGCCGCCTGACCTTCACCAAGACTGGCCTGCATGCGATCAAGCACTTCTGTCGCTTCCTCCGGTTGATCTTCCGGCAGGCGCACACAACAGGTAAGCGTGCCGCGCAGATTGTCGAATACCATGAAGCGGTCAACCAGTAGAAAGGCAGACTCCGGCGCATCCACCGGGTCGGGCAAATCATCGGGAATATCTTCAAAATGTGAAACCAGCTGATAACCAAAATAGCCAACCGCACCTCCGGCAAACGGCAGATCATGCTCAGCCAGGAATTCCTGATTCATTACATTATCACGCAACCAGTCGAGTATACCGCCAGCCACAGTTTCTTCGCGACCATCACGATATTGCAGCAGTGTCTGATTTGCACTGGCGGTGGCTCGGCAGGCCGGGCTGATGCCCAGAATGCTGTAACGACCCCATTGCTCGCCACCCTCGGCGGATTCAAACATAAAACAGTCGCCGCGATGCACCAGCCGCGCAAACACGCCCGGCGGCGTCAGACAGTCGGCAGACATGGTGCGTCGGAATAGATGAAAGTCTGTGCTCATATTGACAAGGCCGGCGCACTATGGCGAAATGCGCGCCCCTTGAAAGCAACGGGGCCATAGCTCAGCTGGGAGAGCGCTACGCTGGCAGCGTAGAGGTCGACGGTTCGATCCCGTCTGGCTCCACCAATTTTCAGGTTATTCAACCTTTTCGATAACTTAACCACATTGGTACAAACGTTGGCTCCTCTCTTGTACAGAGAGGGGTACAAACGTGTAGTACAAAGGTTACTGTTATGGCTAGTAATAAGCTGCATTCTCTTCATCGGAGCGACGAGTATATTTTCTACTATAGAAGGGCTATCCCTCAGTTGCTCCGCCCCTTTTTCAACAATAAATGGGAAATCAAGAAGTCCCTCAGAACCCGAGACAAACACCTTGCAGTTATCCGACATAACGACTTAAATAAGGATATTGAAGAATTGTTTTATCGGTTACGGGGAGGATGCATCATGTCTGATGCCAATAGTGAGTTGATGTCCATTCTGAATTTTAAGAAGGATACCATTGCGACTTACACAGAAGGAGAGTTGGGGGCGATGCTATCTGGCGTCATCATGACGTTGCGGGGTAAGCCATTACAGCTTCCAAGCGGTCGGGTTATCACACCAGCCCCCTTGAGCATCAAAGGCGATAAATTATACCGTGTCGATGGTCAGCAGGTTCCAGAGTTCTTTGTGTCTCACGCCATCTCACATGCCAATGCAATGGGATTGCCTCCTATGATTAATGAAAGCTCCTTTAATTTGTTTTCTGGAAAAACGGTATGGGCTGAAGAGGGCGAAGACATCAATGAAAAGTTCAGGCAGTTAAGAGAAGGCGTAGATGTTAATGCACCACACAGGTTTTCGCCTGACGACAAGCCAGCTCAGACACAAATGACTCCCACAGCAACCCCTGTTGTAAAGACAACCGCCCCTCCTCCTGCATCACATGAGCCAGCGGCAGAGGTGATAACAGATTCAGACGGCCTGACACCCATCCGCTTTTCAATGATGGTGGAAGACTTCTTCCATGACCGTCCGACACTGAAAGAACAGACGGTTAAAACGAACATAGCAATCTATGCTATATTTCAGAGCATCTGTGGCGACGTATTGAGTACAGACATCGGTCACCAGATGGTTAAAAGGTATCTCAGGTCGCTTCAGAACCTTCCCAGCAATATATCAAAAAAGTATCCTGGAAAGACAGCAAAAGAGGTTCTGTCTGAAAACCTTTCAGCAGATAAATTAATGTCCCCAATTACAGTAAACAAATATATGTCCCGACTCGCACAGTTATTTGATTGGGCTGTTGGCAATGGTCACATGAAGATGAACTTTGCTAAAGGCAAACGGAACATACTCACTCGCAAAGACAGAAAAGAGGCAAAAAAATTCCCATTTGCTTTTGAAGACCTAGATAGAATTTTTCTAAAAGCTCCGATTCACAAAGACAACATTCGGGATTCAAAAAATACAGAACTGTTCTGGATACCTTTGATTTCCCTATACTCAGGCATGCGTGTTGAAGAGATATGCCAGCTACAAATCTCTGATGTGAAAGAGATTGAAGATGACCATTCAGGTGCTAAAGCATGGTGCTTTGATGTGAATGAGGAGGGAAATGGGAAGTCTCTTAAGAATCTGCAATCAGAGCGTATGGTTCCTATTCATACTGAACTGAAAAAAATGGGCTTCATGGATTATTACCATGAACGCAGGCGGAAAGGCTTCCAGACGCTTTGGAATCTTAAACTGACCAATCGAGGCTATTCCCATAGCCTTAGTAGAAAATGCAACCGATACATCACCAACAAAGCTGGCATTACCGAGGCTAAGAAAACCTTCCATTCATTCAGGCATACAGTCATTATGGTATTGAGAAACAATCTTAGTGTGAAAAAAGAGTATAGAGAGGCCTTGGTTGGGCATGAGTTGTCAGGAACTTCAGACCAGGATTATTTCAACGGGCTTGGAATCATACCTTTGAAAGCCACTGTTGAAGCTATCCGTCATCCCAAACTGGATTTGTCTCATCTGTATCAGGAGTAGCAAATAAAAAAGGGAGCTTCCATGCTCCCCAATTTGCTGGCTGAATAGGCTCAGCCTTTTAAGGCACCTTTTTTTAACTTGTTCATCATGAGACTGGTTAATTTTTTTCCATTGTCACCACCACATCTGGGGCACATATAGTGAACAACCTCTTTATCTTTAAAGACCCCACTTTGGATAAAATCTTTTGGTTTATAGTGCTCCATACAAAAAACACCGTTACATTCAGTGCAACGAGACACTTCTTTATTTTTCTTTTTTTCGCCACATTCAGGGCAAATTGATGTTAAAAACCCCATGTTGATTACCCCAAGTTCCCGATTTTTTCTGCTGGGTGTGACCCACAAGCAGGGCACTTGTTAGGTGTGCTGCAATAGTCTTTCCCACAATTGCCACAAAACACCAGTGTGTCAATCAGCGCCCAAAATTGACCCCCCATCAGCGTCCAAAATTGACCCCCCTAAATCATGCTCGATTCTTAAATCTCCAGCTCTCATTTCCAGTCTCTATAATATCGCAATGATGGGTGATTCGATCCA
>JAJRTX010000108.1 GCA_021545665.1 Zetaproteobacteria bacterium
ATTTCAGACGGTGTGCTGGATGCCCTGCTGGAGCAGGACAAATACAGTCGCGTAGCCTGTGAAACCATGGTGACTACGGGCATGGCAATCATTGCCGGTGAAATCACCACCAATGCCATTGTTGATTATCAGGATATTGTGCGCGGTGCCATTAAGGAAATCGGTTACGATTCTTCAGCGATGGGTTTTGATTGGGAGTCCTGTGCGGTCCTGGTCAGTCTTGATAAGCAGTCGGTGGATATTGCCCAGGGTGTAAACGAGGGCGAAGGCCTGGATCTGGATCAGGGCGCAGGCGACCAGGGCCTGATGTTCGGTTATGCAACAAATGAAACCGATGTGCTGATGCCGTCCGCTATTCATTTATCCCACCAGCTGGTTGCCAGACAGGCTGCCGTGCGTAAATCCGGGCAGCTGAAATTTTTGCGCCCGGATGCAAAATCACAGGTTACTATCCGTTATGAGAACTATAAGCCGGTCGCCATTGATGCCGTTGTATTGTCAACGCAGCACAATCCTGATGTCAGTCATAAGGATCTTTCCGAAGGCATTATGGAAGAAGTGATCAAGCCGATTCTTGATCCGACCGGGCTGTTACATGCAGGCACCGAATACCATATTAATCCAACCGGCCGTTTTGTTATTGGTGGCCCTGTTGGCGACTGTGGCGTCACCGGTCGCAAAATTATTGTTGATACCTATGGCGGTTTCGGCCATCACGGTGGTGGCGCATTTTCCGGTAAAGATCCGACGAAGGTGGATCGTTCAGCCTGTTATATGATGCGTTATGTGGCCAAGAATATTGTTGCAGCAGGGCTGGCCGAGCGCTGTGAAGTACAGGTGGCTTATGCCATCGGTGTTGCCAAACCGCTGAGTGTGATGATCAATACCTTTAATACCGGCAAGGTTGATGAAGATAGGCTGGCTGAAATAGTTCGTGACGTATTCGAACTGCGTCCGAAGGGCATCGTACAGACCCTTGATTTACTGCGTCCTATTTATGCCAAGACAGCTGCTTATGGCCATTTCGGTCGCGAACTGCCTGAATTTACCTGGGAAAATACGGACAAGGTTGATGCTTTGAGAGCAGCTGCCGGGGTTTGATTTTTTAGTAGCCGGATGAATGCGTCCTGCATTCCCCGGCTGGCTTTGCCTGAACAAACATATCCTGCCCTTCGTGTGGCAGGTTTGTTTCCAGACTGAGGAGCACTGCAACAGGGTTGTCGAACAGGCAATCTGCCAGGCTCAGTCGAATTTCAACGGTGCTCATATTCATGATATATAGGAGTATGAGAATGTCTGATTTTACCGATTACAAAGTGGCGGATATGTCCCCGGAGAATATTGCCTGGGGTCGTAAAGAGCTGAATATTGCCCAAACCGAAATGCCGGGTCTGATGGCGATACGTGAGAAGTATGCCGCCGAGCAGCCTTTGAAGGGCGCACGCATTGCCGGTTCTTTGCATATGACCATCCAGACGGGCGTGTTAATTGAAACGCTGACCGCGTTAGGCGCAGAAGTGCGCTGGGCTTCATGCAATATCTTTTCCACTCAGGATCATGCCGCTGCTGCTATTGCAGCTGAAAACATCCCGGTTTACGCCCATAAGGGTGAGACGCTGGAAGAGTATTGGGAATTTGCCCACGCCATCATGGAATGGGATGACGGCGGCACGCCAAACATGATTCTTGATGATGGCGGCGATGCCACCCTGTTACTGATTCTGGGTGCCAAAGCCGAGCTGGATGCATCCGTGCTGGATAACCCCTGTTCCGAAGAAGAGGAGTACCTCTACGCATCGATTAAAAAACGACTGGCCAGCCAACCGGGTTATTATACCACTCGCCGCGATGCGATTCAGGGTGTGACCGAAGAGACTACCACCGGTGTGCATCGTCTTTATCAGATGGCGGAGAATGGTGATCTGCCGTTCCCGGCTATCAACGTCAACGATTCAGTTACCAAGTCCAAATTTGACAATCTATACGGCTGTCGCGAATCACTGCTCGACGGCATCAAGCGTGCCACCGATGTGATGATTGCCGGCAAAATTTGTGTGGTGCTCGGTTATGGCGATGTCGGCAAGGGCTGTGCACAGGCATTCAAGGGCATGGGTGCCACCGTATGGGTGACTGAAATCGATCCGATCTGTGCTTTGCAGGCGGCGATGGAAGGCTACCGCGTGGTTAATATGGATGATGCCTGCAAACAGGGTAATATCTTTGTTACGACCACCGGCAACTACCATGTCATCACCCATGATCACATGGTGGCGATGCCCGATCAGGCCATTGTCTGCAATATCGGCCATTTTGATAATGAAATCGATTGCGCCAGCCTGCGCCAATATGAGTGGGAAAACGTAAAACCACAGGTGGATCAGATTATCTTCCCTGACGGCACGCGTATTACGCTGCTGGCTGAAGGTCGCCTGGTGAATTTGGGTTGTGCAACCGGCCATCCGAGCTTTGTGATGTCCAACTCCTTCTCCAATCAGACGCTGGCGCAGATCGAAGTGTTTAATCAGACCGGCCAGTATGAAAACAAGGTTTATACGCTACCCAAGCAACTGGATGAGGAAGTGGCTCGCCTGCATCTGGCCAAAATCGGTGTGAATCTGACAGCGCTGTCTGAACAACAGGCCAATTATATCGGTGTGCCGGTTGAAGGACCATATAAGCCGAGTCATTACCGTTACTAACTGAGGCATTTGAGACGACATGAATAAAACGACTGATGTGAGGATAGTGAAGGCGTTATTCCCTATCACCATCCTTGCATCTGTTCTTTTTACATCTCCGTTATGGGCTGCTGGCGGTCTTTCGGTTGATGCCGAATTTGATCTGACCGGTGACAGTATTGTTGATGCTGCCGACTGGGCGAAAATGGACGAGAAAAACAAAAAAGCATATGCATATGCATCAGTGCGGGCACTTGGTGAAAATCCTGATGTTATTCTTGAGGGTCAACAAACCAGAGGTGCTCGATATCTGCAGGGTCTTCGCTCTGTATATGAATAGCAGCAGTATGAAGTTTTACGAGTCTCCCTTTCTGCTGAGAGCCACTTCAAATAATGGAAAATCTTCAAATACAATATGTCCTTTACTCTTTGCAGCCATATTCGCTGAAGCAACCTTTTCCAACGGCATAAAAAGATAGGGTTCGCATCGTTTCCTGCGGCGGCATGTGCTGGCAACGCAAACGATCAGATCATTGTGAAAGCCTCTGCCTTTACCATGTCGGGTACACCAAATTCGGCTAATTTGCCTGTCCTCCTGTGGCAGTAATATCAGTAACCATGCGCATCAAAGGAAATGTTTAGACTATCTCAACCTGAAAACATCGGTACGTTTGTTAAGGCAGGCTGCGTGACAGAGCCATTTCGATCTGTTTCAGTTTCCAGTTACGATGCACTCATCATGATCATCAGTCACCTTAATAAGATCAAGATCCTGCTCTGCGATCAGACCCTCTTTTAGCACTGTATCTTTGATCCAGTCTATCAATCCTCCCCAGAAATTACTGCCATACAGCACCATAGGGGAAATTTTATGTGTCTGCATCAGTGTCAGAGACTCATCCAGCGCACCAAATCCGCCCGGCATACAAACATAACTCATGGAATGTTGACAGTCTTTCAAAACCCTCGGCAAACTCACTGATGATTCTTAATATACGCCAGGGTTCCGAGCTTTTTAGATCTTCCGATGCCCCCTTGCTTCCAGTATTAACCAGTCAGTCTGGCGAGTGATTGGAGAAAAGTTCCAAAATTAGCATCGCCTGCATATACATGCTCAAACCTTGGAACATACATATGATTAATTCGAAAGGCATGTAAGGCAAGCAGCATTTATGAATGGTTCGGACTAGCATACAGGCATGCCCTTTGATCTTGCTGTTATTGACCTCGACAATACTCTTTATGCTGCGGATAGTGGGGTTTTTGATCGCATGGATGAGCGGATGACAGCTTTTGTCGCCAATGAACTGAATGTTGGTGCTGAGGAAGCCAATCGCCTGAGGGTTAAATACTGGAGAGAATATGGTACCACGCTGCGTGGCATGATGTTGCATCATGGCATGGAGCCGGAAGCATTTCTGCATGACGTTCATAATATTTATGCGCATGAAATTCTGTGTCGCGATGAGAAACTGGATATCGCGCTAAGCCGTTTGCCGGGACGCAAGGTGATTCACACTAACGGCATTCGTGAACATGCTGAGCACATTCTCGACACACTGGGCGTAACCCGTCATTTTGAGCGTATTTATGATATTCGCTTTAATAACTATATTCCTAAGCCCAGCATGGAAACACTGGCCAGACTCATTAAACAGGAGGGCTTTGCAGCACAGTATACGCTGGTTGTGGATGACATGGAGAAAAATCTTGAGATAGCCAGTCAACTTGGCTGCAAAACAGTATGGATTACACATAAAAAAGAAAACGGCACATGGGATTACCATATCCCACATTTTCACTATTTACCTGATGTATTGAGGATGAAGGGTAAGGAGTGAGAGCGTTGGATCATCCATCTTACTCCTCACTCCTAACAATCCATCTCCTACTGATTCATTCGAGCAAAAAATTCGGCGTTATTCTTGGTCGGACTCAGCTTATCAATAAGAAATTCCATCGCATCAATGGTGCCCATAGGGGAGAGAATTTTGCGTAAAATCCAAACTTTCTGAAGTTCTTCACGTGGCGTCAGCAGCTCTTCCTTGCGCGTACCGGACGGAGCAATATCAATCGATGGGAAAATGCGTTTATCCGTCAGTTTACGATCCAGCCTGATCTCCATATTACCTGTACCCTTGAACTCTTCAAAAATCACTTCATCCATTTTGCTGCCGGTTTCAACAAGTGCTGTCGCAACAATGGTAAGGCTGCCGCCATCTTCTATATTGCGGGCAGCACCAAAAAAACGCTTGGGTCGATGCAAGGCATTGGCATCCACTCCACCAGTCAGAATCTTGCCGGAAGATGGTACCACAGTATTGTAGGCACGAGCCAGACGGGTAATCGAATCAAGCAGAATTATCACATCCCGGCCATGCTCAACCAAACGCTTGGCTTTCTCGATAACCATCTCGGAAACCTGAACATGGCGTTGGGCTGGTTCATCGAAAGTAGAAGATATCACTTCACCTTTCACCGAACGCTTCATATCCGTAACTTCCTCAGGACGCTCATCAATCAATAAAACCATCAATACTGCATCCGGGTGATTAGCTTCGATAGAATGGGCAATCGACTGCATCATAACTGTTTTGCCTGTACGCGGTGGAGCAACTAGCAGAGCGCGCTGCCCTTTGCCAATGGGCGCAACAATATCGATAATACGACCGGTAAGATCCTTTTTTGTCGGATTATCAATTTCCATATGCAGGCGTTCATCCGGGTACAACGGTGTCAGGTTATCAAACAACACCTTTGTTCGTGCCACCTCGGGCTCTTCACCATTGGTTGTATCTACTGTTTTCAGAGCGAAATATTTCTCGCCTCGTCGCGGTGGACGAATTTCACCGGTTACCGTATCGCCTTTGCGTAGATAAAAGCGGCGAATCTGGTGGCTGGATACATATACATCATCGGAGCCTGAAAGATAATTGGCATCGGGTGAGCGCAGAAAGCCAAAACCATCGGGCAGTATTTCCAGTACGCCTTCGCTATATATCGTACCGGCACGCAGACCATGGGCACGCAGAATAGCAGAAACCTGCTCCTGTTTGCGCATACCTGCAGCATTCTCAATATCATAGCTGTCGGCAAGTTCCAGCAGCTCAGTTGGAGTTCTGGATGAAACTTCCTTCAGGTTCAGCGTCACTCCGGCCATTTCATCAGAAATTTTTTCCTCAGGCTCTTCTCGACGGCGGCGATTGCCTTTCTCATTCTTGCTACGCCAGCGTCCACGACGCCCTGCTTCCTGCTCACCCTCTTTCGGACTTGCTGCAACCGGAGCATCCGAGGACTCTTCTTTGGCTGCTTTTTCAACTTTGTTCTCAGTCTTTCTTTGATTGGTTCCCGTGACCACTTTACGTGGACGACCACGGCGACGCGGTTTCTCTTCTTCAGGACTGACTGCAATATCCGTCGTTGACGTTTCCTGTTGAGCTGAGTTTGTAACTGACATGAGGTCTCCAAAATGGCACCAGATGGATAGATAAACGTGGTGCTTTTATGATACGTATGATTGCTGGATTAATCTGATTCGATAACACAGAACGCCGGGAGAAGTCCCGGTAACAAGGGTATTGCTAAATGCAGGTGCAGGCCATGTCAACCTTTGGGAACGAACTGTGCAGGGTCACTTCTGATTTTACCGCTTTCCGAGCTCAGATAAACGCCATGACTTTGCTGCAAAGACTTTTGCACCATCAGCACCTGCTTGCGCAGGTGTTGTACACTACTGTTGTTTTCAATCACGTAGTCTGCCATCCGCATTCGCATACGATCATCACATTGACGAGCTTGAATGCTATCAAATTCCATCTTGTTCTGATGGCCTCTGAGCAGAACACGCTGCAATCGAACAGACTCATCTGCCAGAACTATAATCACTGCGTGCATACGTTTGATACCGTCTGACTCCAGTAGTACTGATGCTTCAATAATGACATAATCAGATTGCTGTTGTCTGATCCATTCCTCTTCCTTGCGCCAGATCAGTGGATGCATAATGGCATTGAGGCGAGCCGTTTTATCAGCGTCAGAAAAACAATGTCTGGCCAGTGCTTTGCGATCCAGGCAACCATCTGCCTGCAATATATTTTTTCCAAAAGTTGCCACAAGTTGTTCTAGACATTCATCGTCAGTCATCACAAGCCTGCGTCCTACCTGATCAAGATCGAGTACAGGCACGCCGAATTCAGAAAATATGGCCGCTACGGTACTTTTGCCGCTACCAATACCTCCGGTCAAACCGATCAGATGCGGCTTCATTTAAAGCTGACCCCCAGCAGCCCAGAATACCAACCCAGAATACCTTCTGACCAGACAAACCAAACCATACCCGCAGCAGCCAGATAGGGGCCGAAGGGAATTTCCGTACGTAACCCGCGTCTGGACAGCAGTAAAAACAGGCTACCAACCAGTGCACCGACTACAGAAGAAACAAAAACAATAAAGGGTAAGGCCTGCCAACCCATAAATGCTCCCAACATGGCGAGTAATTTGAAATCTCCATGTCCCATACCTTCACGGCCAGTTATCCATAAAAAAAGTCGGGCCACCAGCCAGAACACAGCATAACCAGTCGCAGCCCCGATCAGGGAAGCCTGCCAGTTGCCCAGCCATAATGAAAAACCAAGACCCAGAACAATGCCGGGAAAGGTCAGGGCATTGGGCAATAAGCCGGTCTCAAGATCAATAAAAATCAACACCCAAAGAAGAAAAAACAAGCATAACGCCTGCAGCAAAACCGGACTTGGACCATAATGCCAGGTAAGGGTTCCCCAACTCAACCCCATCAATAGTTCCAGCAAGGGATAACGCCATGAAATACTACCTCGGCAATGGCGGCATTTTCCTGCTAGCATCAACCACGAGAAAAACGGGATATTATCGTATGCAGCCAGATCATGCTGACATACAGGGCAATGACTACCTGGAAAAGCAACCGACTCTGAGCGAGGGATCCGATACACGCATACATTGGCAAAACTACCAAAAATAATGCCCAGTAATGTACATACTGCAATGAACAGAATCACCCATCCTCTCCATCTGAATCTGACCGTTTCAGTCTGTAACGCAGGGAGCGGAAACTGATTCCCATCAATTTGGCCGCATGCGTTATATTACCACCTGTTTTGACCAAGGCTTCATTAATTAGCTGTTGTTCTATTGATGCCATCCAGCCATCAAGATCACCGCCTTCCTCCTGTAATGCAGCCAGTGACAGTTGCGTATGCACTGGTGAACCAGTGTATACTTCATTGAGTAAATCTAAGTCCAGATCGCGAGTGTCTGATAAGGCCAGCATCCGCTGCAGTAGATTTTCCAGTTCGCGCACATTCCCCATGAAAGGCAGTTCAGTTAGACGTTGCAGGCAGGCCTCGCTTAATCTTGCCCGCCCTCCACTCCAGCGCCTGACTGCCGCATGAGCCAGCAACGGGATGTCTTCCAGCATCTGCCGCAAAGGTGGCATATGTACCGGCACAACGTTCAGCCTGAAAAATAAATCCTCGCGAAAGCTACCCTGCCGGACTTCAGCTTCTAAATCGCGGTTTGTGGCAGCAATGACCCGTATGTTTATATCATGCTCATGATCTGCTCCCACAGGCCGAATCTGTCTTTCCTGTAACACACGCAGCAGTTTAACTTGTATAGAATGTGGCATTTCGCCTACTTCATCCAGAAACAAGGTTCCGCCTTCAGCTGACTCTATCAAACCTTTTCGATCAAATTCGGCACCTGTAAATGCCCCTTTGCGATGCCCGAATAATTCCGATTCAAATAAACCTTCAGGAATAGCGCTACAATGCACCGGAATAAACGAGCCTCTGGATCGCCCGGAATGAGCATGTACATAACGAGCGGCCAATTCTTTGCCTGTCCCTGACTCACCGGTAATCAATATAGTGAAATCGGACTTTGCTCCCCGGCACAAGCGTTCACGTACTCGCTGCATCATTGCGGAACGGCCAATTAGCATCTCATGATTATTTTCTTCTTTATTAGTCGAAGTTGACAATGCCTGATCATCCACTGTCTCACTTTCTGTCGCATCAAGCAGCGCGCGCTCTACAGCCGCTGCCAACTCTCCTCCGGAAACAGGTTTGGTTAAATAATCAAACGCTCCCTCTTTCATAGCTGAAACAGCAGTCTCTGCACTGGCATATGCAGTCAATAGTAATATTCTGGCCTGCGGCTGAAGTTGTCGGCCAAAGCGAATAACCTCCAGGCCGGCATCCCGGCCCTGCATACGTAAATCGGTCAACACGATATCAAAAGTATGAGAACGCATAATTTTTTCTGCTTTATCAGGTGAGCTACAGGCGGTCACCTGATGTCCATGAAACTCCAAACCAAGTGATAATACCTTGCGGGCGTTGGCCTCATCTTCAACCAGTAAGATCTCAGCCATTGGCAAATCCTGTAATTTTCTGTTCCTCCTGCAACGAATCAATTTCCTGTATTTCGCTTATAAGCGGCCCTGTTACTGTAAAACAAACCTGACCTGCATCTGAATTTACATCAACTTGCCAGCTATTGGCATCGCAAATCTGCTTCACCGTAGCCAGTCCCAGACCAATGCCATGAGCACTACCGCTGACAAAAGGTTCAAATAATTTCTTTCTTACAACATCCGAAATATTGCCTTTGTTACATATACGCAACAGCCATGAACTACCCTCTGCATCCAATTGCATCTCAACCAAACTATCAGACAAGCGATTGGCAAGCGCATTAGACAACAGATTATCAATCAACACCCGAAAGTGATCAATATCAACACGTATCATCCTTTCGCCGCAGTGCCAGCGAATATCATCCCGTAACGTAGAATCAAGTTGATTTACTGCCGAATATATTAATTCAGCCATAGAAATCGATATCTCGGTCGGTTTCAAAGACCGGGAATAATCCAGCATGGTAGAGACCAGCCTGTTCAGTCGCAGCATTTCATCATGCAGAATCGCCTGTAACTGTACATTTACACCTTTAGCTTCACCCTGTGCCATTAGTTCCAGACCTTGTGTCATTGTCTGAATCGGGTTGCGAATTTCGTGAGCTAATTGTGCCGTCATCTGTCCAAGCACTGCCATTTTTTCCTGCTGAACAAGCCTTTTCTCCAGCTTTCTCATATCACTGATATCCACCAGTGTCAGAAGCCAGGTCGCATCATTACTCTCAGAAAGACGAGTTGCAGCCACCAAGAGAACCAGCTCACCATGTTTGTATTCGCACTGAAATGTTCTGGAATTCGGATTGTACAGGAATTCTTTTAGCGCAGTTACAGTATTGAGTACATTTTTGACATTCGACCCCAAAATTTGGCTGGCCGCCTCATTCATATCACTGACTTCCAGCTTTTCATCCAGTACAATGATTCCTTCGCGCATTGAGTCCAGCACTTTCAGATGCAAATCCTTAAGCCTGCGATGCTGCTGAACAACCTGATTACTGGCAGCACGCAGGGCGGCATGACGCTTGGCGATATAAGCCATGACACCACCAACAAGCATCCATGCCGAAACCTGTAATAATACATGTAATGCCTGCTGCACACTCAATAAAGTATTGGCTGACAACCATGCCTCACCGTAGACAGCTGTAATATAGCAGGAACATGCCAGCATTGTGGTCGCTATTGGCAATAGCCTATGAGCAAGTGTCCCCGAGGCGATAATAATCAATCCCAGAATAAAGGAGAATGGGCTCTCAATACCTCCTGTGGAAAATATCAGCCCACCAGCCAATAAAGAGTCACATAAAAACTGAAATGCCCACTTGGTTTTTTCTGCCATATGACTGTATGCCAGCAGCCACTGTATGACCAGCAGGACTAAAAAGGCTATCGCAACTATCACCATCAAATACTGCATGGAGCGCGAAGCTGGCGTATAAAACCACAGTGCTGCCACCAACGCAATTACGCCACCGGCAATGCCACGATACAAAATCAGGTGCATTAGTTAGGCCGGTATATCATCAGGCACTCTCGATAAGTACTGGAGAAATCCGCCATAATCAGGATTCGGGCAATAGTGTCACAGAGATCAGACCACAGCAGCCATCTGAAAAATCGGCAGATACATGGAAATAACCAGCCCACCGATTACTACACCAAGGAAAGCCATAATCATCGGTTCCATCAGAGCCGTCATATTATCTACAGCAGTATCAACTTCTTCCTCATAGAAATCGGCAATTTTGGAAAGCATATCTTCCAGGCTGCCGGTCTGTTCGCCGATTGAAATCATTTGTGTCACCATGACCGGGAAAATTTTACTGGCTTCGAGGGGTTCTGTGAGTGTCTGGCCATGACTGATCGATTCTTTACAGCTAAGGATCACTTCTTCAATCACAACATTTCCCGATGTCTCAGCCACTGTATCCAGTGACTCCAGGATAGGCACCCCTGCAGCAGTGAGTGTTGAGAAGGTGCGACAAAAGCGTGCAACCGATGCCTTTCGCAGAACATCTCCCAGCACCGGTAGGTTGAGTAGTAATTTATCCAGCTGGAACTGCCCTTTCTTTGTCCGATAAATACTACGAATCATCATAACCAGCGCCACCGGAGCAAATACCACCAGATACCAGTATGCAACAAAGGCATCTGAAATCATCATGGTTACCTTGGTTGGCCCGGGCAACTCAGCTCCAAAACTGGAAAACATTTCAGCAAATATCGGAATGACAAATATCATCAGAATGGCTGTAACTACAAATGCCACAACGAGAATCGCAACCGGGTAAACCATGGCTGATTTTATTTTCGCCCTCAGGCTCAGAGCCTTTTCTTTATAGTCACAAAGACGCAACAGGATGCTATCAAGAATGCCTCCCTGTTCACCAGCCTCAACCAGAGCACAGGACAGTTTATCAAATTCTTTAGGAAACTTCCGTAGCGTTTCACCCAGCGGATTACCACCTTCCAGACTCTTGCGAATATCTCCAAGCAATTTGAGCATTGGTTTTTTTTCAGCGCCTCGTTCCGCCAGTTCAAAGCACTGTACCAGCGGCAAGCCAGCATTAATCATTGTGGATAGTTGGCGGAAAAACACAGAAATATCTTTTTCACTGACCTTCTCTGGAAAAATTACGATTTCAATCGGTTTTTTCTTAACTTTTATATCAATCAGGCCTTTGCGCCGCAACACTGCAACTACAAGCTCCCGATTGGCCAGATCCAGCTCTCCTCTCTGTTCCACTTTCTGCCTGGTTTTCGCCTGCCAAAGGAAAACTGCCATTATTTAGATACCGTCACCCGCAAACATTCTTCCAGCGAAATATCCCCTGTCCTTACTTTTTCAAGCGCAGCCATACGCAGGGTTTTTACACCTTTGGAGATAGCAATGGTATTTATCTCATCCGATGACCCACCCGCATACACCACTTCTCTGATGTCATCACAAACCGGCATCACCTGATAAATACCAGTACGCCCTTTATAGCCTGTTCCATTACATTTGGAACATCCTGTACCATGCATAGGATGATACTGCCCGATTTCGCTCTCAGAAACGCCTGCTGCCAACAGAATATCATCTGAAATATTTTCGGCATCCTTACAATGATTACAAATACGTCTTGCCAACCGCTGTGCTGCAACCAGATTAACCGCTGACCCAACCAGAAATGGCTCCACACCCATATTGACTAACCGGGCCATCGTTGAAGGAGCATCATTGGTGTGTAGCGTGGCCAGAACAAGATGCCCGGTAAGAGCTGCTTTAATACCAATGGAGGCAGTCTCATAATCACGGATTTCACCTATTAGAATGATATCAGGATCCTGGCGCAAAAAAGAGCGCAGGGCAGCTGGAAAATCAAGACCCACTGCAGCATGCACATTCACCTGATTGATGCCCATAAAATTGAATTCAACGGGATCCTCTGCCGTCGAGATGTTCACCTCCGGCCGATTGAGTTCAGCTACGGCTGAATACAGACTCACTGTTTTACCTGAACCTGTAGGGCCGGTGACCAGCACCATGCCATAGGGTTGATGAATGGCATGTTTCAACCACTTCAGCGATTGCTCCTCATAACCCAGTTTGCTCATATCAAGTTGCAGGCTGGATGGATCAAGCAAACGCATCACCACCTTTTCGCCAAACAAGGTTGGCAATACTGACACCCGGAAATCAACTGTTTTAGCTCGGGAAAGTCGCAATTTTATTCGGCCATCCTGAGGGATTCGGCGTTCTGAAATATCCAGACGGGCAAGAATTTTTAACCTTGAAACCATAGCATTCCGCATACTCATGGGAGGACGCATGATTTCATGCAGTACACCGTCAATGCGATAGCGTACTCGCATCACCTGCTCATAGGGCTCAATATGAATATCAGATGAGCCGCGTTTAATAGCATCGAGCAAAATAAGGTTAACCAGCCTTACTACCGGAGCTGTCTCGGTCTCTTCTGACAAACTCAGCTCATCGATTTCTTTTTCCGAAGTGTCGACAACCTCGACATCATAGGCACCCAAATCTGCCATCACATCCTGAAGATGCGTATCACTGTCAGTCACTGCATCCAGTTTGCTAACCAGCTGACTTTCAGGAGCAACAACTACGTCAATCTGGCAACCACTGATAAAAGCAATTTCATCGAGGCTATTGATATCATATGGGTCTGCCACAGCCATTTTCAATACATTGCCTTTACGCGACAAGGGCAACATCATGTTTTTTCGCAATATCTCTATAGGCAGCTTAGTGAGATCCGGCATAATTTCTGTATTATCCAAATCAACAGGCGGGCAACCAAATGATCTGGATGCAAAAGTTACAAGTTCATTTTCTGTGAATAATTTCTGCTTCACCAGTTGCGATGTCAGCGTACCGCCATTTAATGTAATCTCTCGTATAACGTGATCCAATTGTTCACGACTAATCCGATTCTTTCTGATCAGAATATCGCCCAAACGCGATGATAGCGCCTTCATGCTTCTACACTCCAGTCCGATAATGACTCCGATGTTCGGCCAAGCTGGCATTCCATCCATTGTAAAGTCAGACAGTGATCCGGTCTCTCGCAACCATGCCACCAAGCAAATGATGCAGCACCCTGAGCTATGAGCATAGATAAGCCATCAATGGTCTGCCTGCCTGCCGATAATGCAGCACGACAAAATGCAGTTCTCCCATCCATACGATATACGGCATCAATAGCCATGCCTTTGCCTGATAATATAAAAGGAAATAACTGCTTGTCCTGCAAGCCAATACTGGTCGCATTGATCAGCAGAGCTGAACTGCCAGCAACTCTCGTTACGTGTTGTTGCTGCCATGCTATCGCCTCGCATGACAACCCAGGATATGACTGTCTGGCAAATGTCAAAAATTCTTCCAGTCGAACAGAATTACGGTTGCATATATATAATTTATTCAATCCGGTCTGAGATAGTGCATGCAGAATAGCTCGTGCTGTACCGCCAGCACCAAACAACAGCACATCTTTGCCTGGCAAATCAATAGCCAGGCCCTCAATTGCAGTTAAAATACCACACCAGTCGGTATTGGTTCCCTGCCAGCCATTTTCTCCCCGACGCACCGTATTAACAGCTCCTATCATCTGTGCATCGGCATCCGGCTCCACAATTTTGAACACTGATTCCTTATGCGGAACCGTAACATTGAAACCCTCCACACCAATAGCCCATAAACCATCCATAGCCTGCTTGAGCAGGCCGGATTCTACGGCAAATGGAAGATAGGCCGCATCAAAGCCGCATTGCTGAATATAATGCGCCTGAAATTGCGGCGAAAGCGAGTGACTGACCGGCCAGCCAACAATACCATATAGTTTTGTTGATCCATTGATGTTCATGCTTTCGTCAGCTTAGAAACTCAGAGTGTATGTGTCAAAGTTTGTCATATAAATCAGATTGATACCGTTTACTTTTTTGAAGAAAAGCAGCACTGAAGTTCCCTAAAGCCCCTTATATATTCATAGCTGATACGACTTCCGGAACTGGCTATTTCTCCTGCCCGGTCAATACAGAAAGAATCCAGGCAGGGATGCTCAAGTCAGGCTTTTTGCCTGGCAGAGCACATGGTCTGAGCAATAAAATAGCAGGATTACTCTAGCTTTAAACACTGATAATATTTTGGTTCTGAGAAAAAAAGAGTATACTTTTTCACAATCAAATGTGATTTTTGCCTCAACTAACAGTAATGGGAGAAATAATTATGAAAGCATTCCTGACTTTTGCTTCATTCTTTAGCATGTTTGCCTTTGCACATGCCGAAACACTATATATTGTGGATCAAATCAAACTTCCCATGCGAACAGGGCAGAGCACCAGCCATTCTATTGTCCGCATGCTACCCAGTGGTATGGCTGTCAAAGTACTTGAAAAGGGCAAGGATGGTTACACACATATCCGCACGCCTGGAGCCAAAGACGGCTGGATACTGACTCGTTATCTCATGAAAATGCCCGCTGCCCGTGATCGTCTGGAAGCTGCAGAAATAAAAGTGACTAGATATAATGCTCTGTATGAAGAGAAAAAAGCTATTGAAGAAGAGCATGCCAGACTTCAGTCGGAAAACAGTAAACTCGCACAAGAACTTGCGTCCATCCGCAAAACATCTGCCCAGGCACTGGCAATGGCCGATGAAAATGAAACGCTGAAAATAAAGGCAGAACAAGCAGAGCAAGCACTTGGGAATCTACGCCAGGAAACACAAGATATTAAGAGAGGAACCTCGCAGAAATGGTTCATGCTCGGTGGTGGTGCGATCCTGCTTGGAATCATGCTTGGTCTGATACTACCCAGCCTGCGTCGGCGAAAAAAGTCACAGTGGGGACAGTATTAAAGCTTTGATGTTCAGACTGCTAGCCTCTTGAAATATTCAGACTAGCATCCGGACTATGGCTATAGTTAATCGCCGGGCGCGGTATGAATATCATATTCTTGAAACCTATGAAGCAGGCATGATTCTCACCGGGCCGGAGGTAAAATCTATTCGTAATGGTCTGGCTAATCTGGCTGAGGCTCATTGCATTATTCGCAATGAGCGCCTGCTACTCATTGGCTGCCATATCAGTCCCTATAAACCTGCAGCAATGAACAATCCGAATGAACCGGCCCGTTCGCGCCAGTTGCTGCTGCATAAGAAGGAAATTCAGCGCTTGTTGGGTAAATTAAAGGAAAAGGGACTCACGCTGGTGCCCCTGAAATTATATTTTAATGCCCGCAACTTTGCCAAACTGGAAATTGGTTTGGCACGTGGCAAGAAGCTACACGATAAACGGCAGGATAATAAAGAGCGTGATATCAAACGCGATCTTCAACGTCATTATAAGATGTAGGCAATTTTCTTGGCAAAAAACTACCGTTAATACCTTCAAAAGGCTGCACCATGTAGGATATGGGCCATGAACAATATTTTGTTTTCCATGGTTGCGATTATCGTTGCAGGCGTAAGCTGGCGCCTTGTGCTGGGAGGTAAGGCAGCGGAGAGTATTCGCTCCAATCTGGCTTTGGCAGTATACCATCTGTTCCTGCCTGCACTGGTATTGCATGTGTTGTGGCTGGCCCCTGTTGATGTCAACACACTGCGCATCCCGCTGATCTCGGCTCTGTCCGTTTTATTATCCATGCTGGCTGCATTTCTTGTCTATGGAAATGGCTTTATTGTCCGCAAATTCATCCCGGTCAACCCGAATCGGGTCACCGGGGCCTTGCTGCTGGCTGCCGCATTCGGAAATTTTTCCTATCTTGGCCTGCCCGTACTATCACAGGCCTTTGGCAGCTGGTCACAAATGGTGGCCATTCAGTTTGATCTGCTAGCCGGCACGCCTTTGCTGTTTACGATTGGCATCATGCTTGCCCGCCATTACGGCAGTTCCAGCTCTGGTTCGCACCCCTTGCTGGCCCTGTTTCAGGTGCCGGCTTTCTGGGCCGCAATAGCTGGGTTGTTATTGAGTGCAGGCCAGATTTCCATGCCGGTCTGGCTGGATCAATCACTGGCTTTGCTGGCTGCGGCTGTTGTACCTCTGATGCTATTATCAGTCGGCATGGCTTTACGCTGGCAGTCCGGTTGGACAAGCCGAATTCCAGTTCTGTTTCCGGTGATTATGATTCAACTACTACTGATGCCGCTGATTGCCTGGGCAAGCAGTATTGGCGTGGGTTTACCGGATCGTTTGCTTGGCCCGGCTGTTATTGAGGGGGCGATGCCAACCATGGTTTTGGGCCTGGTGATTTGTGACCGGTTCAAACTGGATGTCGCCATCTACGCGGAGGCAGTCACCGTTACGACTCTATTATCGCTATTGACACTGCCGCTGTGGCTGCATGCTGTTGCATAACCTTCTTCACAAACAAAGCCAGTTATCCCTGCGTGTAAAGGCAGGTCGGGAATTGAAAGAAAGATCGCACAATCTCAGGTGTTTCTTGCAATGCTCATAGTGTACTGAGGGCTTTAGTCTTGAGGTCGTCCTTTGATTTTACACTCTGCCGTCCTGGTTTTTCCTTCACGTGAGCCCATGCCAACGCATCAG
>JAJRTX010000109.1 GCA_021545665.1 Zetaproteobacteria bacterium
GCTACTGGGGAAGACGGTTCTGGGCGCGAGGGTATTTTTCGACCACCAGCGGAAATATTACTGACGACATCATACTTCAGTATTTGGAGTTACACTCCGAAAGGAAACCTACCGGCATCAGCCGGTAGTGGTTTAGTTTCTATCTATCAGGCGGCCTATACTCTGACGCTCAAGCCATGTTGTGCATATTTAGCGACTTGCCTGCCACCTAGGTTCTCTTCCAGCCCGTTTAAACAGGCCGCAGTTCATACTCAGAGAGCAGTGTATGTACCAGCAACATACTTGTGATAACACCAGACCCAAATACAAACAGACCTGTATGAATTTCTATACTGGCAAGCATGCCCAGTTTGACTGTGGCAGCAAGAACGGCGATCACGAATACGTCTGCCATGGACCACTTACCTATAATGGCGAGCCGGTTGACTGTTCTTATTTTCTGTTCTTCTTCCGTGATTCTGTTGCTCACCAGTAAAAACAACAGGGCTATTTTGTATAAAGGTAACACAATGGAGAAGGCAAACAAGATCAGAAACAGGAAGATTTCCCCCTGCTGCAATAGATAAGCGACAGCGGCCAACAGTGAAAATGTATCATTGAATATATAGAATTTATTAAACGAAAACATTGGAAGAACCATTCCGCTGACCAACAGCAGGCATGATGCAAGCCATAACAGGTAATCAATTATTTTTCTTCTTCTGTGTTTCATCAGGCCGATACTCAGGGTTTCATCATCAGCTGCAAGTTTATACCTACTGCGCTTTGAAATACTAAAAAAATTCGCGCTCAAGCGGAGGTACTGAGTCAGAGGGTCGCTAAAAAGACAGCGCTCGTGATAGTATCTGGTGAGACTAAGGTCAGTCTTGCCATTACTGGAGGAATTGAGGTTCCATTTGTTGATTTCCCGGTGAAATAAATGTCTGAATTTCCTGTTTTTTAGCAGGGCTTTCTGATAGAATTATATGCCAATCATTGCTTGTAAATAAACGCTAGTAGGTAAAGACTAGGCAATAATCAACATGGATCGTTGAAATGCCAAGTTTATTGATGTGATGGCTTTTGAGGTTATGAGCTACCATGCCTGCATTGAACAGGGGGGGGGAGCGTTTTATGCAATCCAGAGTTCTTGTTGTTGACGATGAGAAAATGACCAGAGAAGCATATTGTGCAATGCTTGCAAATGCTGGTTTTCAATGTTGCCCGGCAAATAATTATGCCCAGGCGATTGCTCTGGTAGACTCGTCGATTGATCTTGCTCTGCTGGATATTCATCTCGCAGGAGAATCTGGTCTCGATATTCTGGATTATATTCACAAAAAATATCCGGACTGTCCGGTTATCATGATTTCAGGAGATACAGACAAAAAAAATACGATTATCTCCTTACGCCGGGGGGCAGTAGAATATCTGGAAAAGCCGGTGCAGGCACAAAAACTGCTCAATACAATCAAACACTGGATCGATTTTCACTCCATACAGCAAAAAAACCCTGGGTTAAAAGACTTTCAGTCGATGCATAAGATGTTGCAGGAGAATGAATTACAGGCCCGACTGGCCAACGAACGGCTGAATTTTATGTTGGCATCAACTTCAGCTGTTATTTATGCCTCAAAAGTTTCAGGGACTTATGACATAACCTATATAAGTGACAATATTATGCGTATGTGCGGTTATGATGCTGAATCAATTATCAATGATCCTGATTTTTGGAAAAGCCGGATACATCCGGGTGACCTTGCAAATGTAAAAACTGAATTGGCGTGCGGACTTAGTCTGGGCAGGAATCATTTCGAATATCGCTTCAGGCATAAAGCAGGCCATTATTTCTGGATTAGCGATGATATCAGACTGGAGCAGACCCGGGATGGGCAGTCAGAATTCCTGGGCTTCTGGGCTGATATTACCAAGCGTAAACAAGCAGAAGAGAAGATTAGAGAGATGGCGTATATTGATAGCCTGACAGGGTTGCCCAATCGCAGTCTTTATTATGACCGCCTGCAACAGGCTATTGCGCAGGCACATCGTAGCAAGACAATCATGGCTGTACTATTCATGGATCTGGACTTTTTTAAACCAATCAATGATGAACTTGGCCATGAGTGGGGTGATCAGGCGCTTATTGAAGTTGCTACCAGATTGCAAGGGTGCATTCGCGAAACGGATACAGCTGCTCGTATAGGTGGTGATGAATTTAGTATTATTCTACAGAATATCGGTTCGGAGGAGGCTGCCTGCAATGTGGCGGAAAAGGTAATCGCTTGTATAAGCACACCGATGTGTCTAAACGATTGCCAGTATGTTCTGGGTATAAGTGTCGGTATTTGTATGGAGTCTGAACAGCGTAGTGATGTGGAAACTATGATGAGGTTAGCAGATGAACGTATGTATGAGGCCAAGACCACGGGTGGCAATCGCTATTGCGTCTGTCAGGCATCCGGACAAGGCTTACCGGATGATATGAAGGAAGTGCTAGGTTTGGAGAAATCCCTGCGTCAGGCAATACTCAAGAATGAATTCTTGATTTATTATCAGCCCAAGGTTGACCTGAAAGATAGTACTATTATCGGCATACATGCTCTTCTCCGTTGGAAAAATTCTGATTTTGGCCTGATTCTTCCTGACAAGTTTTTACCGCTGGCGGTCAAAACAGGAATGATTAATACTATTGGCGAATGGGTGTTGCGCCATGCTTGTGAGCAGAACCGTGCATGGCAGGAACAGGGGATACCAATCGTCCCTGTTTCGGTGAATATTACGTTTGAGCAGTTAAACCATGCAGGTTTTAGTGCGTTAGTTGCCCGGATTCTTGATGACTACAGCCTAGCGGTGGAAATGCTGCAGCTTGAGATCTGTGAAAACGATTTAATATATTTTGGTGCAGGCAGTATTCAGACTCTTAATGAGCTCAGTGAGATGGGAATCAAAATAACGGTGGATAATTTTGGTACAGGATTTTTTTCCCTGCAGGCGTTGAAGGCATTGCCTGTTCACGAATTGAAAATGAGCCGCTCTCTGGTGAAGCATATTGGGGAAGATTCAGATAGCGGTAATATTGCTAACGCAATTATTTCCCTGGGGCATATTCTTAATCATCAGGTGGTTGCAGAAGGGGTGGAAACAAAGGGGCAAATGGATTTTTTACGCAAACATGACTCAGATGCCATGCTCGGATATTTGCCCAGCCCGCCTGTTCCGGCAGCCAAAGTTGCCCTTCAATTGAAAAATCAAACGCTGAATTTAGATGGCAAGGAGATATAGAGGCTGAACGAATGGGGTGAATGTAGCTCACCCCGCCAACGTTCTATGAGCGGCTGGTGACTTCCAGTAAATGATAGCCGAATTGTGTCTTCACCGGGCCTTGCACGGTATTAACGTCTGCCGAAAAAACGACTTTATCAAATTCCGGCACCATCTGGCCGGGGCCAAATTGACCAAGATCACCGCCATTCTGACCCGACGGGCAACTGGAATGCGTTTTTGCAATATCGGCAAAACCAGCACCGTCTGCAATCTGTATTTTCAGTTCTTCACATTGTTCTTCTGTGCTTACCAGAATATGGCGTGCAGTTGCTATGGTCATAAGACACCTCTCAATAATTTTGCCAATGCTAGCAGTTTAAATGTGGAAACAGCAGTCAGGAAATTGTGCATGGAATCAGGTGCCAGATTTATGCATGATCATTAGGCTCCGCCCATGGACTGGCCATTATTTTTCTCAGCCCTGATTTCCTCCACACTGCTACCGGGTGGATCGGAGATTTTGTTGCTGTACCGCCTCAATGAAGGCGCAGATGCATATATCCTTGTTATTATTGCCACAGTTGGCAACGTGCTGGGTAGCCTGATTACCTACAGTATGGGGCGACTGGGTAATGAAATGGTGCATAAAAAATGGTTGCGCATATCCGAAACTCAGATTGAAAGAGGCGAACGCTGGTTTGGCAAATATGGCAGGCCATCTTTACTGCTTGCCTGGCTGCCCGTGGTTGGCGATCCGCTCTGTCTGGTAGCAGGTTTACTGCGCTGTGAACTGATCAGTTTCTTGATTCTGGTCAGCGTGGGTAAACTGGCACGCTACACCGTGCTGGTCTGGTTTCTTGCCTGATCCAGTATTCGTTAATATACTCCTGTAGCAGATGATACTCTTTTATGCCCTTGAGGATATAATCCAGCTACTAAGACCTTCATAAACAAAGCCAGTTATCCCTGCGTGTAAAGGCAGGTCGAGTATTGAAAGAAAAAGATGAGACTGTAAATCCAACTGTGTAAATATTTCAAACAGCTATAATGCTGACAGGAGTATTTATGAAGAAGAAAGGAAGGCATGATCCAAAGTTAGTTGCGTTGGCCAGTGAGCTGGCCAAACATATGAAGACGGA
>JAJRTX010000110.1 GCA_021545665.1 Zetaproteobacteria bacterium
ATAGAGGCGACAAACATCAATAAAACCATCTCGATAACCAAACCAACGCCCCATCTGCATTAATGTGTCATACATTCTGGTTGGGCGGGTAAAATAACTTACTATTAACCCTTCTAGAGTTAGACCTCTTGACAGCTTATCGCCCCCTATGGCAATAACATTCAGGCCTGTTTTTTTATGTTTTTCATAATCAAGAACATCACCGGCTGTCCCATTTATTCTCCTTACAGTAATGGATTGAGCGGATGATAGTATTTTTTCACTTACATCTGCCCATGCATGTTCTGGGCATTGCTCATCGTTGATTTCACGATTAGCCTTAATGAAGTCTGAATACCATAACTCCTGCATTTCTCGCAGAAGCGCATCTTTTGACCCTTCTTCCCCGTACAATAGTATTTGCTGAATGTCTCTCATCAGATTACTTACCTGATGATATACCCGTTCCTGCACGTCAATAAATCGGGTAACGTGAATCAACATTGAATTATGTTTCTTTTCCTGCCCTCGCAACATCCGAACAGCACAGCCGATAACAAATGCAACCACTGCCTGCCTCAAGGACGGTGGCGTTTCATCGTTGCCTTTATATAACGGCACATGCGTCTTATCATGTTTGGGTGGCATCCAGCCTATTGTTTCCCTTAGATCATCTGTAACAGCATAATCATCAATAGTACGAATTATTGGTAATCCCGGCTGACGTGATTCGCCGTCATCGTCTATTAAACCAAACACCTTTTCGGGGCCTATATAATTACTTGGCGTTGGCATTACTGTAATGAAACTGCGTGGAAATAGGTCTTCACCGTACTTGTCAGTTGTTGCCTCACTATGAATAAATATGTTGGCGAATGGTGTTGCCGTATAACCTACGTAAGCAGACTGCGTAAAAATATATAGAATTTTTCTAATCAGCCTGTTTAATGTTGTTGGGTCATGATCTGGATCTGGATCCCCACCTATATCAAAATCCATCTTTTTCGTATCGACAGATCCCTGATCGGCTTCATCATCAATAAGCAATAGGGGCATATCACTGATAAAGTAGTTTCCATCCTTATCCTTATTATTATGAACAGACTCCAGATATTTGACTAGATTTTTAAGGACTGATGCATTTTTCTTTATTACAAATACCAGTGGACGTCCACCTGGATTCATACCAAAGGTACTTGCAACAGCTCGATTAAAATCCCCCTTCTCCGATCGATTTGTAATGGTATCAACACGCAACGCAGGATCAGAGCTAACCAACCCAACTCCTACTGGTGCACGCGCACCTTCATCTGCGGATGCCGTAATGTCATACCCTACGAATGCTTCCTCCAGCCGTATTTGAGTTTGAGTTCTTAGATTGTTATGAAAGCCTGTTAATACAATAATAACCTTGTAACCTGCGTCTGCCGCCTTGCAGATAAGCCCCGCATAATTTGTTGTTTTACCCGCCTGAACATGTCCGACAACCATACCGCGTCTGTCCCACGAACCCGAAGCCATTGGTGAGGTAAGGTTACCCAACGTTTCATCTGTAACCTCATCAATTGCATCAACCACAGGCTTGGGTAGATTATTTTGCTGTAACAGATACGTTCTATATCGCTCCCAATAGTTCCAGGAGATATCTGCCTTTGCCTTTGACAGCCATGGCTCCCATCCATCCTCGTCTGCTGTCAGGGTTAATATCTCACCGACAAAGGTATGATAATCACGTTCAAATTGAGCAACCAACTCATCAGGATCGACACTTTCGGTAGAACCAGGGATCAACTCCATGGCCTTACCTACACTTTCCCTTATCAACTCAAGCGTTAATTGACCATCGACCTGGTTTTTTGCAGCTTCGATTAAACCTGTAGCTATCATCTTTATATTGGCTTCTATACTCAATTTTCAGCTCCCAGATATTTGGCTCTGATTATGTCTGCGTAGTTAACATAAGCTTCCATATTACAAACAAACTCAATCGTGGTAATACTTGGCTTACGCCCTTGCCCAGACAGGCTCTTTATAGTTGTGTCAACTAGATCCATTACCTGTTTTTCGGTTAACCCCCCCATGGGCTCATTGCTTCGCTCAGAGTGCTCAGCCATATCAAGCCAAATCTGTTGCACAGGAACTGTTTCTTCTAATAACCGGAAAAGCGCTTCAATATCAGCCTTCAAATCACCAGCGCGTTTTATTAGCTCACTAACAAGCATATGATTACGATCAATACGATAAATCTGACTGCCACTCCGAGTACTAGACTTCCATAATCGGGTCATTTCCTCAGATTTTTTCCGACTTCCATACTTCCCTCTATGAGAGAACGCACTGCGGGCTTCTTTACGTACCTTTTCAGCATAATCCTCCAACCATCTGGCAGCCATTGCAGGTGGCACAGCGGTAGATTTCTTAACATCTATCTGCCATGTAGAGTCCATACGGTTCGGTATATCTATTTTTATACGAGCAAGTTTATAGTGCTCTTCTTTGGTCCATCCGTGCCGACGACCACCTAGCCCCAACCAGGAACCCGCTACGAGCAGCCGCTTGTTGCGATAGACATAGAAACCTTGTTGATCATTCCAGCCATTGGGTCCTGCGGCTTGCCCATGTTCCGATGGGCCTAATTTATCCTTATGAGGAAGCACATACCCATCAACTTCTACAACCCCATCATGAAAGCTTTTTCTTTCACCTGGTTGTTTCTGAGTTGCAATATGGTTCGATAAAAATGGATCCCATGGCTTTATCCTGTGCTCCTCATTCTGGCCATTTATATAGATATTAAGGCCGTTGCGACCGTCCATAAATCTGTGGAAAACCATGCTTAAATGTAGCTGCAAACTGGAAATTCGATCCATAAACTTTCGACGGTAGGACTCATCACTCTTATCCTGTCCATCACAGATACGATCCATATTTTCAAGAAGAACTATCGTGCCATGTTCCAGTTCAGCCAGTTTTTCAAATAGTTTCTCTGATCCTTTTCTGGCTGTTTTTAACAATCTCCACTGGTTGTGCTTCCCAACATAATCAAGATCCCACCTCCGATAATGCGTTTCAGCACCACTGATATGAGAGCCGACTGTTAAACTACGGCACTGTGAAAACGACGCTGTCTTCAGACCAAGGCCAAAACGCCCCAAATCTTCCTCGGATCGCTCGTCAAGTGGATTCTGGCTTCCTGGGCGCATCGCGTTCATGAGGGAAGTCTCATCCATTCCACGCCCATCATCAGCAATGGATATCCAGGAATTCCCCCCATCCCAATACATATGGATCCATATGTTCCTTGCACGCGCGGAAATACTGTTATCCAGTAAGTCTGCAATAGCGGTATTAAGCGAATAGCCGTAAGCTCTTAGCGACTCAATCATCGCTGAAGCGCCTGGTGCTACGATTTCATATTCAGTGCTTTCCATATTCCACTTACAAGTTCAAAAGTAGCCGGAGTAGCCAATCTCGGTGCAAGCCGGACACCCCGACATTTTGATCATCTCCTTTCAGCGACTTTCGATTTAAGTTAAGGGCACATCATCCTGAACTGCCGACAACCAACCACCGAGAGTTTTACGTCGAGCTTTTCGCGGGGTTCAGCTTCGAGTTTTGAATAATTTACTCACTACAAACAGGGTATTCTTGTTTATTAGCGCTACAGGTATTTACAGCCCTTTTTACTTATATTCTGAGGGGAATTGTCGCTGTTCATCGATAATACCGCAAGGTAGACAAGGACTTATTGTTATCTTTTCGGGCCATTTTATGGCCGAATTTTCATCCGCGTGTACACGGCCAAGGCTACTGGATGAAGGTACATTCACAATATTCCAGTTTCGTCGGATGCTGCACCACAGTTGACTAGTCCATTACGGACATTCTCCACCTATGGGATTTCCTTGAGGCAACTTACTACCCATGAAATACTCGCATGAACAACATGGGAATATTTTTATTATAAACAATATGTTATATAAATATCTCTAAACAAAAAAGACTGTCCCTGTATTGGCTCTGCAACGGGCATAATGTTACGTGTATGGAAACGAAATCCACAGCGACATTCGACGCCTACAACTGCGAAGCCGACTCTCTGTCAGCCCGCTACGAATCCAGACTCTTCGAAGAAATCCACGGCGACGTCCTCGACCTCCTGCCCGACTCCACCAGCCTGATTCTGGATATCGGTGCCGGTTCAGGACGAGATGCGGCCTGGTTCGCCGCCCATGGACACGACGTCGTTGCAGTAGAACCAGCACCCCGGATGCAACAGGTCGCGAAGACCCTTCACACCGACTCCCGCATTCGCTGGCTCGATGACCAGCTCCCTACCCTCGCCAGTGTATTTCGGACTGGATTGACCTTCGATCTCATCTGGCTAAGTGCAGTCTGGATGCACGTGCCGCCAAGCTCCCGTCAACGCGCCTTCCGGAAAATGGTCACCCTGCTGCGGCCCGGCGGCCGGATCATGCTGTCGCTGCGCCAGGGGCCACCACCGGCTGATCGAGTGATGTACCCCACACACGTGGATGAGATCGAAAAGCTTGCGCGCAGCCACGGACTCGCGGTCACCCGGGTCACCCGTGCAAACGATCAGCTTGGCCGCGAGGACGTAACCTGGCAGGCAGTTTGTCTTCAGGCACCTGATGATGGCCTGGGAGCGCTGCCGCTGCTCCGGCACGTCATTATCAATGACAGCAAGGCTTCGACCTACAAACTGGCTTTGTTACGGGTATTGGTACGCATCGCCGACAGTGCCACGGGCCTCGTCGAGGATGTTGATGACGACACCGTGGCTGTGCCGCTCGGTCTGGCTGCGCTCTACTGGATCAGGGCCTTCAAGCCCCTGATCGAGCACGATGTCCCGCAGAAACCCCAAAATCGCACCGGCACCGGTCTGGGCTTCGTCAAGGACGGATTCCGTGCACTCCGGAGCGTTTCACCCTACAGTCTGCGGCTTGGTGCCCGTTTCTCCGGGGCTGACGGTGAAGCGCTTCTCGCCGCGCTTCGCGATGCACGGACTACCATCGCCCGGATGCCAGCCAACTTCATTACTTACCCCGGCCAGCAGGATCAGATCTTCCGCGCACAGTCAGCGCGGGCACCCCGGACCAGCAGTTTTGTACTGGATGGGCCTTTTCTTCGCGCCTTTGGACGCCTGCTGGTGCCGAGGCACCTCTGGCAGGCAATGGGCCGGTATGCCACCTGGATCGAACCGGCACTCCTGAATGCGTGGACCGGGTTGATGCAAAGCTACGAAGGCGATGCCAGGCGGACGTATGATGAACACCTCACGTTGCTCCGCTGGCTCGATCCGGAACATGACACACGGCTGGTGCGTGAGTTTGCCTTGAAGATCCGGGCGAGCAATCAAACGCTCTACTGCCTCTGGAGCGGCCGCAGGCTTAAGGGTAGGTTTGAGATCGACCATTGCCTGCCGTTCGCCGCCTGGCCGTGTAACGACCTCTGGAATCTCTTTCCGGCGCACCCGGGCGTGAATCATAAAAAAGGGGACAAGCTACCGAGCGCTGAATCCCTGGTCGACGCGAGA
>JAJRTX010000111.1 GCA_021545665.1 Zetaproteobacteria bacterium
CAGCTGAAGGCTATGGCTTTCTGGAAGTAGCAGCACATATCGCAGCTGAATCTTCTACCGGTACAAACGTAGAAGTTTCTACCACTGATGATTTCACTCGTGGCGTTGATGCGCTGGTATATGATATCGACGAAACCGCATTTGGTGACCATCCTGTAACCGGCGGCGGTTTGATGAAGGTTGCTTATCCTGTTGATCTGTTTGATCCGAACCTGACTGATGGACACTACAATGTTTCACATATGTGGTCGCTGATTCTGGGTAACAACCAGGGCATGGGTGACCATGTTGGCCTGCGTATGCTCGATTTCATGGTGCCTGAATGCATGATCAGGAAGTTTGATGGTCCAAGTGCCGGTATTTCCGATCTGTGGAAAGTGCTGGGTCGTCCAGAAGTGGATGGTGGTTATATCGCCGGTACGATCATCAAGCCGAAACTGGGCCTGCGTCCGGAACCATTTGCCAAAGCATGTTATGATTTCTGGTTGGGTGGCGATTTCATCAAGAATGATGAGCCTCAGGCCAATCAGCCATTCTGCCCAATGGAAGTTGTGATTCCAAAGGTTGCGGAAGTCATGGATCGTGCACAGCAGGAAACCGGTGAAGCGAAGTTGTTCTCGGCCAATGCCACTGCCGATTACCACGTCGAATGCATCAAGCGCGGTGAATATATTCTGAGTGAATTCGCCAAGTATGGTAATGAAAAACATGTTGCCTTCCTGATCGATGGTTTTGTAACCGGTCCTGCCGGTGTAACGACTGCACGCCGTGCATTCCCGGACACATTCCTGCACTTCCATCGTGCCGGTCATGGTGCGATCACCTCGTATAAGTCTCCAATGGGTATGGATCCATTGTGCTACATGAAGCTTGCGCGTTTGCAGGGTGCTTCCGGTATTCACGTCGGTACCATGGGGTACGGTAAGATGGAAGGTCACGGCAAGGAAACCGTGCTGGCATACATGATTGAACGTGATGAGTGCATGGGTCACTACTTCAACCAGAAATGGTATGGCATGAAACCAACTTGCCCGATCATCTCCGGTGGTATGAACGCACTGCGTCTGCCTGGTTTCTTTGAGAACCTGGGTCATGGTAACCTGATCAATACCTGTGGTGGTGGTGCCTTCGGTCATATCGATAGCCCGGCTGCCGGTGGTAAATCACTGGGTCAGGCTTACGATTGCTGGAAATCCGGTGCTGATCCGATTGAATATGCCAAGACGCATAAAGAATTTGCTCGTGCATTTGACTCCTTCCCGGGTGATGCTGACAAGATCTTCGGTGAAGATTGGCGCGAAAAAATCGGTGCACATAAATAAACACCGACTCAACGTATAAGCATGCAAAGGCCTCCGCGAAAGCGGGGGCCTTTTTGTTTGGCGTTAAAGCGGGGCTGATTTTTTGGCTGCTGCCAAAAATCAGTCCGTTCAGGCAGAAACGTCGTTTTGCCTTCGCTTACACAATGTTGCAGGACAGCAGTGATGCACGTGACACGCCCAAAGGTCCATACATAGACGTATGGCATGAAACCAGGCACCTACGTGCTTCCTCAATAAACGCGATAGTGGATAAAAACATAAATTTATTTTATGTAAACTATAATTTTTATAAGTTCGTTATTTCCGCCCGATTCGCTATAATGCTCACCAAGATTTCATTCAGGAGCGACCATGAGCGAACAGGAACAATATAACATTAAAGAAGAGCCATTTTATCAGGTGCAGCATGATGAAGTCGGGCTGTACGAAGCGGCTTATGCTGCTCGTCTGCCGGTGATGGTCAAAGGGCCGACCGGTTGTGGTAAATCACGTTTTGTTGAATATATGGCATGGAAACTCGGCAAGCCGCTGATCACCGTAGCCTGTAATGAAGATATGACCGCCTCCGATCTGGTCGGGCGATATCTGCTCGATGCCAACGGCACGCGTTGGCTGGATGGGCCGCTTACCACGGCTGCACGTATCGGTGCGATCTGTTATCTCGATGAAATCGTTGAAGCCCGTCAGGATACCACCGTGGTGATTCACCCGTTGACTGATCATCGTCGCACCCTGCCGCTGGATAAAAAAGGTGAACTGGTCGAGGCACATCCGGATTTCCAGCTGGTGATTTCTTATAATCCGGGCTATCAGAGCCTGATGAAAGATCTCAAGCAATCAACCAAACAGCGTTTTGCCGCTTTTGAATTTGATTATCCGACGGCGGCAGTGGAAACAGGCATTGTTGCTACAGAAACCGGTATTGATACAGAACTGGCTGCCAAACTCGTTCAGATCGGTGAAACGGCGCGTAATCTGAAAGGCCATGGTCTGGACGAAGGCATTTCCACCCGTTTGCTGACTTATGCCGCGACCCTGATTAAGGGGGGCGTGGAAGCAAAAGCGGCTTGCCGCATGGCACTGGTGCGTCCGATTACCGATGATGCCGATATTCGCGATACGCTGGATCATGCCATCAATGCAGTGTTTGCGTAACAGGTCGGCGACGGAATTGAGTGACACTTATGCCTGAACAACTCGCAAGAAACATGGAGTTTGAAATGTACTGGCAACGGCTGGGCTGTAATTTTGCCCAGGCTGACCGCATTTTCGATGATTGCATGAAAGAAGCCAAGGCCGTGTTGAGTCAGAACGGGCTGGTTTCGTATATCGAGAACGCCCGTTTTCTTGGCAAAATGGGGCGCGGGCCGGAGCCGCTGCTGGTGTATCTGGAAGAGGCACCGGCGGTTGCAGCACTGGTGGGTGAAGCCGCGCTGGTGGATATGCGCGAGTTTGCCCATTACATGTCCACCCATACCAACTTCAAGGCCATGGTGCCGTTTTTACAGTCCATCGCAGCAGTGACGCGGCGTTTGCACAGCTATGCCTTATTTCAACAGTATATCGAAATCATGCGTGATATGATGGATCAGACTTCCGGATCTGTACATGGTCATCATACCACGTTCCCCAGCCCGGGTCTGTCGGATTTGCTCAAACAGTCGCCGCGTTTATTGAGCGAGTTGTCGCTACAGGGGTTTCGTAACTGGGTGGACTACGGGATCAAATATTATAACAACCATCCCGGTCGTCAGGTGGAGTATTTCAGTCTGAAGTCGGCCGATGCGATTGCTGTGATGCAACGCGAGCGCCATGGTACATTGCTGGTGGACAACGAGCGTAAGCTCGATGCCTATTTGCGCGGCCTGTGGCAGGATGGTGATTATCTGGTGCCGTATTCTTTGATTTTTGATGAACTGCGTAAGGCTGTGCCTTATTATGATCATATGGGCATCCGGTTGCCCGATGTTTATGATGATGATCGCGGTGTGAGCGGGATTGACCGCTATCGTGCTGCGCTGGCGCATATGGCCGGGCATCGTCGGTGGTCCGAACCGATGGTGGTGGATAACTGGAGCCCCAATCAACGTGTAGCTGTAGAAGTGTTTGAAGATGCCCGCATTGATTACTTGATCTGCAAACGTTATCCGGGCTTACGGAAAATATTCCTTGCCCTGCACCCCATGCCTGTTCAGGAAGATTTGGCTTTGCAGGACACATCGTTGATTCTGTTGCGCCTGGCGATTGCTTCGCGTGCCATGCTGGATCCCGAATACCATGTTGAGAACGACGTGATTCGCGGTTTTGTGGAGCGTTTTTATGCGACCATGCAGGACGGGGAATCCAGCAGCCCGGCAATGGCCGATATTGCTCTGTCCTTCATTGCCCGTACACGCAGGCAGGCTGATGCCTTGCCGAATACCTATTTTGATAACACGGAAGTCGATTATCGCGATGATAATCGTCATTTGTGGATTTATATTGAGCCGGGTGATGATGAAGATACACTCTTTGAACACCTCGATCACCGTGAGAATGAGGAAGAACTCAAAGGGTTGCCACCGCGCCATTACCATGAATGGGATTATAGTTCAGAGCATTATCGTCCGGACTGGGTGAGTGTTTATGAGGCATTGCAGCCCAGTGGTAATGCTGCCGTGATTGATAACTTGCTGGCCAAACACAGTGCGACAGCCAAGCGTTTGAAGGCCATTCTGGATATGCTCAAGCCGCAGGATCGGGTACGGGTGCGTTATCAGGAAGATGGCTCTGAACTGGATCTGGATGTGGCGATTCGTTCCCTGATTGACTTCAAGGGCGGGGCTGCGCCTGACCCGCGAGTCAATATGAGTCATCGAAGCGATGGTCGTAATGTGGTGGTATCGCTGGTGCTGGATTTATCGCAGTCGTTGAGCGAAAGGGCGGCAGGGAGTAACCAGACGATTCTGGAATTATCGCAGGAAGCTGTTTCACTGCTGTCCTGGACGATTGATCAGGTGGGCGACTCATTTGCCATTGCCGGTTTCAATTCGAACACTCGTCATGACGTGCGATTTTATCACATCAAGGGTTTTTCGGAGCACTGGGACGATGAAGTGAAATCTCGTCTGGCCTCGATGGAACCGAGTTATTCCACCCGCATGGGCGCGGCGATGCGTCATGCCGCTCACTATCTTAAAGCGCAGCAGGCTGATAAAAAGCTGATGCTGATTCTGACTGATGGTGAGCCGGCTGATATTGATGTCGATGACGAACAGCTGTTGATTCAGGATGCCCGCAAGGCAGTGACTGAACTGGATCAGGATGGGATTTATAGTTACTGCATCAATCTGGATCCCAAAGCAGATGAATATGTGGCGGATATCTTTGGACGCAATTACACGATTATTGATCACGTGGATCGCCTGCCTGAAAAGCTGCCCGAGGTCTTTATCTCGCTGACGAAATAAAGCTGTCAAAGAGCGCAATGCAAGCGTTGCGGTCTGATACAGGCCGGCAACGGCTTAAATCTATGGAATGAAAAACAAATGAATGATAAAATGATAGCAACGCACAACGGCAGCTTTCATGCAGATGATGTGTTCAGTGTCGCTGCATTTAAGCTCATAAATCCTTCGTTCACACTTGTGCGCACGCGTGATTTGGAGCTGATTGCCAGGGCAGATATTGTGATTGATGTCGGTGGTGAATATAACGCGGAGACAGACCGTTTTGATCATCATCAACGTGGTGGTGCGGGGGAACGCGACAATGGTATTCCCTATTCCTCGTTTGGTCTGATCTGGCAGAAATATGGCCTGGAGATATGCCAGGGTCAGCAGGACGTAGCAAACGCTGTTGATGCAGGGCTTGTATCCACCATTGATGCGATTGATTGCGGTCATGTCAAAGGTATCTC